>CAYQZW010000020.1:0-19642 GCA_964422065.1 uncultured bacterium | reverse complement strand
GCCCTGGCCTGGGGCATCCCCATGCAGATCGAGACAAACGGCCTCCAAGTCCGGAACTAACCCCCCAACACAAAATGTTTTAAAATTGCCCTAACATGAAGCCGCCAATCCAATATCGGGCTCTTCTCGTGGACATGGACGGGGTCCTGTGGCGGGGACACACCCCGATCCCCGATAACGTCGAAGTGCTGAAGTCTCTGCTCCTGCCCAAGGTCTTTTTGACCAACAATTCAACCCGGGCAAGGGTCCAGTATCGGGATCGGATTCGCGAGTTAGGGATCGAGGTCGATCTGGGACACATCCTGACGAGCAGTTATGCGGCAGCGTTGTGGCTTAAAAAACGGGGTTTCCAAAAGGTTTTTGCTGTCGGAGAAGAGGGGCTAGTGGAAGAGCTGACGGCCGCTGGCATCGAGGTCCACACTGACCCCGATTGGATTCTCGTCCGCGACGCCCAGCCCGAAGCGGTTGTGGTGGGCACAGATCACCATGTGACCTACCGCAAGATCTGGGCAGCACAGCGGGCGATCCTCCAGGGTGCGATTTTCGTTGCAACCAACCTGGACGCGACCTATCCGGTGGAGTCCGGGGTCGCTCCGGGAGCAGGCACAATTGTTGCTGCTGTCCAGACTGCCAGTGGCCGTGAGCCCCATGCCGTGATGGGGAAGCCCCACCCGACCCTCTATACCCTGGCTTTAGAGATCTTAGGGGTGCAACCTCACGAGGCACTTATGATCGGCGACCGTTGGGATACGGATATCATTGGGGCCCGAAAACTGGGCATCCCAGCGCTCTGGGTCCTGACAGGAGTAACTCAGGACGTCGAGACCCGGCCTCAAGACCCAGGAGTCCAGGTGGCCAGAACCCTCCGGGAATGGGTTGAACACAGCCACTTGGAGTAGCCTCCCCTCTTGACATCCGGGCGGGGCCAGCCCATAGTTAGGACATGAATTGGCAGGAGGCCGATCGAATTCCGCGGATCCGGGACCTCCCGGTCGAGGAACGTCCCAGAGAGAAAATGGTCCGACAGGGACCCCAAGCCTTGACTAACGAAGAACTGATGGCGGTGATTCTGGGGTCCGGCACCCGGAAAGAGGGGGTGCTGGCCCTGGCACGACGGATCATCCAACAGTATGCTCCACAGGCTGCCTATACGGAGCCAGATGTCCAAAAGATCATGGATCTCTTTGGCCTGAGCCGTGTAAAAGCCTGCCAGGTCGTGGCAGCCTTAGAATTGGGCCGCCGGCTGTTTGGCGCCCCGAGCCACACGGTCTATCTCCGAAATCCAGAAGAAGTCTATGCGTATGTGAAGCCTATGGAAACCCTAGCTCAGGAGCACCTCCGGGGTCTCTACCTGGACACCCGGAACCGATTGATCCGGGACGAGACCTTAACCATCGGCACCTTAGACACGAGTTTGGCCCATCCCCGAGAGATCCTGGCACCCGCTTTAGAGTCTCGGTGTGCCGGCTTCATCCTGGTTCACAACCATCCCTCAGGCGATCCAACGCCCAGCCAGGAGGACCACGAATTGACCCGCCGGATCTTAGAGGCCGCGGCCCTCTTGGGCCTGACCTTTTTGGATCATCTCATTGTCGGGCGCAATGCCTATGTGAGCCTCCGGAAGACCACACACCTCTGGGACACCGCCACCGATTGAGGTCTCTGGGCTCGGGCTATATCTTATCGCCCATGTCCGGGCATCCAGAGACCCGCATGAAAGATTTGCAGTCCTTGGCCACGAAACTTCTGCGTTGGTTTCAAGCGAACGCCCGCGATCTGCCCTGGCGGAAGACCAGAGATCCCTATGCAATCTGGATCTCGGAAGTCATGCTCCAGCAGACCCGGGTGGATACGGTGCTGGACTATTACGAGCGCTTCCTCCGGCAGTTTCCTACGATAGAGCATCTGGCGAAGGCTCCCCTTGAGGCCGTGCTCAAGGCCTGGGAAGGGATGGGCTATTATGCCCGTGCCCGGAACCTCCATCGGGCCGCGCAAGAAGCCTGGCAGCGCTATCGGGGGTTTCCTCCTACTTATAAATCGTTCCGGAAATTACCTGGAGTGGGGGCATACACGGCTGCTGCGGTCTGGGCCATCAGTTTCGGCGAGCGCCATTTGCCTTTGGACGGCAACATCCGTCGTGTCCTGGCTCGGCTGTTTGACCTCGCAACCCTCAAAGATTCCGAGTATCGAGCGGTTGGCGAGCCTATCCTTCAAGAGGTTCCGGACACAGAGATCTCAGTCTTTGTCCAAGCCGTAATGGAACTGGGGGCCCTGGTCTGTACGCCCAAATCGCCCAGGTGTCCAGAGTGTCCCGTTCGTTCGTCCTGCTTGGCCCTTGCTCGTGGTACCGTCCTCGAGCGTCCCCTCAAGCGAGCCCCAAAGCCTCGGCCCCACTATGAGGTTGTCCTCGCGTACCTCCAGAATGACCGGGGTGAAATCCTGCTGACAAGGCGCAAGAAAGAGGGGTTCCTGGGCGGGCTCTGGGAACTGCCCGGTGGCAAGGTCGAGCCTGGGGAGTCCTTAAAACAAGCAGTCCGACGCGAACTTTACGAGGAACTGGGGCTCCAGATTTCGGAAGACTTGGAATACCTGGGGCACGTCCGCCACGGCTACACCCACTTCTCTGTGACTCTGCACGTGTTCCTGGGCCGGACAAACCACGATCCTCAATGGATTCGAGGGCCCGAGACCTACCGTTGGGTCCCGGCAAGTCAAGTCCATACACTCCCTTTGCCTCGCGGAACCCACAAGGCTCTGGGTCTCATTAAGAACGCCTCCGCGAAGGATTTGTTTCATTCCCAAGACAAGACATGAAGGTCAGTACACCCCACCAGGAGACCTGGCTTAAAGGCATGATCGCAGGAATTGCCGTTTTGAACGTCCTGGACGGCGTCTTGACCCTGGTTTGGATCTACTCCGGGAAGGCGATCGAAGGCAATCCTCTGCTGGCAGACCTGGTCAACACCCACCCCCTCGCGTTTATGCTGGCGAAACTGGCATTGGTCACGCTGGGTCTGGTTCTCTTGTGGCGGCTCCGACAACATCCCGTGGCCGTGATCACCATCTTCCTGGCATTCCTGGCATACTACCTTCTGCTGCTGTACCATCTCCGGTCCATGAATGTGGGTGTTCTGGAACGGTTATTTACGTGGCTTCTGGGACACACACGTTCATTGTGAGTCAGACCGGATTACAGCATGTCCAACAGGACAGAGATCTCCTGAAACGGCTGAGCTCCTTGGGCAATGAGGTGAAAATTGCCCTCCGTTGCAGGTGTAGGATAGGGGGGCTGATAGACCCAGACCGCTTTGCCTTTGTCCAGGGCGCGCTGAAGCACGCTTTCCATCACCCCACCGCCACGGATCTCTATGCCGACGACAGTATCCGCGAGCGCAACGAGTGTTTGGTCTCGTTTGGGGCCACTTCCGCCGGTCCCCACATCGTCCGGCGCGAAGGGTGATACAATCCATGTCGCCGGATGCCGCATCTTCATTAGAGGAGACCGACGGATCTGGAGAAGTCCTCGGTCAGGCACCAAAACTGTAGGGTGTTGGCTTTGCAGACTGGCCTGGGCCACTCTGCGGTAGACCGGCCGATAGAAACTGGTGACCACCCCTAAGCCCTGAGGCATCCCCGGGATCCATTCCAAAACCCGATCCAACATCCGCTTTCCCTGGTGAGTTCGTGTTCGCGAACTTACCCACGCAATCCAGTGTACGTCAGGAAATCTCTTGAGATCTCCAGACCAATATAGGATGGGAGGGGGAACCTCAAAGAAGGCGCGGACACGATCGGGATAGGTAGCGTGGTACTCTGCAAGCACGCGGACACGCAAGGGGGTTAGACCAATTTGCCACTCAAAGGCAATTCGATCGATCTCCTCGCTTCGTTTCACCAGATACTCCACCACTGGTGCAGGGAGGCGATAGACTTTCTGCCAGGTCTCCCTTGAAGCCCTCAGGAAGTCTTCCAGACTTTCGTTGCGTTGTTCCAAGATCCGAAAAATCCGATGGATCGTTCGCCACCGAACTCCAGGGATCGCATGTAATCGAAGCAGGTTAAACTCGTGATGATCCATGAGGGTCACCAGAGGAGGATCAGCCCTCGGCGGGTCCCGACAAACAGGGTATCCCCGCGGATCGCGAGGTCGTGGACCTCGTCGTCACGAAGACCATCGTAACGGCCATAACGGGCCCAGTTCTTGGCCTCGCGATCATAGACATAGAGCCCCGATTGGGTTCCCAAATAGATTGCACGGGCATCCACGGTTACTGCATAGGTCCTCTGTCCTCGGGGGTTGTAAGGGGTTGCGAGGTAGCGGTATGTGGTGTCGCCGTCTCGCCAGATCACCAATCCGTCGGCCCCGATCACATAGAGGGAGTCCTGCCACCGTGCGCCAGCCACGACGTCGGATCTCAGCCAATTCCGGGGATCGTTCAGGAAATAGACAACGTCCGTATCCGGCTTGACGACATACAGGCCCAAGTCTGTCAACAGGTAGACGTTCTTTTTGCCGGCCAGGATTTGATAGACCGTGGCTGGGGAGGGGAAGGAGAAGGAACGGAGTTGTTTGCGGTTCTTAAGAACTCCCCACGCCCCTTCGCTGCCGAGCCAGAGGAGGGTATCTGTGCCAGCCAGGGCTGTCACGCCCTTGGGCAATCGTGCAAGGGTCGAGATTTTAAAAAAGAAATCGTTCCGGTACCGGAACAGGCCACAGTCCGCCCCAATCCACAGGCCTTCCGGCCGATCTAACAAGTCAAAGATCTGAGAGCATCCAAAATCGGTCCGTTGGATGGAGGAGAGAGACCAGAGGCCGGTTGGTGACCAATGGGTGAATCCGCCACGTCCTCCCACCCAGACGCCGCCATCCTGTGCTGGTGCCAGGGTCAGAACCTCTTGGGGTTCAATAGCAAAGTAGATCGAGTCTTTCTTTTCCCATGTACGGAAGTCATAGATGAAGACCCCAAGCCCCCACGTACCGACATACAGGGTGGATTGATCCTGCACGGCCACGGTGAACTCAACGTTCCCCATTCGGTCATTATAGATGAAAAACGGGCTTAAGAAGGCGAGTCTGCGATCATCAAAGGGGATCCGATTCAATGTCCCGGTCCAGCGTGTGTCCTTAGGCGGGGCGCCCGGTCCTAAGTCTCCGCCAGACCGGAGGAACCGGCGATACTGACGGTTTTTGTAGATCCAGAGGTATCTCGCGGAATAGCCCAAGGCGTCAATTTCGCCGACGTGTCCGAGGTAAATCGGTTCTGCGACTCCGCGGACCAATTTATACAGTCCCCCTTCAGAAACGAAGTAGGTCTCGGCGTCGCCGGGGGCAGTCAGGGCATGGGTGACCGGGGCATCCGTAATATAGGTTCGGATGGGCTCATGGGTTTGGAGATCATAGACCAAAACGCCGCCAGCCGTGGCCAAGGTGAGGGTCTTGTAAGAGATGTCAAGGTTGTGGACATAGCCGAATTGGCCGATGGCCAGAGAATGCTGGAAGCGGAACGCTGAAAGAAGGACGAGCGTGAGCAGGTGACCAGTCACGCTGTCTCATCCCCCTCCTCTGCAAGATCTTCGCCGTAAAGCAGGATCTGAAAGGCCTGGGGAAGGGCGCGGATAAGATCCGTTGCGGTCAGGGTATACATAGACTCTTGGGTCATCACGAGGTCTCCGGCCAGGCCGTGGAGAAATACCGCCAAGGGTGCGGCCTCTCCAGGGGCCAGCCCCTGGCCGAGAAAGCCGGCGATCATGCCGGTCAGGACATCCCCGGTACCAGCGCTCGCCATCCCCGCATTTCCTGTGGGGTTCAGATAGACGGGGCCTTCGGGCAGGGCAATGACCGTAGGGTTACCCTTCAATACCGTGACGGTCCCGGTCTTGCGGGCGAATTCGGGGGCGACTTGGAGCCGGGACCGATGGACGGCCTGGGGATGTGCCCGAATGACCAGTCCCATTTCGCCGGGGTGGGGGGTCACGACCGGCGGGATCTCCCATTCGGGGAGGTTCCCCTCTTGGAACAGCAAGACAAAGGCGTCTGCATCCATAACGATCAGTCCTTGAAACCATTCGATCATGCGTCTTACGGTCTCTCGCGCGAGGTCGTTCCGCCCCAGTCCCGGGCCAATGGCCAGGACGTCAAACTGGATCCCGGTTTTGGCCAGGTCCTCCACCGCAGAAGGGGCGATCATGCCATCTTTCTCCTGAACGGGCAGGGTGATGACCTCGGTGAGTTTCTGCTCATAAATGGGATACAAGGATTCCGGGGAGGCGAGATAGACCAGACCAGCGCCGGTGCGGAGGGCGGCCTCTGCCGTCATCGCGGCTGCCCCGGTATAGCCCCGGGACCCTGCAACGACTAAGATCCGGCCAAAATGGCCTTTGTTTTCGTCGCCGATTCGCGCAGGAAGCAAGGAGCGGACCTGTTGCCAGGTGAGGAGTTCCCGCTGGACTTGGGACCGGGCCAGGCGTTCCGGGATCCCGATATCGGCCACAAAGAGGTCTCCGCGAAGCAGCCGGCCAGGGTATAGGAAGTGCCCGGTCTTGGGGTAGGCCATCGTCACCGTGAAATCAGCAAAGACCGCGGCGCCTTTGGCCTCCCCAGTCTCGCCATTCACTCCCGAAGGGATATCCACCGCCACTTTATAGCCTGGGGCCTCGTTGATCTCGGAGATCGCCTCCTCGTAAATTCCTGTGGCTTCCCCTCGAAAGCCAGTCCCGAAGATGGCGTCCACAATCAAATCTGCAGAGCGGACATAGACGCTGAACACAGGGAAGTTGTCTTCGGTAACCTCCTCGACCTCGCCGCCGATCTTCTCCAGGAGTTCCATGTGAAACCGTGCATCGCCCTGGACTTCGTCTTTTTTGCCCAGGAGGAAGACCTTGAGGTCGTGCACTCGTCCCAGAAGGTATCGTGAGACAACGAAGCCGTCTCCACCGTTATTCCCTTTGCCGCAGACCACGGTAACGGAGAATTCCTCCAGGGGAAACTGTTCCCGCAGGATGTGGTACACTTCACGTCCAGCGTTCTCCATAAGGACGTGTCCAGGGATTCCGAGTTCTTCGATGGTGATGCGGTCGATCTCCCGCATCTCTTTTGGGGTCAAAATCAGCATAGGCAAGTTATACAGACGCCCTTACGGGTTTTCAAGGGAAAGAGGTCCTGAACCATCGCGATAATGGTGGTGCGAATTTCTCTGTTTTTTCAAGGGGTCGGAGGCCTGGATTTTTGCTCAGACTGTATAATTACCCTGCCATGAATCTCCCGGTAAAGTACCGTCCCAAGCGCTTCTCTGAGGTCACCGGCCAAGAACATGTGACCCGCACCCTTTACAACGCCCTGAAGTCCAAGCGCATCGCTTCTGCTTATCTGTTCACCGGCCCTCGCGGGGTAGGGAAAACCACGACCGCACGAATCCTCGCCAAGGGCTTGAACTGTGAGAAAGGAGTGACGCCCGAGCCGTGCAATGTATGCACGGTGTGTCGCGAGATTGACGCATCCCGCTCCATGGATGTCGTTGAAATTGATGGCGCCTCGAACCGGGGCATTGACCAGGTCCGGGACCTCCGAGACCACATCCGACTGATGCCCACCCGCGGCCGATACCGGGTCTATATCATCGATGAAGTCCATATGCTGACTACCGAGGCATTCAATGCCCTGTTAAAAACCCTGGAAGAACCCCCAGAACATGTGGTGTTTATCTTTGCTACCACAGAACCGAGAAAGGTTCCTGAAACAGTCATCTCCCGAACCCAACGCTTTGATTTCCGGCCGTTAAGTTCTAAAGACATCGAACGACGGCTCCAGGAGATTGCAGACCGTGAGCAGATTGCTGTGTCCCCGGAAGCACTTCAGCGGATCGCCCGGTACGCACATGGAAGCCTCCGCGATGCGATCAGCCTCTTGGAACAACTCCACGTCTTTGCTGAGGGGGAAATTCGGGCCGAGGACGTGGTCCGGCTCTTGGGGATGGTCGAGGACGAACAGTACGTGAAACTGCTGGAACGAGTTCTTGCGCAAGACGTCCCGGGAGCCCTGCGTTTGGTGGATTCCTGGTTTTTACAAGGCATCAGCCCCCAAGAGTTTGCACGGGGACTGGAGGATGCACTGGCCCAAACGCTCCGCGCAAAAGCCGGGCTCGAACGCAACCTTTTTGAGGGAATTGCCCAGAAGATTGCCCAGGAAGACCTGCTGTCCCTGATGCGTGCGGCGTTAAACCTGGAAGAAGCTGTTCGATATTCCACCTTCCCTCGAATCTGGGTAGACTACCACATCGCGCGGATGTGTTTGCTGCCGCGAGTAGCCGAGATCTCTGAGATCTTGCGGAAAGCGGGGGTTACAGTCTTCCGCACCCCGCCATCACGTGCTGACCACCCCACCGAATCCGCCCCGCCCACGGGCACGTCACCAAAGCCATCGTCCGTCCCCCCGCCATCCCCATCCCCGCCCACTTCGACACCCCCTCCCTCCAGACGAACCTACGAGGGTTTTCTTTCCTATCTCGAGAGCCTGGGCGCCACCCTGCTGGCAGAACGACTAAAAAGCGCAAATGTTCATTTAAACAATTCCTCATTTGTGGTTTGGGTGAATTCCACAGAAGAACAACAGGCGTGGGAAGAACATATCCCAGAGATCGAGGATGACCTTCGGACCTATTTCGGAAAAGACTTTGAAGTTCGGGTCCAGGTCCGGGCACGGCCGGACGACCCGCGGTTCCTGAAACTCAAAGAAACCTTTAAACTGGAGGAGATCAACCATGTTTAAGTTCGCAGAGGCAATGAAAGAGGCCATGCAACTTCGTAGCAAACTCGGGAAACTTCAAAAGAAGTTGAAGAAGATTCGGGTCGAAGGAGCCTCCGGCGGCGGGATGGTCAAGGTGATTGCCGATGGCCAACAGAAAATCCTAAAGATCCAAATCTCGGACGAACTCTGGCAAACCGGGGATCGTAAGTTCCTGGAGAACCTCATACTCTCGGCAGTCAACGACGCCCTGGAAAAGTCCCGCCAGGCCGCACAGGAGGAAATGAAAGAACTTCTGGGGATGTTGCCCCCGGGTCTCGATGTGGGTTCCCTCCTCGGTTGACCGGCTGATCCGAGCCTTAAAGAAGCTGCCAGGCATCGGCACCCGCACGGCCGAACGCCTGGTCTTTTACCTCCTTAAGGACCCCACACTCATCCACGAACTCGTGCAGAGCCTGGATCAAGCAGCGAAGGAACTCCGCTTTTGTTCGGTGTGTCATGGCTTGACCGATGTCGATCCCTGTCCCATCTGTCAGGACCCGAGTCGTGCCACTGGCCTCCTCGCCGTCGTCGAACGTCCTCAAGACGTCTTTTTATTTGAGAAATTGGGGGTCTTTCGGGGCCGATACCATGTCTTGGGCGGGGTCCTCTCGCCCGTCGATGGCATCGGGCCCGACCAACTCTTCCTCCGTGACCTCCCGAATCGGGTCCGGAACGAACAGATCCGGGAGGTTATCTTAGCCCTGAACCCTACGGTGGAAGGAGATGCCACCGCACAATACATCCACGACCTCTTGAAGGATTTGGGGATCAAAATTACCCGGATCGCCCGGGGCTTGCCCGCGGGATCGGATATCTCCTTGACGGATGTCACCACCCTAAGGGAAGCCCTACTCGGACGGTCGGAGTGGTAGAAGCACAAGGGTTCAGGCGCGGGAGGATCGGTGTTTAGGGCTCGATCTTCAAAGGCGGGAGCCAGTAAAGCACGGGTTCTTGGGCCCAGGACTGCCAGGGCTCGTTCCAGGCCTGTGCCGACCTCATCCATAGCCCCTCCATCGGCATCCGAGCCTTTTGGGTCGTCATGAGCCGGATCTCGGCTTCCGGCCCGACCTTGGCCATTTCCCGGACCCAAGCAATGGCATCGAGAACGGTCCCGATCCGGTCCACCAGGCCCAGGTCCTTTGCACGTTGCCCACTCCAGATGTGGCCACGCCCAATGGCATCGATCGAATCCACCGGGAGTCCACGGCCATCACTCACTCGACTTAAAAAGGTCTCATATCCCTTGCGGAGGAGGCGCATCAAGCCCTTCCGCTCCTCCGGAGTGAACGATCGCCACTCGGAGAAGAGATCGGCATGCGGATGGCTCTTGATCGTGTCACTCGTGATCCCCAGTTTTTCTTCGTAAAAGTCCTTCATGACGATCTTGCCGCCCAGGATGCCGATCGAACCGGTTAGGGTGGTCCGGTCAGCCACGATCTTTGCCCCGGTCGCCGAGATGTAATAGCCTCCAGACGCCGCTACAGCGCCCATGGAGACCACTACGGGCTTCTTCTCCATGACGTCCCGGATCGCACGCCACATGAGCTCGGAAGCCAACGCTGAGCCGCCCGGGGAGTTGATCCGCAGTACAACCCCCTTGACGCGCGAATCGTTCTTGAGACGCATGAGTGCCCGAACAACAGCACTCGACCCTATGAATTTCCCGCCCAGGATGGGGATGGGTGAACTCCCACTCTCGCCCGTCACGATGCCACCTTCCAGGGTCAGAACCACAATCTGCGGTTTCTCGTAAGCCCAGACCGGTTCCATTGTTTTTGGTCGGCTGTATCGGACCCAGGACCACGCACGCGCCCTCCCCCATTGGTCCTTCAGGAATTTAGAAACCCGATGCGGGGGCAACACGGTGTCCACCAATCCAAGCCGTTGTGCGTCTTCCGCCTCGATATAAACCAGGGTGTCCATCCAGGCCTCCAGGCGACTGGAGTCGATCGCTCGTCCATCCCGGATCTTCTGAACAACCTCCGTCAGCAGGTCTTGAAGATAGGCGCTGAGTTGTTCCCGATCTTCGGGAGACATCTCCTTTCGAGTGAACGGTTCAACCGCAGACTTGTACTCCGCGATTCGTTCAAACTCCGCGGACATGCCGAGTTTTTCCAGGAGTCCCGTGAAGTAGAGGCGACGGATCACTAACCCCGGCAGGAACACATAGCCGGTAGGGGCGAGTAGGACCTGGTTCGCGACAGAAGCGAGATAGGCGTCCTTCAGGCCCAATCCCTCTGCATACACGATGACGGGTTTCCCCGCCGCACGAGCCTGTTCGAGGGTAGCCCGGAGTTCCTCGGTCTGGCTGTAAGAAAGACCGTTCTGAACGATTTGAACGTAGATCCCCCGGATCGACGGATCCTGGATGGCCCGCTGAATGGCAAGCAAGAGGTCCGTAAAGGCGGGCGTCGTTGAAAAGAGACCAGATAAACGGTCTTCGGATAGCGCTCCCTGGAGTTTGATTTTCAGGTAGCGGCGAACTGGGAGGGCAGAAGGATAGCGATCTGGGCTCATACTGACCTGGACCAATGCCTTCTGGCTCTGTCGATCTTGCTGTACTCCTAAGCGTAGATGTCCGAGCGAGAGGTCCAACCCTACCGAGACCTGATCGAATGTTGAGGAAGTCCATCGTGCGTTCCCGTGGAGCCACATACCGCGCCAAATCCGAAGCCCTGCGCTCACCCAGGTCTCGGCGTCGGCTCTGCGAGAGAATACCCCGTCTACTGCAAAGAACAGCGCGGAGGCCGGGCGAAGAGCCAGGCCCATCCGGACCTCTGCATCCCGGTCCAGGCGCGTCGCCGTGGCGCCAATCCCCCAAGTCCGCGCTCTATAGAGCAACCCGTACAACGGACGCCACTGGTGATCCTGGTCAGACCAGGCGATTCGGGCTCCCAAGCGGAGGCCCGGACGCAAGGCTACCGATCCACCGAGCAGCCAGGACCGATCTCGTGTGTACCCCGCCGCGAAACTCCCCAGGTGATAAAGGAACTCCCCTTGCCAGGTCTGAGACTCTTGGAACGTTGTGGAGACTGACCACCCACGGAAGCCAAAGAGTGCTGCAGGATTGCGGTGGAGGGCTTGTTCAGGGGAGACGCCAGCCACAGAGGCCCCTCCTACGAACGCCATCAGGACCCCGAACAGGAGGATCATCCTTGCGCCTCCTTGAGAAGATATATGCCGATCAAGACCAAAACAAGGGGCCAGAGTTTGAAGAGATCCCAAAAGGGAAAGAATTGGTCAATCAACAGGACGAGTCCGACGACAATCAAGAGGATCCCGGTATTCCGCTTGACGCGGCGTTGGTGTTCTCCTGCAGGAGTTTCCACGGGCTCTGCCTCTTCGGCCTTGAGGGGCTCTTCAGGGATGATAATCCAGGCCACGATATAGGCCGGTAAACCGATCCCCGCGAATACAAGAAGGATTGTGATCAGCCGGATCAGGACCGGATCGATCCCTAAGTACTCGGCCAGCCCCCCACAGACCCCGGCCACCATGCGATCTTTCCTGGAACGATAGAGCCGATGTTGTGCCATCGGCTAATGTATACAGCGAAGAACCTGGGAATACAATGGATCGCCCCCTTGTGGACTTTAGCTGGCCAGGGATACGATCGCTTTCTACCGGGGCATCCAGAGGATTTTTAGGGTTGCCTCCGGGGAATCCTTGGGGCCCAAGCGCAAGAAGTAGACGCCAGAAGAAGAAAGCAGGGGTGCAATCTGGATCTGGCGGGTCCCGGCAGGGAGTTTCAGGTGGCCGATCCGCTGTCCGTTAGAACGGTACACGTAAAGATGGAACGGCGTGGAGAGGGGGTGTGGCCACTGGAGGAGGCCCATGGCCGGAAACCATCGGATCCCCGGTGGATGCATGGGGAGATCGGTGGACTCGAACACGGTTGTGGGGTTTGATGAGCCCGGCGTGGGAGAGGCTTGATCCTGGAAATCGTTGGAGGGTGTGTCCGTGTCATAGCCGTTAGGGGTCCGCGCAAGGCTGTGCCCCGCAGGGACATCCGGCGCAGCATTGGTAGAACCCATATCGTTCCCAGTATTTCCACTACCCGATCCATACCACATCTCGTCTACCAGAGTGTACCCTCCCTGGCCGTCCGGCATGAAGAGATGGACGTCGTCACCGGTATTGTTCAGTTGAATGATCCCCTGGTCGAATGCCCCGTATGGAACGATGGGAACACCTGGAGGTACCGTCCAATAGGTAACGAAGGTATCCGAGTCATTGCAAAGGATCAGGAACCCTCCTGGATCGATTTGCGTACCGTTTGGGATCGTGAAATTCCCTTCGTTGTTATAGGCATACCCGGTATCATCCGTGAAAATCCACAAGGAGAGGTCTACAGGGGCACTTCCTGCGTTATAGAGTTCGACCCATTCTCCCTCGGGTTCTTCTCCCTGACCTGTTGCAGGGTCATAGAACACTTCGTTGATTTTGACTTGAGGGACTTGGGCGATGAGGGGAAGGGCGACGAGGAGCCCTCCTGCCCAACACATCCAGCGTCGAAGCATAACAAACCTCCTGTCTGCCCGAACTCTAAAGTCCCCTTTCTTGTTTGTCAAGTCTTTGAGGCCTTTTTGGTGCGTGGGCCCCCTTGAAGGGGCATCGAGGACGAAAAATCCGGGGTTCCTTGTGACGTTTTGCGGGGCTTGACTGGGCCTGTTTTGGCTCGTAGCCTATCGTAGCCGCTTTAAGTGGGCCTCTAAGGCGGCGATCTTCTCTTGGAAGGTCTTGACCTTCTCCTCTTCCTTCTGGATAACTTCGGCCGGTGCCCGTTCCAAAAAGTCAGGGTTGGCGAGCCGGGCCTGGACCTTAGCCAGATGCTTCTGGAGTTGTTCGATCTCCCTCTGGATCCGGGCCCGCTCCTTCTCCAGGTCTAAGCCAGGCAACGGCAAAAAGAACTCCTGTCCTTCAACGACAATCGCGGTCGCCGGATGAGGGATCTCATTTTCTTTCAAGGCCGAGATCTTTGCCAGGTGTCGGAGCATGGGGAGCATCTCGGGCAAAGCCTCCTGGACCCACGGCTCGGTCTTGCCGAAATACAGCGGCAACTCCTGTTTTGGAGGGATCCGATACGAGGCGCGGGCCTCCCGGACCTCACGTACGACCTCTTTGAGGAACTCGAACCGGCGATGGGCCTCCTTAAAGACCGTCGTGTCTGGTGTAGGCCATGGCGCCCGCATCAGGGTCTCACCCTCATGGTTCGGCAATTTCTGCCAGATCTCTTCGGTCACGAACGGCATGAAGGGATGCAAAAGCCGGAGCAGGTGTTCCAGGACCGTAAAACCGATTCGGATCGCCATCTTGTCGCCCTCCTGCAGGCGCGGCTTGATCGCCTCGATGTACCAATCGCAGAAATCGTGCCAGAAGAACTGGAGCAGTCGGTGGGCCGTGGTGTTGAAATCGTAGTCTTCCAGGCCCTGAGTAACCGTGTGGATGGTCTCCTGGAGCCCGGTCCAGATCCATTGGTCTTCCAGTCGCTCAAGGGTCAACTCACCGGGCTCGTAGAGATGCTGGTTCATCAACAGGAATCGCGCGGCGTTCCAGATCTTGGTGGCGAAGTTCCGGCCGATCTCGATCCGTTTTTCGGAGAAGATGATGTCCTGGCCTTCTGGAACCACGAGAGTGATGCCCATCCGAACACCGTCAGCCCCGTATTTCTGGATGTATTCCAGCGGATCCACGAAGTTGCCAAGGCTCTTCGAGATCTTGCGGCGTTTTTCGTCGCGCACGATGCCGTGGAGGTAGACTGTGTGGAACGGGATCTCGCCGCGGAACCGCAGCCCGGCCATGATCATCCGGGCGACCCAGAAGAACAGGATGTCCCAGCCGGTGATCAGGACATCCGTGGGATAGAAGGCCTCTAATTCTTTGGTTTCGTATGGCCAACCAAGGGTAGAGAACGGCCAAAGCCAGGAGGAGAACCAAGTGTCCAGGACATCGGGGTCCTGCTGGATCTGGTCGGAGCCACATTTGGGGCAAGTCTGGACCGGTTCGATGGAGGCTGTGAGGTGGCCACAGGATTGGCATTCGTAGATCGGCACACGATGTCCCCACCAGATCTTCCGGGAGATGCACCAATCTCGGACGTTCTCCAGCCAGTTGAAGTAGATCTTGTTGGCGTAGTCGGGAATCAGGCGAATTTTGCCTTCCCGGACCGCTTGGATGGCGGGCTCGGCCAGAGGTTTCATCTTCACGAACCATTCTTCAGAAAGATAGGGCTCGATGACGGTATCACAGCGATAGCAGTGCCCCACGGCATGGACATGCGTTTCGGTCTTGACGAGATAGCCCTCTTTTTCGAGGGCCTCCACGATCTTCTTGCGGGCCACAAACCGATCGAGCCCCTGGAAGATCCCAGCGTTCTCATTGGTTACGGCCTCTTTGGTCATCATGATGACCCGTGCGAGGCCGTGTTCGTTCCCGATCTCATAGTCGTTCGGGTCATGGGCCGGCGTGACCTTCACGGCCCCGGTCCCGAACTCCGGATCCACCCGCGGGTCGGCAATGATCGGGATCTCTGGCGACACTTCAACCTCGGTACCGTCTGGCATTGTGCCCTTCCGGGTCCAGGTGACCAAGGGAAGCCGCACTTTTTTGCCGATCCATTTCCGGTAGCGGGGGTCATCCGGATGGACGGCGACGGCTGTGTCACCGAGGTAGGTCTCGGGCCGGGTGGTCGCAACCACGATCTCACCGTCCCCATCCACCAAAGGATAGCGGATGTACCAAAGATGGCCGGTGTGCTCCTTATGTTCCACCTCGTCGTCCGCCAGGGCAGTGCCGCACCGCGGACACCAGTTGATGATGTAAAGCCCCTTGTAAATCAAGCCGTCTTCGTACAGGGTAACAAAGGCCTTTAAGACCGCCTGGACCATCTGAGGGTCCAGCGTGAACTTGTACTTTGACCAGTCGGCGGAGACTCCTAAACGCTTCAGCCTCTCCAGAATGTTCTTCTCGTAGGTCTCTTTCCACTTCCAGGCGTGTTCCAGGAACTTTTCTCGGCCCACTTCAAATCGGGTTTTACCCTGCTTGGCGAGTTCCTTCTCTACGACGTTCTGTGTGGCGATGCCGGCATGGTCGGTACCTGGCTGGTACAAGACCTCATAGCCTTGCATCCGGCGAAACCGACAGAGGATGTCCTGGAGGGTGTTGTTCAGGACATGGCCCATGTGGATGATGCCCGTGACGTTCGGCGGCGGCATCATCACAACAAAGGGCTTCTTTTCGCCCCGGATAACCCTATCGGGGTCGGCTCGAAAATAGCCGTGCTCCTCCCAGTGGCGGTACCACTTCTCCTCGATTTCTTGATGGTTGTATCGTTTGGGGAGCTCCATGGTGGCTGAATTATAAGTGAACCGGAAAACCGAGTAAAGGAAAGGCCGATGGGGCTTGGGTTTTCCGGGGATGGGATCGGCGGCTTGCCAGGAGGCTACGAGCCGGCTTGGAGACGGGCGGCTTGGACGGTGTTTTTGAGGAGCATGGCAACGGTCATTGGCCCAACCCCACCCGGGACCGGCGTGATCCATGCGGCCCGTTCCGCAACTTCGTCAAAGGCCACATCGCCCCGGAGGGTGCCGTCTGGCATCCGGTTGATGCCGACATCGATGACGACCGCGCCCTCCTTGACCATCTCACCGCGAATGAGGCCCGCCTTGCCGGCTGCCACAACCAGGACGTCCGCACGGCGTGTATGGGCCCCCAAATCTCGTGTCCGGGAATGGACCATGGTGACGGTAGCATGGTGCTGGAGGAGCAAGAGTGCCATGGGCTTGCCGACGATCGTGCTCCGGCCGACGACGACTGCGTCTTTGCCTTCTAAGTTGTAGCCGATCTCTTGGAGCATCCGCAGGATGCCCTGTGGCGTGCACGGCAAGAACCTGGGATGGCCGGCCAGAAGCCGCCCCAAGTTCTCGGGATGCAAGCCGTCCACATCTTTTTGTGGATCAATAGCCTCCAGGATCCGTTCACTGTCCAGATGCGGGGGCAACGGAAGTTGAACCAAGATGCCGTGGACATCATCTTCGGCGTTCAGGTCGCGGATAAACTCCAGGAGTGCAGACTCGGACGTATCGGCAGGGAGGTGGTGGGTAGTGGATCGGATGCCAACCTTTTCGGCGGCACGGGCCTTGTTCCGGACATAAATCTGGGAGGCGGGGTCGTCACCCACCAGGATGACCACAAGATGGGGCACGACTCCACGCTCACGAAGCCGTGCAGCGTCCTGCTGGACCTCTTGGCGGACCTTCTTGGCGATGGCACGACCGTCAATGAGGTTTGCCATGGCCGTATGGTAACGGCCCACACCAAGGAAGTCAAAACAATGGCACCCCCGCACAGGCCGCCGAACAAGATCGGGCAAACCTACAAAGGATCCGCAAATCCCATGCGAAGTGAAGTTGATGGGGCCAGGAAGCAAAATGTTTGGGAACTCCCTTACACGGAGAGAGAAATCCATCCATGGTGCAACCTCACTTGAAATTTGTTGAAAAGACAATGGGTCTGTATTCTGGCCTGTCTCCTTAGAATGGAGAAAAACTTCGGGGTTGTCGAGTTCTTGGCTTTCTATTTTCCCAAGTCGGCGTATTGACAGTGGGTAATCCCTACCCCATAATACTATAAAGTATAGTAATTTGGTGGTCACGGCGATGGCAAGAAAAGACCAAAAAAATACAGGATCTACTCTCTCAAGAAGGGAGTTCATCTGGCGGTATCTCATTGGGATTCCTGTCGTGGGGTCTATCCTCATCTTTCTATACTCTCTGTTTTCGTTCCTACGGCCCTTCCGAGAGGAAAAGAAAACCGGAGGCGCAATAGAGGTTGCAACCCTGGAGGAGGTTCCACCGGGACGTTCTAAACTCGTGTTGGACGCAGACGATAATCCTGTCTTGATCATTAATTCCACTCGTTATGGAGTTCTCGCTCTTTCGGCGATTTGTACACACCTGGGATGCATTGTCCACCGGGCCGATGAGGTGACGAGAAAGGAAGACTGCGGCAAGTTCATGGGCGAAAATACCCACTGTGTTTGCCACGGGGGTGTCTACAGCATTACAGGTGAAGTTTTAGCAGGGCCTCCTCCCAGACCCCTCCCCAAATACGATGTCTTTGTGCGGGCAGGGAAGATCTACCTGGTTGGCCTGAAGCCTGGAGAACGGCTTTACGGGGCTTGATGACCCTTACAGGGTAGGGGGGACCTCGTCAACCCCACGGCAGGGAACAGACATTCCCGTAATGTATTCATGAAATCTCGCATTCCGGGCAAAACAGAGGGTGCGCTCCCACCGATTTACGCTGGCCCCCTCCCATGTCGCTTCTGGTTCGGCCTGGGGGACACCACTGTCCACTCCGGCATCACCTGGCTTCCCGAGGTGGAGTGCGTCCCAACGGATAACGTGGAACTCCGGCTGGACGTCTTTCTTTTGGATGACCGTCGGTTTGCACCTTTTTCAGGAGTTCGTTATAATTGAGTGACCTCTGCGGGAGTAGCTCAGAGGTAGAGCACTACCTTGCCAAGGTAGGGGTCGCGGGTTCGAATCCCGTCTCCCGCTCCAGAACTAACCCTCTGGAAATCAATCACTTTCGTCTTCATCTTTATCCGGCTCCAGTTTATCCAAATTTGCCGAATGTGCCAAAATTGTGCCAAGGGTGTCCGTCGCAAACCGCAATCTTTCCTCGCTTAGATGACTGTATCGTTGCACCATCCTCAAGGTTCGATGTCCCAACAACTCAGCAACCGTACGGAGATCTATGCCCTTCATCACAAGATACGAGGCGAATGTGTGGCGAAGGTCATGAAAACGGAAATCGTGAATCCCTGCTTTCTTCAATGCCGTCTTCCACGACCGCTTAAAGCTTTTGATCTGGAAAACGTGGTCTTGTGGACGTGCGTTCGTGGGTTTTGCGGCCAAGAGGGCATGATAGACGATGTCATTCATCGGAACGATCCTCAATTGATTCGTTTTGGTCTGCTTCAAGATGATGAAGCGGCGTTCGAAATCGATATCTTTCCAACGAAGGGATAAAATCTCTCCCTTTCTCATCCCGGTGTTAAGAGCAATAAGAACAATGGTCCGCAGGTGTCCATCTTCAAGAACAGCAAGGAGCCTTCTGAGTTCGTCCGTGGAAAGGTATCGAATCCGCCCCGGTGGCTCCTTGAGGAGCTTGACATATTTGAAGGGGCTTTCGTCGAGGTAGCCCCACTGAACAGCCTTGTTGAGTAGAGCACGTAATACACGGAGTTCACGATTTAAGGTGGCAGGCTTCACTTTCTCCAGCCTTCTCATTTTGTAATGTTCTATGTCCTCAGGACGAATTTCCCCTAAAGGTTTTCCCGAGAAATACTCCAAGAGGTGGCGAATAATAACCTTTTCCAAAGCAAATCCCGCCGGAGTTTTATGCATCCGGGAATGCTGGAGATACTCTCTGACAAAATCGTCGAAAATGATGGACTCTGTCTGCCAAGGCAAGGAAAACTCTTCTGCCACGATTTTCCTCTGAATATCCTTCATTGCAGCGATAGCCACGGATTTCATCGTTGTTTTCAGTGAGAAGCGATAGCGTCTGCCACCATATGTGAAGTCAATCCACCAATATCGGCCCCTCTTGAAAATCCTCATCCTACAGGTTTCGTCGCTATCCCATCCTAAAAGAGTCCGCCATCACTCTGGAAACTTCCGTCGCTGATCCATTGCACACCATAGCCTAATGGCTTCATATTCAATTGCGTGAGAGTACTGCTTTAGGAACCTCAGAGGATAGTGTTGACGGAGGAACCTTTTAAGTGCTTTACGCATCCACTGATCCCGCTCGCTCTTGGGGAGCGCCAGCCACTTCTCAAGCAGAGTCCCA
>CAYQZW010000019.1:0-19718 GCA_964422065.1 uncultured bacterium | reverse complement strand
TCTTTTGAATCTCCTCCATGGTTTGAACCAAAAGGGGAAGAATTTCCCCCGCGGGTCCTTGCAACGAAATGTCCGCAAAGGAAGACACAGGGGTCACTTCGGGATTGATTTCTATGACCTTCCCCCCAAGACGTTGAACCCAGGAGGGGATGGCTGCCGCGGGATAGACCTGGGCGGAAGTTCCCACAACCAGGAGGACTTCTGTCCGGGGCAAAAACTCCGTGACCTGCTGGAGCGCAGGTTCCGGGATCGGCTCCCCAAACACCACGACGCCGGGTTTCAGGATCTCGCCACACTCAGGACAACGGGGTGGGAGTTCTTGTGGCTCCTCTGCGTTTTTCACATGCCGCCGGAACCCGCAGGTAAGACACACCTCGTCAAAGATGTTCCCATGGAATTCCACGACTCGTCGGGACCCTGCCCGCTGATGAAGCCCGTCCACGTTTTGGGTCACCAACAGGAACCCAGGAGTCTTCAGATGTTCCAATCGGGCCAGGGCGTGATGTGCCGGGTTGGGCTGGGCTTGCCCGACCACTTGTCTCCGCCATTGGTACCATTTCCAGACTCTGAGGGGATCGGTACGCAGGGCCTCCAGTGTGGCAAGTTCCTCGGGGCGATAACGGTTCCACAACCCGTCCTTGCCGCGAAAGGTCGGGATCCCGCTCTCCGCAGAGACCCCAGCCCCGGTCAGCGCCATCACGCCAGAGGCACGAGCAAGGAGTTCGGCAGCCGCTTTCAGACGTTGAGAGTCCATGGGGAAGAATTATAGACCTTAAGGCGTCGCACCCGAACTGCTAAAATCGAACCAGGAGTTTCCCGCGTACTCCCCGAAACTCGGGTTCAAACCGGCATACGCCGCCACTACACACCAGATCCTTCCGTTGTGATCCGAGGGTCACCTCAATCTCTGTTCGGTTTCCGAGATGCAGAAACAAGTCCAATCGGGTCCAGGTCCCTGTCGAATCCCCCACACGTTTCTGAAGTGTCCAGGCGAGGTCCATCCAGGGAAACCGAGAAAGGCCCAGGGTGAGATCGTGGTCGGTATAGGTCTTATCCTGAGACCGGCGTTTTCTGGGTTGGTATTTGACATCCCATCCCCATTGTCGCGAGAGTGTCCCAACGGCATGGAGCACCGGAGTCCATTCCGTTCGGTCAAAGATCCCTGCCGCTACAGCATTGACAAAGCGGACCCCATCCAGGGAGGCGGAGACTTCCACCGGACCCACCCGTTTCTGGAGTTTCCCGAAGACCTCTACAATCTCGCTGGGATCCTGAAAAAAAGTCCCCCAGAGCCGACTGGCATGAAGGGTCCAGACCCACCCCTGTGTTGTCCGCCCGTTCCACTCTATCGCCACCCCGGATTCCTTTCGTCCTCCGGTGAGATACACCCCGTAATGGTCCAGTGCCGGTGGGAGCATATACGGATGGCCGAAAAGGGTGAGATGGGTCCACTCTACATGTAAACTCGTTCGCGCAAGTTGGTACCCCAAATGGAGATATCCCGCCCAGCCCAGGGTATCTGAAAAGAGTTGCGGGTCATAGCCTTTCCGGAAGGCCCCTTCGGTGTACAGGTACATTTTGCCGCGTTGGAGTTCCAGGAATCCGCCGAAAAATGTGGTATGGACGTAATCCTGGGTCAGGGGGTGCCGGGTTGCCCACCCCATCGCTTCCAGCCCGACCCTCGTGGGGGCTGGGCTTGGGGTCCATTCCACTTCACCCCCAAATAGCCAATCGTCTTCGGGATTTGTCCGCTCATAGAACAGGTAAGACTCCGGACGTCCCACGAAGGCGAGGGTTCTCACGCGTGGAGCCCAGAGTTCCAGGGAGGTTCCGACCAGAAAGCGATCCAGGAGGGCCACTTCGTCCTCTCCAGAGTACAACAAAAAGCCGCGTCCCAATGTCGTCTCAAAGGTCCCGACCGTGAATTCCACACTGGACGAACTGTAACTCAGGTGATAGCGATATAGGCGGTTCTTTGTATCAAAAGTCGCATTGGTATCCGAACGGTCATAGGCCCATTCTAAGGAGAACGACCATGGTCCTGAGAGCCCATCCACCCGGGCACGCTCCAAGATCCAGAGTGGCCCCTCAGAAAACCGCCATATTTCTAAGCGGTTGGACCCACTCCAAAAGAGGCTCGAGAGCACAATCCAAAGGAGGCCGGCACTCACGCCGTTCACTCCGCAATCTGGATCCGAACACGGAGAGAATCCCGAAGTGTAGGGTCGGCCATGGAATGCACGAAAATCCAGAACTCGCCCTCTCCGGGATGGCCCAGGGTATACACATCAATGGTGTAACCAGCGGAGTCTCCTGGGGCAACGGTATCCGTTGTGTCATGGGGATAAGGGAGACACATGGAACCCAACCGACAGAGGCTTAAGAACCACGAGGGTTGGCCCGATGAATCACTCGGAAATGCGGGGTCAATCCACAAACCATACCGATCGCTGGCTGTCCCTGTGTTGACGATGAACAGGGTATCCACCAGGGGATCCGCGCCTGTCACAAAAAGGGTCTCGGAAACCGACAGTGTAAACGGCAGAGGCGTCGGTCCATGGGTTGTATCCGGTGGGAGCGAAGTCAGAGGGAGGGTAGTAGCCTGGAAAACTTCGTGGCTGTTCGGGTCCTGGACAAACACGACAAAGGACAAGGAAGCAGGGTTCCAGGTGGGATCCACTGTGAACGTCACCACAGTCTCGGCGGGAAAGGTCACCGTAAGTCCTTGGGCATCCGGGAAGAATTTCCGGAAGACGTGGCGGTAGACCTTCCCGGAGAACTGGAGATCCGACTCGGTCAGTGCGATGAAGACCCGGCCCGTTGTGCCGGTATCCCCATCTGCCTGAATCCAAAGGGTCCCCGTCTGGTTCACAGAGTCATAGAGGCCCGAAACCTCCAGGTGGACCGCGGTGTTCTGGGCCAACCGGTATGCCACCTGGTTGCCCCATCCGGCGATCTCATCAATGCCTTCGTTCTCCAGAATGCCGTCAAAGATCACATACGGGTAGCCGTGGGCAGAGGCGCCAAAATAAAACTGGTTACGCTCCTCAATCTCCGAGCCCGCAGGTTCCCCAGAGAACGGATCCAGGGGGTTGTAAACGGGGTCGTGATAGGCGATGACGACCACCTCCGGGTTCGCCGACGCGAGGCTGTCGATGAACGCCTCGGCCACTTCACAATTTGGGCAATAGATATTGGTGAAAAGTTCTACAAGCAGGGTTCGGGGGTACGGCAACGATTCCCCGACCGGGCTTGTCTTTTTACAAGCACCCAGAACCAACACCAGGGTTATCCCAAGCATCCATCTTCTCATCTTTACCCTCACTCCTTTTTGGGGATGTAGAGAAAGCGCACCATGCGAATGTGTTCTTCAGGCCGATGGGTCGGAATCAGTAAGGTCCGGCACTGAAGACTCTCTGGAATTGAAACATCACCATTCGATCGCCGAGGGTTGCCCTCGTCCTGGCAAGGGCCAGAAATCCCCCAGACCAAAGAAAGGGATTGCCAAGTCTTGGAGTGATAACGCATGGGCTTACGATGTTTTCCGGTCAGTACGGTGACTGAGCTCATTCCGAGGGCTTTGAAGTGCCGCTCGTATCCGATGGCAACGGGAGATGCTGCTGGATCAGGGCTCGGAGATCTTCCTCTTGTGCAGGATTGTATCCCTGGCGGGTCAAAAGGATCTCGCCATCCTGGCTGATCACAAAGATCGTGGGGAGTCCAAAGACGCGATATTTCCGTTTCAACGTTTGGCGGGAATCCAGAACAATAGGGAATTGCCACCCTCGGGCATCGCGGAGCGCCCGGATCTTGGAGAGGGTGCGCGGGCTATCCAGGGAAATCGCGACAACGGTCATGCGGTCTGGAAACTCTTTCTGAAGGTCGTTCAACAAATCCAACTCTTCATCACAATACGTGCACCACGTGGCCCAAAAATCCAGGATCACTGGTCCGATCTGGAGCAAGGAATCCAGAGAGATGCGCTGCCCGTCAATGTCCTCCAGGGTAAACTTCCACGCCTTAGAACCCGCGTGTAGGGGCACCGTACCGGCAAGGACAAGGAGTCCAACAACCCACAGAATCTTCCGTTTCATGGCGGTGATTGTAGACGGTGGGAGAAAAGTTGTCAACACAAGGGATCCCCCAACGGCACACTCCCAAACGATCTTGGACGTTGAACCGATGGGCCTCGGGATCACCCTCCTACTCCCCTTTGACCCTTTTGAAAAAGGGGAATTCCAAGGGGCTTGGGAACAGCAGAATGGAAAGTGAGGCTTTGGAAAAGTGGGAAACAGAGCCTCTCGTAAGAACCGTCTGAACGCCCCTTGGAGTTCTGGATCATCCCTGAAAAGGGCTTTGTACAATGCCGCGGTCGTGCTCAGGGACCACATTCCGACAGGACGGCCCTAAAGTCTGGAACTGACCAGAAGAATGCCATGGTGGACAAATGACCACAAAACACCCTTTCCTGTGCAAGGATTTCTCAAGGCGAGGCGCGGCGGCGGACTGACGGACCTACTCTCGCGTTTTGGTGGGTGATTTTTGGGAAGAAGATCGCCGGGAAAGCAACCGCACGAGTGGGGTATAGACCTTGTAAATTTTGAGGTAGTTCAACGATGCCAGGGCTGCTACCCCCAAAGTGACATACAACACCTGCACACGGACCTCCCACGCAAAGAGATATGCCAAGAAGGTCAATCCCATACAGATGCCGGTGAGTCGCCCCAGTTTGCTGGACTGTCCCATAACCCGGTGGGTGAGATAGATATACAGCGCTACGGCCAGGGTGGCGATTTCGCGGAAAAGGATCAGCGGGAGCGTCCAGGTGGGAAGCCCATAGGTCCGAATCATCACATAGGTGAGTGTGAGGATCACGATTTTATCCACCACATGGTCCAGAACCTTCCCGAGATCCGAGACCTGTTGCCAGCGGCGAGCGAGGAACCCGTCCAGTGCATCGGTCAGGACAAGCAGTAAGGTCCAAAACAGGGTCCAAAACGGCTCATGGAGGTAGAGTGACCGAACCACGAAGGGCAACAGGGCCAGTCTTGAGACCGCCAGCAGGTTGGGAAGGGTGTAGACCCGACCCTCAGGCAGAGGGGGCGGCCACCACTTCATTGACCTGACTCTCGGCTTTGGATCCCTGACCGAGGTCTGGGAAAACCACACGGATCACATCGTCCACCGTATCGACGAAGATGAAAGATAGGCCTTCCTTCACGGTCTTGGGAACTTCCACCAGGTCCTTTTGATTCCATTTCGGCAAAATGACGGTCCGGATTCCGGCGCGCTTGGCGGCGAGGACCTTCTCTTTGACGCCTCCAATGGGCATGACTTTACCACGAAGGGTAATCTCACCGGTCATCGCAATTTTGGGATCTACCGGACGCTTGGTTAACAAGGACACCAACGCGGTAAACATCGCGATGCCTGCGGACGGGCCATCCTTGGGGATGGCGCCGGCAGGGACGTGGATGTGGATATCGTATTTCTCGTAGAACTTCGGGTCGATTCCCAGGGTCTCCGCACGTGTGCGGACCAGGGACAGCGCGGCCTCTGCGGACTCTTTCATCACATCTCCGAGTTGTCCGGTGAGGATCAAAGACTTGCCGCCGGGCATCATGGTCGCCTCAATAAACAGGATATCGCCGCCGGTCGGGGTCACAGCCAGGCCGGTCACGACCCCAACCTCGCCCTGACGCTCAGCCACTTCCGAATAGTACAGGGGCGGCCCCAAGTATTTTTCTACGGTCCGTGGCGTGATCCGGATGCGTTTCCTCTTGAGTTTCCCCTCTGCCTTTTCGCGGGCGATCTTTCGGAAAATCGCACCAATTTGGCGTTCCAGGTTCCGGACCCCAGCCTCCCGGGTGTATTCATGGATGACCTTGAGCAGTGCTGTCCGTCCAAAGGAGATCTCCAAGTCCTCCAGACCGTTTTCACGCTTTTGGCGGGGCACCAGATACTGCTGAGCGATGTGGACCTTTTCTTCGTCGGTATATCCCGGGATCTCAATCACTTCCATCCGATCCAAAAGGGCCGGGGGGATGGTGGCAGTGATGTTCGCGGTACAGATAAACAAGACCTTAGAAAGGTCAAAGGGAACCTCAATATAGTGATCAGAAAAGGCGTGGTTTTGCTCGGGATCTAAGACTTCTAAAAGGGCTGACGCCGGATCACCGCGAAAATCCGTCCCGATTTTGTCCACTTCATCCAGCATAAACACGGGATTTTTGGAGCCCGCCTGGCGGAGCCCCTGGATGATCCGGCCCGGTAAGGCCCCGATGTAGGTCCGACGGTGTCCCCGGATCTCCGCTTCGTCGCGGATCCCACCTAAGGAAATCCGCACGAATTTCCGGCCCAAGGCCTTCGCAATCGACTGCCCCAGCGAGGTCTTGCCTACACCGGGAGGGCCAACGAAGGCCAGGATCGGCCCCTTGGTGTCTTTGCGCAGTTTCCGGACCGCAAGGAACTCCAAGATCCGGTCCTTCACCCGTTCCAGATCATAATGATCTTCATCCAGGATCTTTCGGGCACGTTCCAAATCCAAGTTATCTTCGGTCTCTTTGCTCCAGGGCAACTCAATGAGCCAATCGAGATACGTCCGAATCACAGGGTATTCCGGAGACCCGGGTGTGATGCCTGCGAGTCGGTCCAGTTCCTTCAAGGCCACCTTCTTCACCTCATCGGGCATCCCGGCTTGTTCAATCTTCTCCCGGAGTTCTTCGATCTCCTTCTGATGTCGGTCTGTGAGTCCTAACTCGCGCTGAATGGCTTTCAATTGCTCCCGGAGATAGTACTCGCGTTCGGCTTTGCTCATTTCGGAGCGGACCTCTTCCTGGATCTTCTGGGAGAGCCGGAGAATCTTGAGGTGCTGGCCCAGCAATTGGTTCAGGTACTGAAGCCGCTCTAAGACGTCAAAGGTCTCCAGGATCTTCTGTTTTTCTTCCACCTTGAAGTTCATATAGGTGGCGATGAAATCCGTCAGTTTGTCCGCGTCCGGGATGTTGACGGCGACGCTGATCAGTTCATCGGTCAGATACGGGGAGTTCTGAACAATTTCCTGGAACATCTTCAAGACGGAATTTTTGAGGGCATCCACTTCTGGGCCTTCGGGTTCCTGGGGACGCACCTCCTCTACTCTCGCTCGCATAAAGGGTTCCGTTTCCACCACTTCCAGGATTTTGACCCGTCGGATCCCCTGGATGAGGATCCGCATGTTACCGTCCGGGGTCCGAAGCATTCTCAAGATGAGCGAAGCGGTACCGACGGAGTAGATGTCCTCCGGGCCTGCCTCTTCTACGTCTTCTTTCTTCTGAGTGACGGTCGCGATGAGTTTGTCACCCTTCAGGACTTCGTCCACTAGGACTTGGGAGCGTTTGGTGGTCAGGATCAGGGGGACCACCAGATGGGGGAAGACCACCCCGCCCTTAATCGGCAAAATCGGCAATTGTTCCGGGATTTGGATGTCTTTGAGTTCGTTATTCATGGCTTTCAATTTCAATGACCCGCGGGGCCTTTTTCGGGATCCGGATCTTCAACAAGCCTGCGTCCAGGACGGACTCAATGCGTTCCAGGTCCAGGCCCTGGGGGAGCCGAATATGGCGTTCAAACGGTCCGAAGGCGAATTCCATGACGTAGTATCGGCGTTCCTCCTCTTCTGCAGATTCAGAGCGATGCCCCCGGATAACCAACGTCTGATTTAAGATCTCCACACTCAAGTCTTCCCGTTTTACGCCGGGGACTTCCACTTGGATCACCCAATGGGTGGGGGTTTCGTAGATATTGCATGGGGGGACCAGGTTCCGGGAGAGGGTGCGTCGGGTGCGGCCAGGGACGACAAATTCAACTTCCTCAATGAGCCAGAAATCCCAATCACTCATTCGCTGTGCCTCCGCTGGGTTTCTAAAATTTTACAGGGCAACGGTATTGAGGTCTAAGGAATGGAGAGCGGTTTCAAGCAGGGACAAAACTTTCGTGATGACCTCTTGTTGGGTCCCGGGGACCCGTGCGCCGGAGGCATTCCGATGCCCTCCACCCCCTAACTGTTCAGCGATGGCGGCGAGGTCTACCACCCCTTTTCCTCGAAAACTAATTCGCCAAAACCCTTCGTCTTCAAGGAACTTGATGCCGACTGCGACACCCTCAATTGCGAGCACATAGTTCGCCAAACTGTCGGTCTCCTCGGGCAATGCCCCGGTCTCTTCCAGATCTTTCCGGGTCACCACGACATAAGCCACCCGCCCATTCAGGACCAACTGGAGCCGTTGGAGGGCCCGGGCCTGAATTCGGACACTGGTCAAACTCTTGCGTTGGTAAACCAGTTTCGCGACCTGGCCGGGATGGGCACCCTTGCGGACCAGAAACGCCGCCGCTTCGAAGATGTCGGGATCGGAATTCAAGTATTTGAAAGAGCCGGTATCGGTGGAGAGTGCAGTAAAAAGGCATGTGGCGATGTCTGCGTCGATGATCTCCGGATCGTAGGAGCGGATGAGATGAAGGATCAGGAGACCACAACTCGGCTGGGAGTTGTCCAGGTAGTCGAAGTCGCTGTATTGGTCACCGGTGATGTGGTGGTCAATCCGGAGGATCTCGCCGAAGCCCGGTGTCGGGTCAAACCCGGTCCGGGAAAAAGACGAAGCGTCCACCACGACCGTGAGGTCATAGGGGAGATCCGGCTTGTGCTGGATCTCCTGGACCCCTGGCAGAAACGTGAGGTTACGCGGAACCGGGTCTTTCAAAACCACCTCCACCTTTTTGCCGATCTTTTTCAAAAAGTGGTACAGGGCCAGGGCGCTCCCTACGGCGTCCCCATCGGGATCGATATGGGAGATCACCAAAATCTTGCCTTTCTCCCAGAGGAGTCGTTCAAGTGTTTTTGCAACCATGAGGGGGCAAGTATACAGCCCCCTCAAAAACAAGGGAATACTCGACAACCCCAACTTTATACCCTGGGAGGCCCCATCAAGGGGTCAGAGGGACCTCCAGGTGGCTCCTCGTTTTATGGCTGTATAGAGTGGCAGGAAGTACAGGCCGGTGCATCCTCCCATGACCCTTGGGGAGGGTGACAACGCATGCAAAAGGTCGTCCCTTCGATGGCCACTTTATCGCTATGTTGCCATAGCCAATTCTCGGGGTGTACGGGTCGTTCGAGGCCAGACGGCTTCTGGCAGCCTGCCCAGACTGCCCACAGCCAGGGCAACAGCAGAAGAACTCGCCAAGTCTTTTTCATGTTAATTACCTCCTGCATGGCATGTGGCACAGGTTCCCTCTTGTCTGGAATGGCAGACCAAACATCTCTCTGGATTAGCTTCGGCTTCTTGGGCGTGGATCCCGCCTTCTTCTGTCTGTACCCAATCGAGGAGGTTGTGTTCCATCGGATACACCCGCTCCTTCTCGTGGCATTCCCTACAGGTCTCAAACCCCGTATGACACGATGCACAATTTTGGGTCTGGGCTTCAAACTCTTGAGGGTGTAGGAACTTGTAGTTTTGGGGGTGGACCTTCAAGGCAAAGTTTTCTTGGGTATGACAAGACCCACAAGTAGGGGCGGGATTTTGTGGCCGAACTGCTGCATCTTCATCGTGACAAAGGAAACAGGACGTTTCGTCCACTCGCGCTTTCTCAGCATGAAAAGATTTCCACCCCGGTGAATGATACACCTGGAGTCGCTTTTCTGTGAGTTCATGACACTGTGTACAGGGGTTGGGGGCCTTTTGGCCATTGTGGCATGATGCACAAGTGGACATGACAGGCATGACTGGAGACTCTGCTGATTCGTGACACGTCAAACAATCCGAAGAACGGTGAGCCTGATGGGAAAACTTTGAAATCCAGAGAGGAAAAGCAGAGGGACGTTCGTACCCTTGAGAGGTGTCGTGGCAGTCCAAACATAACGACTCGGAAGGAAGAAGAAGATCGGAACTTTGTGTGCTGGTTTGGACTGCGGTGTGGCAGTCCAAGCATTCCACCTCATTTTGGGCATGGATATCATGCGGGAATTGAAATTGAGTGATGACGGCGAGGGCTAAAATCCATGTCATGGCTGTCCCCTCCATTCAAAGGGTACCTCAAGGAAGAAATAGCCTCGGGACTCTGCTTCCACAAAAGGATTGACGAGGAAACGGTATTCTCCGTGGGCCACGCCTCCGAAGGGCAGAGACCAGCGAATCCCTGCACGGAAATGCTCAATCCATGAATCGGGCCACTCCGGCTGGGTTGCCACCGCTCCTGCCAACGAAAGGCGCAGATCCGGACGGACCGGATACCAAATGGCTGCTTCAATGCCCTGTTGCCTCTCTCCGCTTTTACCGATGATCCAGGCCCGTAAGGTTATCCCTCGATACACCACGCGAATCTGGGCTCCGTGTGCGGAGGATTCCTCTCCGATCCGAGCCCATAGCGAAAGAGAGACGGGGACAAGTGTTTGCACTGACATGATCCCGGTAATGCGGTGGAAGGCAGCGGTGGGGATCTCTTCTTCTTCCCCTTCCTCCTCATCGGCGTGGCCTTCCCATCCGAGTCGTCGGAAAATCTCACTCATTCCCTGCATTTGATAGCGAAGGCCCAAATACCCGTAAGGGTTCCGATATCCCAGGGAAATATTTACTCTCGAAAGGGCTCTTTGGTCGACATCGTAGGCCAAATCCAGAAGTCCGCTGAGGTTGCCCATCTTTTGAACATCCACCCAGAGGGGGGCTTGGTAGACTTGTGCCGTGTCTGCTGCCTGTGCATAGCCAACCCCGAGTGTCCACGCGGTCCATGGGCGGAACCGGAGATAGACTGCTCCCAGACGTTCTCCATTGCGATCGAACCACCGTGTTCCCTGGTTCAAGGCAGAGGGGACTCGATATCCAAACAGCGCTTGAAGCGAAACCTGTTTGAAGTACATCCGGAGGAACGCACCGTCCAGCAGCCCACCGATACCGACAAATGCAAACTGCCGGCCCAATGTGAGGGAGAGTCTGGAAGTTCGGTATCTCAGGTACGCGCTGGTCCATTGGGATGTGGAGGCCCAAGGGCGCGAGGAGTCGTGATAAAGTCCGCGCCACCGCGCAGTGACCGTGACCCCTTGCAGGGGGGTCTGCCACTCTATCTGGGTCCCCGGGGCCCAGGCCACCTCCCGAGTGAGGCTATCCACAGGCTGGGGCATCACATGGAAAAACAGGGAACCCCGGATGCCCCACCCCGTCGCCACGATCACCCAGAGCAGAACCGCCATTCACACCTCCTTTCTCCGATCTTCGTCGGAGTCTGCTCCGCTCAACACAAGAAAAATGGGGGAAGGCGTCGGGTTTGACACCTTCCCCCTTGGGACCTTCTTTTACTTTGCGCTGGTTCCGTCGACCGGGTGGACCAATGGGGCTTCTTCAGCTGCCTCTACTCGATCCATCACATGAGCCGGAGGCTCGCCATGGGCAGAGGAACCGTCGTGACAGTACAGACACGCGAAGTCCACCGTGAGGTACCCCACAGCCACCGTGCTATCCGCATTGAACATGCTCGCATCGGGATCCGTGTTGATGGCAAAGAGGTGGCTCCGGACATCGCCTTGGTAATCTTCTCGTTTGACGGCGGATTTTGCGGCGTAGGGCATGTGACAGTCCTCACATTCGACACCGGCATTGTACATCGCGCTCCCGACTTCGCTGGTGCGATAGGCCTCCGCCTGCTCAAAGTGACAGGTCTCACACTTTGCTCGGATGGCTTCATCGGGATTATAGTGTGCGGAGGCGTGGGGATCGTGACAATCGGTACACGACATAAAGGACATGCGAGAAGCAATCAACTCCTCATATTGTTCATGGTGTTTGATGAACCCGCCTTTGGCATCAATGACGAAGGGATCTCCACGGCTGTGACAACGGCCACAGGCTTCCCAGGTGCTGACAGGAATTTCCATCTCTACATTGTAAGGATCTTCCGCGTGAAGGCTCCCGGGACCGTGGCACTCCTCACACTGGATTCCAGGGAATGCCCAGGTCCCTTCAATGCCCGGGAGATCATCCTGGTGCCCGTTAGGATTGTAGCCGGTGGTGTGACATTCTCCGCAATCATAGGGATGTTCTTCGCCGGCATGATAGGAGACCCACTCATTCGTTTCCAGGTTGTATTGCCCTTGCCCTTCAACCGTGTAGATGTAGCCGTCGGTTTTGATAAACCGTGCTTTCCAACCGAAGCCTCCGATCACATACGCGAAGTCACTCCAATCGGTCCCAGGAGGAGGGCCGGCATTGGATTGGGTCCAGAATTGATTGGCAGGTGCAGGGTAATAGTGAGAAGGCCCGCCCGCAGCCAGAATGTCAGACACCTTATTGAGTTTCCAGGGGTGACCAGAGGACATGAACTCCGTGTAGACCTCCGAGTGACAGGAGCCGCACGCCTGGGATCCGATGTAGGTTGCCTGCGGGGGCTGAATGATTTGCTGGATGGTTTCCTTCTTGGTACACGCCCCCAGCAGGACGAGGACCGCCACATAGGCTACGACACGCTTCGTGATAAGCCTCCTTGTTGTGTCCCCTTGGGATTCTCCTCTCCAAAGATTTCTTCCAATAACTCACGGATGCGAAACCGGGCCTCTTCTAAGATGGCCTCCCCCTTGGGGGTCAGGACATAACATCGACGGAATCGCCCATCTTCCACTTTTTTGGTACTGCGAAGAAGCCCCTCATATTCCAAGGTGTGGAGGATGGGATAAAGTGTCCCAGGCCCAATCTCGTACCCATGTTTGGCAAGCTCGTCGCGAAGCCAAGCCCCATACACGGGCCGTTCTTTGGCATGATGGAGGATATGGAGTCGAACAAACCCCAAAAAGAACTCCCTCACCACCCGATTCATATCATCCATTCTCCCTGTCGGCCAAAATAGGTTCATATCGAAATTCGATATCGACTTTCGATATTTTAAGTGCTCCTGTCAAGTCTGTCAACCGTTCGACTTGGGTCTCCAAAAATCTACTCGGACGCCGCTCTTTTCTTTGCCTTAAGCAAAAACTGGACACGTTAGCCTACTTCCGCAGGTCCCATCGGAAAAGAAGATCTCCTCTATCCCGAGCCGAATTTCATCCCCGTGTGGGGGCTCCGGCCTCCTCCAAGCGGTGTCAGGGGTTGAAGGGAATGGAAAAAGTGTGAAACAGGATTCCCATCTCCAGGGAGAGGGAAATCCGTGGCATGGTGAAATCCACTTCGGGATCTTTGGACGGTCCCACAGGAGTGATCAAAAGCTAATTCTGCAAATCCACGGGTAACTTTGCGGTCAGAAAAGATTTGCCGCCCGGAAGGGAGAATCCTCCCGGGCGGCGAGTTTCATCGGGCTGAATTCACTTCCCTCCGCCCAGTGCCTGGATGGTGTTTTCAAGTAGGGCCTTCGCGTAGTCGAAGTTGTGGACGCCGTGTCCTTCTTTGACAAAGAGGTAGTTCCACAAGCCGCCCGCAAGATCTCTCGGCCAATTCCCGGCTACGGCATGCTCTGTAGAGTCCATAATGCCGGCATTGATCAGAATGGCTTTGAGTTCGTCAAGTTTCTCTTCGAGGATGGAATCGGCCTCTTCGAAGGTCGCCGCGGGATCCGAATGGCACTCCTCACAACCGGTGGTCAGGAGCTCCGTCTGGCCATGAGACTCATAGAACATGCTCATCGTGTGTCCGCCGGCCTGTGCACCATAGGGCTCTGCCATGTGACAGGTTGGGCATCCTTCGGACACGGCGGTATAGTGAGGACTGCTCGGATAATCTCCGGGGAATTCTTCAAATCCTCCCTGGCCTGAGATGAGGTTCGCAACAGGACTATGGTGCGGCCCCCAGTACGGTCCCCAAATGAACACGGAATCCCCTTCAGAAGGGATCATATCCGAAGACCTTGCCTGGTGGCAGTTGGCACAGAGATTTCCTTCTCCCATATCAAATGTTCCGCCAGCCCTTAAGTTGACTGGTTCAGTTGTCTTTAACTGGAAGTCTTCCCAGGTGTATGTTTGATGGATATTATGACAAGTTCTACAGTTCGGTGGGGTGGGATTTACAATTGCCTGGGTGGTATCCCCGCCTTCGATACGGGCTACGAATCCTTCATGGGTATGGCATCCTGCGCACGGCCACTCATTTCTTTCGAAATTCCCGCCAAGATAATGTTGAGAGTTCAAATACTGGATTTCTCGTGCATATATGGCTGTGTTATCAGAATGGCATGTACTACAGAGTTCGGTACCCGGTGGTCCTTGCGGGCCTACAGGCCCTTTACAAGATGTAGTGAGCATGAGGACCACGAATATGAGTACCCCCATACCACCCATCACGTAAGCCTTCGATCTCCTGGCCATCTTGCACCTCCTTTTGATTGATTTGAAACTGCAAACGAACCTTCCTGCCCTTCTTTGTTTAACAATAACACAACTCTTGAAACTTGTCAAGTCTCTGGGGTGACTCATAAAAATGGTGTCAAAAGCACCATGAGATCTCGAACCCGTCATCCTCGGATATCCTCTTGGAGAAAAAACCAGAGAGTGAGATGAAAATCCCTGTGGAATTTATGGTATGATGTAAAGAGACTTTTGGGATGGATTAAGAAACTCCGAAGTATTACCGGCTCTATGATGTGGACTTTTTAAGCACACAAACTCCTTCCGTGCCCCATAGGCCTCTTAAAAAGGGGTTAGTGGGGACGATTATGGCAGGGGAGGCATCCGGGAGTAGGGTTCTCTTCTGTCGCATCTTGGTTCTTCCAGTGACATTGGAAACATTGAGGCCCCGCTCGGAAGGGATGCCGTTGGAGCCACTTCTTGGGATGGTACGAGACAAGTTTTGGATCGTCCCTTACGTGGCACATCCAGCAGTCGGAACGGACTTCGTCTCGATCATGGCATGCCAAGCAAACTTTCATCTTTGGAAGCGAAACACTGCTGGTTTTTCCATGACAATCCTGGCAGTCTTCATCTTGGTGGATGCGATGAGAAAACACCCCGATCCATAGGCTTGTGCTTTCTGGCAAGGTGTAGTTCATGACCGAGTCGTGACACCCCAAACACCTTTGGGGATCGGGGAGGAGGACATCGCTGGCCATTTCACTGGTCTGGGCTTGTCGATGGCAATCGAGACATTGCAGGGAATCGGCATGAGGAGCATGAGGAAAGGCGCCCACAACACCCCACAAAAGGAATACCATCATCACACACCTCCTCGGATTGGTTCTGTGATTCAGATGAAGCCACCAACCAATTTGAAGGGGCGTGCGGGCGCTGTATGCCGACCCTTACTCCCCGTGACAATCCTCACAGATGTCTTCCGCTACCCGCCCCCTCTCGTCATGACAATCCGAGCACTCGGCCCCCACATCCTCTCCTATATGGAAGGCATGGGGGAAGACCTTGCCATTTTTCAATGTTAAGGTCTGAGGGAGTTTGGGGTGGCAGGTGGTACACTCCTGTTTCACGGGGTTTTGGTGGTGGCATGTCGTACAGGTAACACCAGGTCGTAGCACCTCTCCCTTTGTCCTTTCCTCATGGGGACGGTGGCAGCGATCACAGGAAATCTTTTGCTGTGAGACGTGAACGGCATGTTGGAAGACCATCTGCGAATCCCATCTCCCCTTTTGGAAACTCACCGCAGGGTGACAGGACGCACAGGCGGTCGGATAGGGAATCTCTGGCCAGGCTTGTACGCGCTTGACCCGCGCTTCCCGTAAAAGGGTCTCGTAATTCCATTTCAAAATGGCTAATGCATACGCAGGGTTGTGGATGGGTTTGCCCTTTTGAATCAAACGCCAGTTCGCACGGATGGCCTGGCTCTGGTTGTCTTTGCCAAGCCGTGTGCCCCATCGGTTCCAGGCCTCCGCAAACAACGACACGGCTTGTTGAAGCTCCGTTTGCCACTCCTCGTATAGACGGGAATACTTCGGACCGTGACAGGACATACAACTGACATCTCCAGCGCGTCGGAGACCATCTTGGAGGGTATCGGGCAGGATATGACACCCTTCACAGGAGATCCCCGTCAGGAACATCTTGCTGGGCATGGGGGAAACCCCTTTCCCGCCGATCCCCGCATAGAGGTCTCGAACCGGGCTATGGCCCTGGGTGTGGCATACACTACACGAAGTCCCCGCGGCCTCTAAGGGGATCGGGCCATGCTGGATCTCCAGATGGCAATTCAGACACTCAACTTTATGGTCTGTAACGTGGATTTGGTGAAGGAGTTGCGGTTGATTATACTTGGCCAACCGGTCTGGACGGTTATGACAACTCAGACACCGTTCCTTGGGCACTTCCCCTGTCCCCCGTACACTCTTTGCGTGGCAGGACACACAGCGCATGCCGTATTTGAGTACATCTCCGTGGTTGAACTTGATCCCCTGTGATTCTACGATGCCTTGGGGAGGGGTGTGACAGAGTTGGCACCGGGCTGTTCCTTTGCCCACGGGGACATCCTTGAAATGGCACAAGAAGCAGGTGGACGGCGTGACGGTAACATGGCTCCCCTGAACAATCTGTGAATGGCAGGAAGTACACCGGAGTTTTTTGCCACGCCGGAGCTCCAAGAGGTGCGGTCGGTGATCGAAGAGGACTTTTCCAAACAGCACTTTCCCCTGGATTAACCGCTTATCGTGGCAGCGCAGGCAAGCCGCATCTTCGACCTCGGCCCAGGGATTGGTGGAATAGGTGCCTGTGATATATCGGGCCACCATTGCCAGAGCTTCAAACTTCTTCCGGACCTCCGAACCTAAGCCCGGTGGGATATGACACTTCACACAGGCAATTCCAGAATGTGTAGAGGTCTTCCAGGATTGGTAATACGGCTGCATCACGTGACAAGATCCACAGAACTCGGGGGTAGATGTGACCTGAACGGAGACAACGGTCAGGATGAGGAGAAATCCAAGCCCCAAGCCCCCAAATAAGATTACCCAGCGCAGTTTTTGGGTCATGGCTCTTCTTTAGATCGCCGATAGGCTTCTACGACACCTATCGTCAGAAGGACATAAAACCAGAAGACTGCGAGCAAAATCCGTCCTTCTTTTCGTCGTTCTTGGAGGTGTTGAATTTCGGAGAGAACGTCATCTGCGATCGACTGTGCTCGTCGGATCGGTGTCTTGAGGGAATCCATGCGGAGGCTGTGGACCAGTGGGTAAGCCGAGAGGAGATAGGATCGCCCCTCTTCAAGTCGGGCCTTCAAATCCTCGACTGGGAGTCCACGATCCAAGGCTTCCTGATAGGTGTTCTTCGCTTTTTCCAACTCGTTCTCCGCATTCAGCAGGAGGGCCTGAATTTGTGTCGCAACCCGTAACGGTTCACTCCCTTCTTCATGACACTCGCGACAACTCTCCAAAAAGTTTTCGGTCGTATACACCACAATTTTGTGGTTTTCATGGCAGGCTGCGCATTCTGGGAGCCCGGCCCGATCAAACGCCTCCTTGTGGGGTGACAGGGTAAAGGCTTTGGCGGTCCGGGTATGGCAGGACCCACAGACTTTCTCTACGTCTTCGACACCCGGTGGCGTTGCACTATGACTGCCGTGACAGGTCACACAGGTCGGCCCCTGGGCCTGGCCCTCCACAATGCGCTGATAGTGGATACTTTCCCGATACTCTTGAGGGATCGAAGCAGAAAGGCCATAGCGTTTCATCAGGGTCGAGTCGCCATGGCACCGGGCGCAGGTCTCCGGAATATGGAGGGGGTTTGTCGGACTTTTGGGGTCTTCGGGTGGCAAAATCTGGTGGCTCCCATGACAATCGGTGCAGACTGCCGCTCGGAGATCCCCTCGTTTCCACAATTTGCCGTGATACGAGGAGCGGTAATAAGCCATTTGGTCAATCGGTAAGCCGTAAGCATGCATCTTCTCGGGATCGCTGTGGCATCCGGCGCAAAGCAGGGGGATCTCTTTCCGCGAGGGTACGCCTCGGTAAGAGGCACCGGCATGGGCTTTTTTCTGGTCCAGGGTCCCAGTCCGACCTCCGTGGCAATCCGTACAGCCGATCCCGGCATCCGTATGGATACTCTCCAGATAAGCCTGCCGGAGGTCACTATGACAGACCACGCATGTGGAATCTGGAAGACTTGCGATCACAACGATGCTGAGGAGGATTCCATTCATCGGTCAGCCCCCGATTAAGATCAAAAGCCCATAAAACAAGACTACACCGACCATCCACAGTCGTGCAAAAAGAGGTCGTTTGCCGCCGTCAATCCAGGGGATCAGGAACAAAGTAAAGAGGATCAGGGCAAGGACTCCCCCGCCGAGACTGGCAGGTAGAAATCGAGCAATGGAATGGTAGGGGACCAGGTACCACACAGCTCTTGCTCCTTCGTAGGGTTGGAGAATGTCCACGGGGCGTCCGTACCGGGGTGGGAAGATCAGGGCGAGGGTGGCGAGGACCGCGACAGTCAGCAGGGTCCATTCCGCAAATCTCAGAGCAACATCTCGGACCCGGGATGTAGAAGTTTCCCGAAACTCCTTGGCCCACCCCTTCCAGCAGCACACCAGAAGGGCTCCCAGAGCACCAGGCAGGATCAGTAAGTGGAGGATGTAGAACCGAAGGTAGGTCCACTGGGTAATCCCGTGCAAAGACTGGGTTACCCATCGCAAAAACGGTCCCCAAATCGGGATAAAACTCAGGGCTTCCAATGACCGAGTCACTTGCCAATAAGCGGTTTGATGGAAGGGGAGGATGCGGCCAGTGAGGTCCTGGTTCATCAACAGGAAAAAGCCTAAGACAGCAAAAATCCATATCTTGGGTCGTTCTAAATAGCGCCGTCTCAGGAGGATGACAAAGAGAAGCAGGAGGGCAACCAGGATCAGGAGAGTCGCGCCCCAGGCATGGATGCTGACCACAGCATCGCCCAGGAATACGCGGGTCCGAAGGAACCGAATACTTTCGTAAGCCTTATCGGTCGATGGCGTGAGGTAGAAGGCCGCCAAGAGTCCAGTGACGACCTGCCAGAGGGCCAGGAGAAGGGCGAGGAGCCCCAGAATCTTCTGAATTTTTATTAAATTAAAGGAGTTCTTAACCTTCATGACGCGCGCTCCAGGAAGATGTAGCCATCCCGAAGGACTGGGCGATACCGAGGAAGCGGACGTGGAGCCGGGCCAGAAAGAACGTTCCCATTGAGGTCATACGTTGCGCCATGACAGGGACAGGTGATCCGTTCGGTCTCTGGGTTCCAGTTAAGGCCGCACCGGAGGTGTGTACAAATGGCCGAAAGTGCAGCCCATTGATTTTCCTTAGCATGGATGAGGAGGACGGGCTGGTCTTCGAAGTAGACCAAGCGGCTTTCGCCGACGGGAATCTCATCTGCCTTTGCTACGGATTGGAGGAGGCTCCGTCTCCGTTCTCCTGGGGAGAGGTATCGCCCCAGAAGGATGAGTCCTGCAAAACTCCAAGCCCCCCATACAACCCGTTGAAGCCATTGCAAGAACCCTCGTCGTGTCATCGGATCCCTCTCTTTTGGTTTTGGCATCTACACTTGTTGTCTACTCGTTCATGTACACGTCGCGGAACGACACACGAGGCCAAACGGACAATGCGTCAAAATTGTACACGAGGATGCCGTTGAAAAAAACGTGTCTGGACCTACCAACTGGGATGAATTTCTCAGGTATTAATAGTTGACACAAATTGCTGATTTTGAGAAGCCAACTGGAAAAACAAATAGCCGACTATGATGCTAAAATACTACAGTTTTCTATGGCTTGACAAGACATTTTTGGTTCTATAAAATCTGGCCAAAGTCTGAT
>CAYQZW010000018.1:0-19860 GCA_964422065.1 uncultured bacterium | reverse complement strand
AGGCATCCGTGATCCATCCCCCGGTTTTGAGGTCTCTAAGAACCATGCCTTGGAGGTCTGCCGTAAGGATGAGTCCTTCGAACGGGCACTCCCCGCGGAATACGCCGGTCCCCCCATAGATTTCCACGGCATCCCGTTCTAACCGGCTCTTCGAAACCGGGACCCAGAGCCCAACTCGGTGGATGGGGTGCGGAGAAATCTCTATGTTCAACATCGAGGGACGCTACCTCCTTGCTTCTTACAATCCCACCATCCGCATATCCCCAGAAGTATACGCTACACGGTCCGGAAGGCAGGTCCAGTCACCACCCGTCTCCAAGAAGCATGTGGCCAGAAGGGGCGTGCATTTTTACAGAGGACAAGGTAAACTGGACTCCCCGCCTTGGGTCCCCGGCCTCATTCTCCAAATTCCCCCAGAGGAGTTTGGGAAGGGGGTAGGGCAAAACGAAATCACTCCAGCCCGGTTGCGATGTTGGGATAAGAGGCGTGTGTGCGGGAGGAGCGACGATTCTCTCTTTTGGGGGACTGTGCTATAATTTGGGTATGGGGAAGAAGAATCAGGAGATTGCAGCACGCCTGGAACGGCTTGCAGATGCCTTAGAGTTTCTCGGAGAGATCCCCTTTAAAGTCATTGCGTATCGGAAGGCCGCTCGGGTCCTGGCCGATTTGCCCGAGGACATTGAGGAGATCTATCGCGCGGGTGGGGTGGACGCCCTACGGAAGATCCCCGGAATCGGCGAAGGGATCGCCAAGAAGATCGTACAGTACCTGGAGACCGGCCGGATCGAGAAATATGAGGAGGTCATGGCCAAGGTCCCCGGCGACCTTCTGGACCTCATGGAAGTTCAGGGGATCGGGCCCAAGACCTTGAAACTGGCCTACGACCAGTTGGGGGTCAAGACGAAGGAGGATTTCAAGCGCGTCCTGGAGGACGGCTCCCTGGAGAAACTCCCCGGCATGGGCAAAAAGAAGATCGAAAACATCAAACGAGGACTGGAACTCTTTGAGAAGATGGCAGAGCGGATCCCCTTGGGCCTCGCCTACCCGCTGGTTCAAGGGATTGTGGACGCATTGAAGGACCATCCGGATGTGTTGGCCATCTCGCCGTGTGGCTCGTTCCGTCGGATGAAGGAGACCATTGGTGACATTGACATCCTGGTCTCTGCTGAGCCCGGCAAAGGCAAAGAGATCATCCACGCCTTTGTGCATTTGCCGGATGTCACGCAGATCCTGGCGGCCGGCGATACCAAGGGCTCGGCCATCTTCCAGGACCGCTATCAGGTCGATCTCCGGGTGGTGCCGCCGGATTCTTACGGAGCCGCACTTCAGTACTTCACAGGCTCCAAGGCCCATAACGTCCACATGCGGGGCCTGGCCCGGGCGAAGGGCTTAAAGGTGTCGGAATACGGGGTGTTCCGGGGCGACCAGAAAATCGCTGGCAAGGACGAAGAAGAGGTCTATCAGGCCGTTGGACTGGTCTGGATCCCGCCCGAACTCCGGGAAGATATGGGGGAGATCGAGGCGGCCCTGGAAGGTCGGCTGCCGAACTTGATTGGCTATGACGACCTCAAGGGCGATCTCCATGTCCACTCCCGGTATTCCGATGGCTCCGCGAGCCTCGAAGAGATCGCAAAATACGGCATCCAGCAGGGCTATGAGTACATCGCGGTCTGTGATCACTCCCAGGGCGCGAAATACGCCCGGGGATTGGATCTGGAGAGACTCCGAAAGAAAAACCAGGAGATTGATGAACTGAACAAGAGACTGGAGGGCTTTACCCTGCTCAAGGGAACCGAGGTGGATATCCTGCCCGACGGTACCCTGGACTATCCGGACGAGGTGCTGGCGGAACTGGACTATGTCTGTGCATCCATCCACCAGTGGCGGCGCAACGAAGATGCGACCGAGCGGATCCTGAAGGCCATGGAAAACCCCTTCGTCCATGCGATTGGGCATCCAACGGGCCGCTTGATCAGCACCCGGGAGGGCTATCGGGTGGATATGGAGGCGATCCTGAGAAAGGCCGCTGAAACGGGCACATTCCTGGAAATCAATGCGTATTACGAACGGCTGGATCTCAATGATGTCCACACCCGCCGCGCCAAGGAACTTGGGGTGAAGATCGTGATCGGGACCGACGCCCACCAGATGGGCCAACTCTGGCTGGTTCGCCTGGGGATCGGGGTGGCCCGCCGTGCCTGGCTGGAGCCCCAGGATGTCGTCAACACGTTACCCTTGTCCCAGTTGCGGGAGGCCCTGAAAGCGAAACGCCGGAAATTCGGCGTCCTGGACTGAAGCCTGTATCATTTAATCCCCCGTGGAGGCACCAGGCATGCACGAACGTCGCGCATTGCGGTTAGGCCAGGAGGTCCGGCGGGCCCTGTCCGAAATCTTCCGGGACCGGGTCCACGACCCCAGGCTTCAAGAGATCACCGTGATGCGCGTTGACCTGAGCGCAGACCTCAAGGTCGCCCATATCCTGCTGACCCTGATGGGGGGCGACGAGGAAGAGGCCCGGAAGGCACTGGACCGCGCCAAGGGCTTTCTCCGAGGCGAACTGGCCAAACGCCTGGAGATCCGCGCGGTTCCAGAACTCCGTTTCCAAATCTTGGCTGAGGAGGACAAACCGTGGATGGCTTTCTGAACATTCATAAGCCGGCGGGCATGACTTCCTATGACGTCGTCCGCCAGGCCAAAAAGATCTTAAAAATCAAAAAGATCGGACATGCCGGGAACCTGGACCCGGAGGCGACCGGCGTGCTCGTGCTCGGGGTCGGCACCGCAACCCGGTTCCTGCAGTTCATCATGGATTTGCCCAAGGAATATGTGGCCGAGATCCAGTTGGGCATCCTGACCGATACCCTGGATATGGCCGGTGAAATCCTCGATCGCAAACCCGTTCCCCCCTTAGACAAAGAGAAGGTGGAACAGGTGCTCCGATACTTTGTGGGCGAGATCGATCAAGTTCCCCCGTCGTTTTCCGCCATCAAGATTGAAGGGAAACGCCTGTACGAACTCGCACGGGATGGGGTCCTGGTCCAGGCGAAGCCGAAACGCGTGACCGTGTACGCCATTGACCTTCTGGAACTGGGGGAAGAGACCCTAAAGATTCGGGTTTATGCCTCCAAGGGGACCTATGTCCGGTCCCTGGCGCGGGACATCGGCCAACGGCTCGGGACCTACGGCGTCGTCAAGTCTCTGGTCCGCACCCGGATCGGCCACTTCCGGCTGGAAGACGCGGTGGAACTCGGGCCAGACCTCGCAAAACACCTCATTCCCGCAGATGTCGCCCTCTCCCACCTCCCCCAGGTCTACCTCCGGGATATTGCGGTGAAACACTTCCGGAACGGCAACCGGGTGAGTTCTTCCGGGATCCTCCGGAAAACCGGCTATATCCGATCGTTTCAACTGGTTCGCGTTTACGATGAGCAGGAGCGGTTCATTGGGGTGGGGGTGATGAAGTGGGAGGGCCTGTACCCCAAACGCCTGCTGCCACCCTCATGAAGGTCTACCGGACGTTCGCACACCCTTGTCGACACGAGGGACATATCACGACCGTAGGAGGCTTCGATGGGGTCCACAAGGGCCATCAACGGATTCTCCAGGAGATGGCCCGCCTCAAAGAGGAACTCCAGTTGCCGACACTGGTCGTCACCTTTGAAGTTCCCCCGAAGTTCCGGATTGAAAACCGGCCCCCGGAACTCCTCACGACCGTGGATGAGAAACTGGAACTCTTGGAGACCGCAGGGGTGGATGAGGTGGTGCTCCTGGCCTTTGACGATCGGATCCGGAATACGCCGGCGGCCGAGTTCCTGGAACACTACCTCCTCCGGGAATTGAGGAGCCGTTGGATTGTCCTGGGGTACAACCACAGGTTTGGCAAAGGACGCGAGGGGAGCCCGGCGTTCCTGGCCGAGCGCGTGGAGACCCTGGGGTTCGGCTTGACCCTGATCCCGCCGTGGACCCATAAGGGCATCCCCGCCTCCTCCTCCAACATCCGCCGGCTGCTGAAGGCAGGGCAAGTCACGGACGCCGCCGCCCTCTTAGGCCGGCCCTATACGGTCCGCGGTAAGGTGGTCCGAGGTCGTGACCTCGGGAAACGACTCGGGTTCCCGACCGCCAATCTGGATGTGCCTCCGGAGAAACTCCTGCCCGCAGACGGCGTCTATGCGGTCCGGGTCCGTTGGCAGAACCATCCGTATTGGGGCGCCGCCAACCTCGGGGTGGCCCCTACAACCGGCCCCAACCAACCCCGTCGGTTGGAGGTCCATCTCCTCAACTTTGACCATCAGAGCCTGTACAACGAGACCCTGGAGGTGGAGTTCCTCAGGTTTCTCCGGCATGAACAGCGCTTTGAGTCGCTGGACGCCTTGAAGGCGCAGATCCAGCAGGACCTTTTGGCCGTCCAGGAGATGGCCGAACGCGGGCTCGCCGAGGGAGACTAAGGCTCCGACCCCCAGTCGATCCCCTCCCGTTCTTCTTCCCCGAGTTCCTGAGCCTCACGGAGCCGTTCCAGGGCCTCTTCTACAGTGTCTTCGGGCACCTGGATATAGACCCGTGCCAATCCGTCCACCGTGAAGGAATAGATCTTGCCCACGGCCTCGTATTCCAGCCGCACCGGGATCCCGTCGGATTCCAAGACCCCTTTGACGATATGGGCTTCAGGCAGGCCGTAGACAATTTTCACGGTCACCCAACGCACGCTCACAGTCCCAGGTCTTTGGCGATCCCCTGCATGGCCTCCAGGCACAAGGTCAGGAAGTCATCCAGGGACATCCCCACGCCCTCAATGGCTCGGATCTGCTCGCGGTTCGCGCCTGCAGCGAACCGTTTTTCTTTGAACCGCCGTTTCATGAAGCCGAGGTCCAGGGCAGCGAGTTTCTTTTCCGGATGCATCAACGCACAGGCCACGATGAACCCCGTGGTCGGATCTACCGCGTAAAGGACCTTTTCCAGGACGGTCTCCGGTGGCTTTTTCTCGGCATGTGCCAGAATCGCATTGAGGATCTCGGGATCGTGGAAGTCGTGTTCGTTTTCCAGGATTTCTTTGGTCACCCAGGTATGCCGGTCAGGGGCGTCTTTGGTCAGGTCGTAGTCCAGATCGTGGAGCAGGCCGGCGAGTTCCCAGCGGTCTGGATCACCCCCAAACTTGGTCGCCAGGTGCCGCATACATGCCCCCACCGCAAGGATGTGCTTTTTCAAGTTGGGGGTCTGGATGTACCGATCGATCAGTTCCAACGCCTGTTTCCGGTCCATACCCAAGATTATACGGTCGGTTACTTCCGGCCGAATTTCCGTTCCAGTTCGTCAAGGGTCAGGGTGATGAGGACCGGCCGGCCGTGAGGACAGTGGTACGGATTTTCTGTGGCGAAGAGTTGGTCAACGAGACTGGCCATCTCTTCGTGGGTCAAGGGGTCGCCGGCCTTGATCGCGGCCTTACAGGCGATGGTCTTGTAGAGGCCCTGGACCCGGTCCGGGAGACGCCGCTCGGCCTTGAGATCCTCCAAAAGATCCAGGAAGTCCTGACGTTCAAAAGATTGGAAGACGTCCGGGACGCCCTTGATGGCTACAGAAGAGCCGGAGAGCCGTTCGACATCAAAGCCCGTGGCCTCCAGAAGTGCCTGATTCTCCTCAATCCACTGGATTGCCCAGGCAGGGAGGTCTACCACCAGCGGGAACAACAGCATCTTGGTCTGGACTTCTCGGTTCTTGAGGCGCTCGTAAAGGATGCGCTCATGGGCGACATGCTGGTCAATGATCACCAGTCCGGACGCGATTTGCGCCACGATGTACGTGTTGTGCATCTGGAACAACGGGATCGCAGGGGTGCCGGCTGAGGAGGGGGCGGGCGTCGGGAGTACCGGCTCGGGCCGCTGTGGGCTCGGCCAACGCCGCGCATGACGCCAGGGCATCATCTCCCCGATCTCCAATTGTTGGCCCGAGACCCCGGATCGGGGAGGCACCGCAGGGACCTGCAGGATCTCCATGGAGGGCTGGACCGTGACACGGTGCTGACGCAGACCGTCCTGGACGGTCTTCAGTACCTTCTCAAAGATCCGCACAGAACGCTGGAATCGGACCTGGAGTTTCTGGGGATGGACGTTGAAGTCTACACGGTCGGGCGCAACGTCCAGGAAGAGGAGGAACTGGGGGTATCGGCTGGCCGTCTCATACGCCCGGCTGACGGCCTTCCGCAAGGCATCGTCCCGAATCCGGCGCCCGTTGACGAAGAAGTCCTGGACCTGAGGACGGTCGCGCAGATGGTCCGGCCTGGAGACATACCCCTCAATGTGCACAACGTTGCCAAAACTCCGTTCCACCCAGAGCATTTCCTCGAGCCACTCCGTCCCCAGGAGGTCCTGGATCCGGGCCTTTCGGTCTGGCGCGGGATCCAGGCGGTAAACCTCCTGGCCGTCCACGGTCAGCACGAACGCAATTTCTGGGTGCGCCAGAATGTAATGGGCCACCGTCTCAATGCACCGCCGGGCTTCGACCGGATCCGAAGACAAAAAGTGCCGACGGGCCGGGAAGTTGTAAAAGAGGTCATGCACCTCCACCGTGGTGCCGAGGGGATGTGGGGCGGGCTCCAGCCGGATTTGTGTACCTGCGTCAAAGACCGCACGCCAGCCTGTGTCTTCCCCCTCCACCCGTGAGGTCAGCGTCAGCCTGGAGACCGAAGCGATGGCATACAGGGCCTCGCCCCGAAACCCCAAGGTCCGGACGCTCTGGAGGTCCTCCAGGTCCGCAATTTTGGAGGTGGTGAACCGTTGGACCGCGAGGGGCAGTTCCTCACGGGTCATGCCGCCCCCGTTGTCCTGGACCCGGATGAGTTTCTTGCCCCCGGCCTCCAGGTGGATTCGGATCTCCGTTGCGCCCGCATCAATCGCGTTCTCAATCAATTCCCGGACCACCGAGGCGGGGTTTTCCACGACCTCGCCGGCCGCAATCTTGGAAACGACCGATTCACTGAGTTTCCGGATCTTCATCGGGGTTCAATGGGTTTAGGTGCTGCTTCAGGACTTCCTGAAAGGTCCGGGCCATGTGGACCCCACGACGCTTCAGGTTAAAGTCTAAAGCCAGAGCCTCCAGGATGACACCGATGTTCTTGCCAGGGTTCAACGGCAACCGGATATGGGGGATCTCTACGTCCAGAAACATGGAAGTCTCCCGCTCCAGGCCCAACCGTTCCGGCTTCGTTGCCTTGTCCCAGAGATAGAGTTCAACGTGGATCTCAACCCGTTTGCGGTCTCGGATCGCCCGAATCCCGAACATCGTGTGGATATCCAAAAGCCCGATCCCCCGGATCTCGATGTAGTGTCGCATCCGGGGGTCCTGGGCGGCAGACATCCCCTGGAGTTCGCCCGGCGGGTAGTGCTTCAAGAGGACCAGGTCGTCGGCCACCAGGACGTGGCCCCGCGCGACGAGATCCAGCGCACACTCCGATTTCCCGATCCCGCTCGGCCCGGTCATTAAAATGCCTACCCCGTAAACGTCGACCAGGGTGCCGTGAAGGGTCATGGAGGGCGCGAGTTCCCAAGAGAGATAGTTCGAAAGACGGCGGATGAAATCCGTGGTATGCATGGGCGTCACAAAGACCGGGACCCCGAACCGGCTTGCGAGTTCCAGAAAGGGCTCGGGCGGCGTATCGCCATGGGTCACAAAGACCACGGGCACAGGACGCTGGAAAAGCCGCTCCAGGCGCTGCTGACGGACCTCCGGGGCAAGGGTGCGGAGGTACTCCAGTTCGTTTTTGCCGAAGACCTGGACCCGGTCTTCGGGGAAATGGGCCTCGAATCCCGACAAAAAGAGGCCCGGCCGCGAGACCTCGTCCGAGGTGACCACCCGGTCGAAGCCCTGGGCTCCGGTCAGGGGCCGGAGATGCCAGGCCGCACGGTTCGCCTCAAACAGTTCAGAAACCCGTAGGCCACTCATCCCGATGCCGACGATCCTCTAACTTCAACTTTTCCTCGTATTTCACCAGTTGCCCTTTGATCTTCTCTTTGATCTGGTCAATGGTTTCAAAGGGGTCCTTGCCCCGGGATTTCGCAGTAAGGGTTGTGCCTTTCACCCGGAGGACCAGGAGGGTATTGTAATGCCCGCGTTCCTCCTCAAAGGTCAGTTCCCCATCCAGGATATGGCGGGAGTAGCGGCCCAGGTTCTTAAGCCGCTTATCCGCATAGCCCCGCAGGCTCTCTTTGAGGGTCGGGTCCTCCAGATTTTTGAAGACGACCTGCATCTTCATGGTTTTGCCTCCTTTTTAACGCAAAGGTCCAAGGAAAAGAAGCCATCCCAGGATGCCGGCCAGCAGGCCGGCAACGATGTCGTCCGCCATGATGCCCCAGCCTCCGGGGAGCCGCTCTGCGATCCGGACTGGCCAGGGCTTCCAGATGTCCAAAAGCCGAAACAACACAAAGGCGGTCCACAGACCCGCCCAGGTTTGAGGGACCAGGAGGATCGCGGTCATCATCCCGGCCACCTCATCCAGGACAAACCAGGAGGGGTCTTCCCGGGTTTCATGGGCCTGGATCGCCGAGCCGATCAGCCCCCCCATCAAAACGATTGCCGGCAACAAAAGCGCCACCTGCTGGAGCGTGGTATAGGTCAGGCCGTATACCCCGACGGTGAGGAGGCTGGCCCAGGTCCCCACGCCCGGCCCCAGGAACCCGATGCCCAGGACGGACGCAATCAAAAGGAACACAAAGTCCAGCCCCTTCGCCGGCCAGAGATACGCCACGAACCCCCCGACAAGGTCAACCAGGAGGTCGTCCCAACTCGCCTGACGCGTCAGCAGAAAGAGTTGGAGGATTTCGATGAGGCCGCCGATGAGGATCGTGACCCCGAGGATCGTCTTGAGGTCGTGCCGGTCATACCCCCGTCGGAAACTCAGGATCAACACGATGAATGCGACGGCGTGGAGGAGTTTGTCCGGGCTGCTGGGCAACATCCGGGGCGGTACCACACTGAAGAGCAGGACCATTGTCGTGAGGCCGAGGAACAGGAGCCGGTACAGCCCCTGCTGGACCTCGCGGGCTTCGAGCGCGGCAAAAGGACGCGGACGACCCGTCATGCCCAGCCTCCGGTGGCCCATGAGGCACGGTCTAACGTGCGATACTGAATCGCCTCACTGACATGATGGGGCTCAATGCGGTCGCTCTCCTCTAAGTCCGCGATGGTCCGGGCAACCTTCAGGATCCGGTGATAGGCACGGGCAGAATAGCCGAACCGCTCGATGGCGGTCCGGAGCAGTTGCTCGGAGGTCTCATCCAGTTGGCAGAATTCCCGGAGTTCTTGTGGGCCCATGTGCGCGTTGAAGTAGATGCCCGGCCGGTCCTGGAACCGTCGGAGTTGGAGCGCACGGGCCGCTTCTACACGGGCCCGGATCGCCTCCGAGGGCTCACCAGGCCGCTTCCGGACCAGGTCCTCAAACGGCAGGGCGGGCACTTCAATGTGGAGGTCGATCCGATCAAATAACGGGCCTGAGATGCGTGAGAGATACCGCTGGATCTGGCCGGGCGTACACGTACACTCATGACGGGGGTCCGTCAAATAGCCGCACGGACACGGATTCATCGCCGCCACCAGTTGGAACTTGGCAGGGTACTGCACAGACATCTTTGCTCGGGTGATGGTGACCCAGCCGTCTTCCATGGGCTGCCGAAGGACTTCCAGCACGCTCCGGGAGAACTCCGGGAGTTCGTCCAGGAAGAGGACGCCGTTGTGGGCCAGGGAGACTTCTCCGGGCTTCACGTTCGCACCGCCGCCGACCATCCCTACGTCGGAGATGGTATGGTGCGGGGATCGGAACGGCCGTGTGGCCATCAGCCCCTGGCCCGGGGGCAACAGCCCAGCCACGGAATAGACTTTGGTGGTCTCCAGGGCCTCCTCTAAGGTCATCCTCGGCAGGATCGTGGGGAACCGCCGTGCGAGCATGGTCTTGCCAGAGCCCGGCGGCCCGACCATGAGGACATTGTGGGCCCCGGCAGCGGCGACCTCTAACGCACGCCGGACATGCTCCTGCCCCTTGACCTCGGAGAAATCCACGGCATAGTGGGACGCCTGCTCAAAGACGCGGGCACGGTCCACGACATAAGGCTCGATCACCCGTTCGCCAGCCAGGAACTGGAAGGTCTCGACCAGGGAGTTCACGGGGTAAACCCTCACGTCGTTCACGATGGCCGCCTCGGCCGCATTCCCTTCGGGGAGCAGAAATTCTGTATAGCCCTGACTTTTCAGGCCCAGAACGATCGGCAACACCCCTTTGATGGGTCGGAGGGTACCCTCCAACGAGAGTTCCCCCAGGATCACGAGACGGCCCAGACGGTCGGTTTCAGGGATGTGATCGGACCCCCGCAGGATGCCCACCGCGATGGGCAAGTCAAACGCCGAGCCCTCCTTCTTGAGGTCGGCAGGCGCGAGGTTGACCGTGATTTTCTTGAGAGGCAACGAGAAGCCCGAGTTCTTCAATGCCGAGAGGACACGCTCTTTGGATTCGCGGACCGCACTGTCCGGGAGACCGACAATGGTAAACATCGGGACGCCTGGGGTTAAATCGACCTCAACCTCGATTTTCACCCCCCGGACACCGAGGACGGTACCGGCTAAGACCTTCGCAATCACAAGAACTTACGCTTCACCCGATTTCTTTTCAGGGTGCTGTTCTAAAAAGGCCCGAAAGAGCTCTAAAGGCAATGGGAACACAATGGTGGATGCCTTTTCCGAAGAGATCTCGGTGACGGTCTGCAGGAACCTCAACTGCAGGGTAATGGGGTTGGACGCCAGGATCCGTGCGGCGTCGCTCAACTTCTGTGCCGCCTGGAACTCCCCCTCGGCGGAGATGATCTTGGCACGCCGCTCCCGTTCGGCCTCGGCCTGTCGGGCCATCGCCCGCTGCATCTCCTGCGGCAGGTCTACATGCTTGATCTCGACCGCGGTGACCTTGATGCCCCACGGGTCGGTTTGCTCGTCAATGATCTTCTGAAGCCGGTGGTTCAACTTCTCCCGCTGCGCCAACAACTCGTCCAACTCGACTTCACCCAACACACTCCGGAGCGTGGTCTGGGCCAACTGGCTCGTCGCATACAGGAAGTCCTCCACCTCAATCACGGCCTTGTCGGGCTGTACCACCCGGAAATAGACCACCGCGTTGACCTTGATGGAGACGTTGTCCTTGGTGATCACGTCCTGCGGCGGGACATCCATCACCAGGATGCGGAGGGAGACTTTGACCATTTTGTCGATGATGGGGATCAGGAAGATCAGGCCGGGCCCTTTGACACCGACGAACCGCCCCAGCCGGAAAATCACTCCCCGCTCATACTCCCGGAGCACGCGGATCATGGAGTAGAGGAGGAGGATGACAAGTACGACCAGAATACTGAGTGTCATGCTTCAATCCCCCTTTTGCTATAAAGGTAACCCATGGGCTTTCCCGTGTCAACCAAACACGGAACACGGGGCATTTCGGAGGGTTTTGGGGCGTCAGAAAAGGGGAGGGGCGGGGCCGTCACGGCCCCGCCCCTCCCTTCAGAACCTCAGAGGGACGGCTACTTCCCGTGTTCGGCTCGCAACCGTGCAGCCTCGGCCTGAATCTTCCGCAAAGATTCCTTCATCTGCGCCCAGCCATACCAGTGCATGTAGTCGGGGTTCATGTGGAACGCCCCCTGGAACGTCCGCATCCGATACTCTAAGAACATCACATAGAGATCCTGTTCAATAGGTGTGGGCGCTTCATAGAACTGCAAGAGGTCGGGCGCAAATGCCCACCCTTCGGGTTTCTGGAGGACTCCATCGTCATACAGGGCCTTGACGGTCCGGATGGCCTCGGCCATCAGGCTGTCGGCGTCTCTCAAAATGGCGTCTGCGGACTCCAGTTGTTCCCGGACATAGGAGGGGCTATGGCACTGGGAGCAGATCTTGGTCATCTTGTCCCGCTCGGCCTGCCAGGCTTCCTTGGTCAGACGCACGACCTTGGCGGCCTTGACCGCCTCAAACCGTGCGGTCGGGTTGCCCTGCTCGTCCAAGACCCCCAGGGCCTTGAGGATCATCACCCGGTCGTTCCACCACTTCGGGTCGTCCTCGGGCACCCGGAGCCCCAGGAACCCCCACGCGGTCATGACGGCATGGTTCCCGTCAGGCATGTGACAGGTCTGGCAGGTCGGTGCCCGGCCGGTATTGCCCTCAATCTGCCAGATCGTGCCGTGCTTGGAGGTCGACCACATCTCCCACTGCGGGTGATCAAACCCCATGTGACAGGTCTGACAGGCTCTGGGGTCCCGGGCCTCCTCCACGGAGAACTTGTGGCGGGTGTGGCAGGCATCACAACTGCCGGTCCCATAATGGAACTTCCCGGCCTGGATCTCTTCTTCGGATTTCAGCCCGATTTTGTGGCATCCGGAACACCCTTTGAACCCCTGTTCGCCGGTGATCTGGATGGGCTGGTGGGTCACCATCGGCATGGCCTTCATCGCGATCCAGGCCAACGCGTGCTTCCCCTCTTTGAACTGCTGGACCTTCTCCTCGTGACAGTCGGCACAGGTCTCGGGCGTCGGGATTTGAGCGAGTTGGGCGTCGTCCATGCGCTGGTGCTTGTCCCCGTGACAGGTGGAACAGTCTACTTCGTCACTTTGCCCCATTTTGCCATCGAGGAATTGCTGGACGATCCCGGGCGTGACCTTCTTGTGACACTCGATACAGGTGGACTCTTCTTTGGCCCAGAGGAAACCAACGACCCATAGAACTCCCACGAGGATCCCAGGCCACCGAAACCACTTCATACCAACCTCCTTGTTTTAAATCGGACAAACAAGTCCGAATTGCCACCCTTATTTTACCCTGTGTTAGATGGGTTTGTCAACTTTGAGATTACAGCATCTTCTCTAAAACCGGAATATCCCGGCTTTGAGCGCCCTATGGGAAAGAAGGGGGATGTGGAACTGCAGGAAGTCGGGCTTGGCCGCTTGTCGGACGAGCGGATAGGGGCGTGAGGGGGTGGGGGATGACGCGGGCATCCCCTGTGTCTTCGTGGGTTGGCCCCTAAGGGCCTGTGCTCTTCCCACGCTTGCCGATCCTTGGCGCCATGTAGATCTCAAGATAGCGGTCCCGTTGGATCACCAGGTATTTGCCCTCGATCGGCTTATGCGCATAGTGGTCCACAGACATCGAAAGCCATGCGGCCGGGATCGAGGGGAATTGGAAATAGCCGTTGGCGTCCGTATATGCCGTCTCCGGCATCATGGAGTCCGGGAAGAGCAAACGGATCGGCACCAGGATAATTCGGGCCTCCCAGATCGGCTCATGGGTCAGAGAGTCCAAGACGACCCCTTCCACCACATACCTGGGCCAGATCGGTGGGGCGACCTCCCATTGCTGTTTCCGGAGGCACCCGTTGCTCAAACTCAGAACCCCCAGGATCAGTAGTACACGGTAACCTCGAACCATACCCTTCGTCCCTCCGAAAAGGCCATCGGGTCCCGGCGGATCCCGCCGGGCCGCCCGTCACCGTCCACCCAGAGGACGTTCCGATGATCGAACGGATTCTCGATACGCAGATGGAACAGGAGGTTCCGCCATCGGTACCCGGCCCGGAGGCTGAGATGGTAGTTCGGGGGCAGCCGTTTCGAATTGGGCGGTCCGCCCCGCGGGGAGTACGGCAACCCGCTCCCCCATTGGAAGCTCACAGCCAGGTACCGGCTCAACGGGTCTCCCAAGATGCCTTCAAACGCCAGCGTATGCCGTTGGTCCCAACTCAAGGGATACCGAACCCCGGGCTCAATGATGACCCCCTCCACCTCTTCGATCTGGTCTTCCAGCCAGGTCCCATAAGTCCCCATCGCCTTCATCAGCGAATAGGAGAGGGTCCACTGAAACCCCGGCCGATAGCCCTCCCACGCCCATTCAAAGCCCACCGTGACCGCCTCCCCCACATCCTCGTACACCGTAAACCCGGTCGCCAGGTCCGAAAAGGACGCCGTGTCCGGCAAGATCCGGATAGCGTCCACCAGATGGTCGGACTCCCGGTAAAAGACGTTCATGCTGATGTTCTCGTTCGGACGAGGCAAAAGGATCACCGAGTACTCGTACAGACGGGTCCGGGAAGGCTTGAGGTCCGGATTGCCCACCAACGGCATGTAGCCCCGGTGGAAGTTGTAAAAGGGGTTGCTGTAAAGGTACTGGAACTCCGGGATCTTGAAATATTCGCCGTAGTTGAACCGGATGATGACGTTCTTGGCACGGTGCGAGATGCCCAACCGCGGGCTCCACTGCTGCTTCACAGACGCTGGTACACTGTCCTGCGGCTCATAGACCCAGTCCGGGGGCGGCCACTCGTGAGGGAGTTCCACCGCCGGCCGGTAACTCCGCGGATCAAACCGGTCGTAACGGAGCCCGAAATGGACCAGGTCCGGACCGTTCTTCAGTTTCAGCGAAAAGAACAACGCCTGCGACCGCGGCCGGTAATGATACTGGTTCAAAAACGTCAAAAACGCCAGAAAATTGTAGCCCTCTAAGTAGTCTGGGTAGAGCTGGACCTCCCGGACATAAAGGTCATAGAAGTTGGCTTCCCCCCCAAGATAGCCCTGAACTACAGACGTGAAGTAGTGCAGTTTGGCTTTCAGGAAGAGCCGGTTCTGGAACCGGTCGGTCCAGACCGGCTTGTCGCCCTGCCGGACATAGCCTAAGGAATCAAATACGAAGTGGAGGTTGTAGTCCCGCGTGGATTTCCCCAAGACCTGGTAGTTCATGATGTACTCGAACCCGGTGAAATCGAGCCCCCATCGCTCCCCGAGTTTGGAAGAGAAGAGGAGCCCCAGTCGGTGGCTCTCCCGCTGCCGCAAAGGGAGCCCCTGCAGGAAATAGCGCCAGAGGTGCTCGTACTCCCGCCACCGCGAGAATGCCCCGAGCGCCTGGAACACCACAAACCCCGTAGGCAACGAGATCGTCCAGTTCCCCAAATAGTCTACGGACGTGCGGATGGGATAGGAGAAGACCCGCTGCCAGAGGTTCCAGAACCGGGTCCCACTCGCTACCCCCCGGAGACTGAGGAACCCGCGACGCGTGGAATAAAAGCCACCCACCCGGACCTCCCGGTACGGATCCCCCACCGGCGGGGTCGTCAGATCCGACCGGAGATAGAGATGGGTCTCCTGACGGAGGTTCATCTTTTTGCTGGTCAACTGCAGGAGCCCGGCGGTCACATTGCCATACTCCGGCTCGAATCCGCTGGTCAGCAGTTCCATGTTCGAGATGGCCCAGGTCGGCAACGCAAAGACGACCTCACGCTGGACGTTGTCCACGATCGGCGCACCGTCCAGGGTGTACAGGACCTCGTCCCGTCGGCCACCCCGGATGTGCCCCTGGACCACCCCTGGGTACGACGCAATGCCCTCCCAGGGATCCTCCAAGCCCAACGCCTCGAGGTCTTCCCCTTGTTTGCTATAAACCGTCGCCGTGGTCTTGAGCCGACGCTCCCACGGGCCGCGTTTGACCGTGACTGGCGGTGCCGTAAGATAGGTCCGCTCCAGATAGACCGTCACAAAGGACTGCTGAACGACCAGGGTCTCCGCTCGATAACTGACGTGGGTGATGACCAAGGTGTCGCCCGGATGCGCGGCACGCAACTGGAAATTCCCGTTCAGGTCTGAGTACGTACCCCACCGGCCTCGGAGGTCAGAAACCGCGGCACCGATCACCGGATCCTTGGTCTCCTGGTCCAGCACGATGCCGCGGACCTGCGCCAATACCAAAAGAATCCCCCAGAACATCACACGCACCTCCAAAATCTATCGCCCGAGCCCGAAAGAAATTAGGATTGTGTCGAGCCCACAGGGTCCTCCGGCGAGGCCGGAGGCACCTCTTCCATAGAGGAGGACGTGGAACTGCTGCCCACGGGCGAGGAGGAGGTGGGGGATTCCTGTTCCTGGGGTTCCGAGGCCTTCGAGGGCGCTTCTGCAGACGCGGTCTCAGGCCGAGCCAACTCCAGGAGCTCGTCGATCTCCTCGCCGGTCAGGGTCTCCCGCTCCAAAAGCGCCTGGATCAACCGATCCAGGTCCTCCCGATGCTCCTCTATGATCTTGCGCGCACGCTGCTCGGCATCCCGGACAAACCGCTGGATCTCCGCATCAATGAGTTGCGCGAACTGCTCGGAATACGTCCGCTTGATCCCGAGTTCTCGACCCAGGAAGATCTCCTCTTCCACCTTGCCAAAGGTCACCGGCCCCAGTTTGTCCGACATCCCCCATTCACAGACCATTTTCCGGGCCAGTTCGGTCGCCCGTTCGAGGTCGTTCCCAGCACCCGTCGAGATCTCCCCATAGACCAACAGTTCGGCCACCCGCCCGCCCATCAGGATCGCGAGTTGGTTCTCCAAGTACTCCTTGGGATAGATGTGCCGATCGTCTACCGGCAACTGCTGGGTCAGGCCCAAGGCCCGGCCACGCGGGATGATCGTGACCTTGTGGATCGGGTCTGTACCGGGCAGGAACCGCGAGACCAACGCATGGCCAGACTCGTGACAGGCGATCCGACGTTTCTCCTCGTCCGACAAGACCAGGCTCTTCCGCGCGGTGCCCATGAGCACCTTGTCCTTGGCCTCCTCGAAGTCCTCCATGGTCACCTGTTCCCGGCCCGCACGGGCCGCCAACAGGGCCGCCTCGTTGGCCAGGTTCGCCAGGTCCGCACCAGAGAAGCCGGGCGTGCCCCGCGCAATCTTGCTGAGGTCTACGTCCGGCGCCAACGGCAACTTCCGGGTATGGATCTTCAGGATCTCCTCCCGGCCCTTGACGTCCGGCAGGTCCACCACAATGTGCCGATCGAACCGGCCCGGTCGGAGCAACGCCGGGTCCAGGATGTCCGGCCGGTTCGTCGCCGCCATCACCACAATCCCTTCCGAGGTATCAAAGCCGTCCATCTCAACGAGCAACTGGTTCAGGGTCTGCTCCCGCTCGTCGTGTCCACCGCCCAGGCCGGCACCACGGAGCCGCCCTACGGCATCAATCTCATCAATGAACACGATACACGGGGCATGGGCCTTGGCCTGCTCAAAGAGGTCGCGGACCCGTGCCGCGCCGACCCCCACGAACAACTCCACAAAATCCGAGCCAGAGATCGAGAGGAACGGCACCCCGGCCTCACCGGCGACGGCTTTTGCCAGCAAGGTCTTCCCACTCCCGGGCGGCCCCACCAGGAGCACCCCCTTCGGGATCCGCGCCCCTAACCGCCGGAACTTGCCCGGATTCTTCAAAAACTCAATGACCTCCCGGAGCTCCTCCTTGGCTTCCTCGACCCCGGCCACGTCCTGGAACGTGACCTTCGGCCGGTCCTCCGCCAGGATCTTGACCCGGCTCTTCCCGAACATGAACGCCCGGTTCGGTCCTGCCTGGAACTGCCGGAACAGGAAGAACCAGAAGACCAAGATCAGGACAATCCACGGCAGATAACTGATCACCAAGTCCCACCAGATCTGTCGGGGCTTGGCCTTGACCTGGACCCCGGCGTCCACCAGCCGTTTGACCAGGTCCGGATCGTCAAACGGCAATCGCGTCTTGAAATACAGATAGTCGTTGCCGTCCGGCCCTTTGATCGGCTCCTTCAACCGACCCGTGATCTCCCGCTCCACAATCGTGGCTTCCTGGACCTTCTTCTGCTCCACCAGGGATTGGAACGTCGTGAGATCCAGTTCAAGTTTCGCGTGCTGGTCTACCCCCAGGATCTGGATCCCCAGGATGACCACCACAAAGAGGATCGTCCAGACAATGAAGGTCTTCAGGAACTCTCGGTTCCGGGGTCTTGGGGTTTTAGGACTCCGAGGTCTCTCCAATGTTCCTCACCTCTTCTGGGCGTAACGCCCGAATATACTTAAGATTACGGTATTTCTCGGCATAGTCAAGACCGTAGCCGACCAAAAAGAGGTCGGGCACCTCAAACCCGACATAGTGGATCGGGACATCCACGAGCCGGCGCTCCTTTTTGTCCAGGAACACGGCGATCCGGAGGGACGCAGGGGCCCGGTCGCCCAAGAGCCGGTAAAGGTATTGCAAGGTCAACCCGGTATCCACAATGTCCTCGACCAGGAGCACATGCCGCCCTTCAATCGGCTCCGACAGGTCCTTGATGATCTTCACCTCCCCGCTCGTCTCCGTCGCTTTGCCATAACTGGAGACCGCCAAGAAGTCGATCTCCACCGGGATGTCCAGTTCCCGGACCAAATCCGCAAGGAAGATGAACGAGCCTTTGAGCACACCGACCAACAGGGGGGTCTTCCCCTTGTAGTCCTGCGCGATGGCCCGGGCCATGGCCCGGACCCGCTCTTGGATCTGGTCTTCAGAAATCAAAAATCCAGGGCTCTCTGGGTTCATGTTTGACAACCTCCATTTTCAACCAAGGAGGACCCTGCAGGCCCGCCCGGTACGCGGAGGCCAGGCCGACCACCCAGAGGATACCGTGCCGGTCCGCCACCACGGGCCAAAGCCCCCGACGCCACGCCGGGACCCGGTGCCCCTGAAAGATGTCCTTGACCTTCCGGGGCGCCCCAAGAAGCGGGAGCATATCCCCAGGACGCCAACTGCGTACCTGCAAGGTCCCACGATCCACAGCCTCCAAAGGAAAACACATCTCCCAAGGGGTCTGGATTGTACAGTGTTTCTCCACACGCTGCAGGAGACGGACGTTGATCTCCGGCAACACCAGGGACTCCGAGGACCAGGGTTGCGCGGTCAGCCGGAGCCGGGGGAGAGGCAAAGAGAGGACGGCCAGGTCCCGAAATGAGGCCCAAAACAGGGCAGTTCGGGTCTGGATTTTGCCCCCTTCATGGATCTTGAACATGACCGCCTCGGTCTCCTTGAAGTCCAGCCCGTAGACCTCGTGCAGGAAGCCCCGGAGCACCGCTGGATGAAGGGACTGGAGCGCGGGCCGGTCCAAGACCTCGATGCCGGCACCCACAAATTTGCGGAGCCGATCCCGCTGCGGGAGTTGCAAAAGCAAGAGGTCCTGAAACTCCCGGTGGAGGGCCATGAGGTGCGCGATGTGGTCCTGGATGCCCGGAAACCGCCGCTCCAATAAAGGCAAAACCTCCAGACGGATGAAGTTCCGGGTCCGCTGGAGGTCCTGGTTCGTAGGATCGTCCCGGTAAGGGATGCCAAAGGCCTGGAGGAATTCACGGATCTCTTGACGTTTCAGAGCGATCAAGGGGCGGACGATCGGCGGCCGCACCGGCGGGATGCCGGCCAGCCCGCGGAACCCGGCCCCGCGCGCAAGATGGAACAGGAAGGTCTCGACTGCGTCCGTCAAGGTGTGGCCTACAGCGATCCGGCGGGCCCGACGCACGTGCCGGATCGACTCCAGGGCCTGGTACCGGAGATCCCGCGCTGTCTCCTCGAGGTTGGCGCCCGGCCGGAGATGGGTCGGGACCTGGACCCGCTTCAGGTCCAACGGCAACCCCAGGGCCTCCGCCCAGGCCACAACCCACGCCGCGTCCTCGTCGGCGTCCGGCCGAAGCCCATGATGGATGTGCGCGATACTGAGGTCCAGATCCAGGATCGCACGGACCTGCAAGAGGACACCCAGGAGGAAGACCGAGTCGCCCCCACCAGAGACCGCAATGACCACCCGGTCCCCCTTCCGGAACATCTTATGTTGTCGGATCGTTTTGAGAACCCGTTCCAGGAGGGCCTTTCCCCAATCGCTTCGGAAGGCCCGTTCCCATTCGGGCTGGCCAGGAATCGGTGTGGGCCGGGTCATATCCCTATTGTAGCCGGAATCCTCCCCCTTTGCAGTCTACCCCATTCCCCCTCTCCATTTCCCCCCTTTTTTTATGTACAGACTGGATACATGGGTTACAGGTGTTCGGACACATGGGTGACACCTGTG
>CAYQZW010000017.1:0-19896 GCA_964422065.1 uncultured bacterium | reverse complement strand
TGGGGGTGGGGATAGAGGTTCAGAACGGCTTGAGGACGAAAGATGATGGTGTTGGAGGCGCAGAGAAATTCCTGGTACCGCCGGGACTGGTTCCCGTGGTGCCCTCCGATGGATTCAAGGTTGTAGAGCATCAGATAGTTGTTGTCGATCCGGTAGAAGAGGGGGAAGACACGGAATAGGGTGGAATCTTTTTCCAGGAATTGCACGGCTTCGTCGGGTGCGTAGTATTTTTGGGGCTGCGGCACAGAACGAATAAATTGGAAGTCCACCGACCATAGATCCAGGAGGATCAACCCACCCAGGAGCAGGGTGACCGGGGTTGGGGCGAACGTTCCCCGGAGCCGAGCACGCAAGATCCATACAAGCAAGAGTCCAAGGACGGAGACCCGCAAAGCCCCGAGAAAGATGGTTCCACCGGATTGTTGGAGGATCTGCAGTTTTTCCTTGGACAGCCCCTGGCTCAGAAGGGACGTCAGGACCCCGTTCAAGACCCCAAAGAGTACGAACAGAATGATGGGGAAGACCCAGAGGTAAAGGAATTTTTTGGACTTCAGGGCATCTTTTGGGTTTCGGAAAAGGCTATGGAGACCGCGGGCACCGAGGATGAGGAGGGAAAGATTGATCACGAAAAACGCCATGCTGTGCGCCCTGAAACGCTTGAAGCCTGGAAGGACCGCATAAAGGAGTTTGAAAATAGGGGTGTGTCCGGCAAGAACGATAAAGGTGAAGAGGATGAGGGTGGTCACCAGATAGAAATAAAGCCGATCTCGCTTGCTCCATAAAAGCCCTAACCACCCCAACATGACCGTGAAATACCCCACATATTCAGAGTTGATTTTGAAGGGATTGTGTCCCCAGTATTTTTCCAGGAACCCGGAAAAGCCCGGGATGAAGGCGGAGATCAGGTCCTCCCAGGGTAAGGCCCATGACGCGGCAAATTCGTATCCACGACCTTGGCCAGCACGGGGAGAGAATTTGGACACATAATAGTAGGCGGGAATGAATCGGAGCATGGACATGCCAAGGGCCAGGACGACCATGAGGCCGAAATACAGGGTGATCCGAAGGGAACGCTTCGGTTGACTCCTGAATTCGGGCAAGACCAAAAAGGCCCAAAGTAACCCCAGGACGAGGTACACGTAGTAAAGCATTTGGAGATGGAGACTGAGGGTGGCGTAACCAAGAATAAGCCCGTTGGCCATAAACGGCCAGAGTCGACCTTCTCGGAGCCCCCGATAGGTCAAGAGAAAGAATAGCGGGAAGAGTGCGATGATGACAAGTTTTCCGTCATGCCCCGGATACGTCAGACTGATGGCGTTGGCACTGAACATATAAGCCAGGGCCATGAGAAATGCCCACTCTTTCTTGGTTCCGAGATATCGGAAAAGCGCAAAGGAAGTGACCCCCGCCAGGAATGTATGGACGATGAAGGTGTAATTCAGAACCACGTGTGTAGGGAAAATGAGCCGGGCCAGGGCGGTGAGGTAAAAGATGTCTCCGTGCATCGCGTCAATGAACGGCAATCCGGAGAAGATGAAGGGGTTCCACAACGGGAAAATATGGAGAGAGCGGAGAACACGGGCCTGGAACTCCTTAAAGAAAATACCGGCCGTAATCTGGTCGGTCGCGAGGACCATCACCGACGGACTGAGGATTTTGTAAAACAGGATCAGGGTCAGACCAAGGAAAATCAAGACGATTTGGGAGGTCTTGAGGGGGAACGGGGCCAGAGGCCTTGGAGAACCGGGAGAAGCCTTCCGTTTCCTTCGATTTCTGGACTCTCGGGGTTTGGAACGTTCCTTCTTAGCCACGATGCTTACTATAAGGGAAACCCCAGAAACCTTCAACAATTCCCGGCCCTGGAACCCCTGTTTTTTGCAATCCGCGGGCCGTCCCAGGATAATTATTGGCCGTGAAGATCCGGAATTTCAGCATCATTGCCCATATTGACCACGGCAAATCCACCCTTGCAGATCGGTTCTTAGAACTCACCGGGACCCTTCGGCCGGAGGAGATGGCCGAACAGGTCCTGGATTCTATGGATTTGGAGCGTGAACGGGGCATCACCATCAAGATGCACCCCGTCCGCATGACCTACCGGTACAAAGGGGAAGAATACATCCTCAACCTCATTGATACCCCTGGCCACGTGGATTTTACCTATGAGGTTTCCCGGTCCTTGGCTGCTTGTGAGGGAGCCCTTCTCCTGGTGGATGCCACTCAGGGCGTGGAGGCCCAGACCATTGCGAACCTCTACCTTGCTTTGGAACAAAACCTGACCATCATCCCGGTGATCAACAAGATTGATCTCCCCAACGCGGATGTGGATCGGGTTCGGCAGCAAATCCTGGACCTCTTAGGAGACGAAGAGATTTATGAAATTTCCGCAAAAGAAGGCTGGGGGGTCCAGGAACTTCTGGAAGCGGTCATTGAAAAGGTGCCCCCTCCACAGGGCGATCCAGGTCGTCCCTTCAAGGCATTGATCTTTGATGCCGTGTATGACGAGTACCGCGGAGCGATTCCCTTCATTCGGGTTTTTGATGGCACGGTCCGGCCCGGCGATCGGATCTTGTTTAAGTCGTCGGGAAAGGTCTTTGAAGTGGTGGAAGTGGGCGTTTTTCGGCCCCACCGTGTGCCGGTGGAAAAACTTGAGGCCGGCGAGGTCGGCTATCTTGCAGCACAGGTCAAGGAGATCCGAGACGCGGCGGTCGGCGATACCATCGTTTCTGCACACGCCCCGGAAACCCCCGCGTTGCCCGGCTACCGCGAGCCCAAGCCCATGGTCTTTTCTGGCGTTTATCCCGTTGCCTCCTCCGAGTATCCCCTTCTCCAGAAGGCGCTGGATAAACTGAAGTTGAATGACGCCGCATTGACCTACGTCGGGGAGCATTCGCCCGCCCTGGGCGCAGGGTTCCGCGTGGGGTTCCTGGGCCTCCTCCACATGGAGATTACACGGGAGCGGCTCCGTAGAGAATTTGGGCTTGAAGTGATCATGACCACGCCGAACGTGGAATACAAGGTGGTGCTGGAGGACGGAACCACGAAGGTCGTGGACAGTCCGAAAGACTTCCCTCATCACTATGAGAAAGCCTATGAGCCTTTTGTCCTCGTCCAGATTATCACACCCGCGGAATACATTGGCCCGATTGTGGAACTCTGTCAATCTCGGCGCGGGGTCCAACGGACATTCCACTATTTGGACCCCAAGACCGTCCTTTTTGAATACGAGTTGCCGCTTCAAGAGGTCATCTTTGATTTTTATGACAAGTTGAAAACGGTCTCTCGGGGCTACGCGTCCATGGATTACGAGTTCTTGGAGTTCCGGGAGTCTGATCTTGTGCGTGTGGACATCCTGGTGGCTCGCGAGCGTGTGGATTCCCTGGCCTTTGTGGTGCATCGCGATCAGGCGTATCGGCTGGGACGGTGGATGGTGGATCGGCTCCAGAAGTTGATCCCGCGTCAACTCTTTGAGGTCGTGATCCAGGCTGCGATCGGCAAAAAAGTGATTGCCAAGTCCCGGATTCCCCCTATCCGAAAAGATGTGACCGCAAAGTGCTATGGGGGTGACGTCACCCGCAAGCGGAAACTCTTAGAGCGTCAAAAAGAAGGCAAAAAACGCCTCAAGAAAATTGGGAAAGTGGAGTTGCCGCAGGAGGCCTTTCTGGCACTCCTCACCCGAGAGCCGAAATCTTAGGGCACGCGGATCCACTTCGCCGTGTGGCGGAACCCCTGGTCTTCCTGAACCTCCAGGATGTAAAGCCCGGGGACAAGATGCTGAACACTCACATCAGCAGTCCACCGAGTCGTCGGTTTGAGCAACCGAGATTGGAACACCACGGCTCCTGTGATGTCAAAGATGGAGACGGTAACTTCTCCGCGATAGGGCGAGGTGTATCCGAACCGTAACGCACCGGTGGCGATGGGGGTGAGGACTTGGAGGTGGGACAACGGTAAGGGCGAGGTTGAGGCCTCAGAGATCCCGACAACCGCGTCTTCGCTTCGCCAGAGCCCCATCCCGAAGGACGCGACAAGCACCTGTGACGTAGAGCCCCGGATCCATATCGGCGCAAAGGCCAACGTATCCCACTCCCATGTGTATCCTTGATCCGATGATCTGCCAAAGAGCGTCCCGGTCATCGTGAATTGGGTCAGGTAAAGGCCGCCTCCCGGCGCCGCATCCACCGTAGCGAAAAGCGCATTGGTCAGGTCAAGGAGTGTGGTGACCGCTCCCGTGGGGTCTACCCGGAAGAGTTTAAGGCCCCAAGGTGGGTTTGGATCCGGGGAGATCATGAAGAGCGTCGGGGATTGTGAGGCTACGTCCATGCTTACAGGCTCATTGAGCCATGGAAGGACAGGCTGCCAGGTGGCTCCATGGTCTGGGCTGTAATACAGGGAGTCGGCCTTGTACACCCAAACGTCCTGGCTGATTCCTGGAATGGAGGGCGAGACTCCCGGCGGAAGGACCATCGTCCACGTGTGTCCCCCATCGGTGGAACGGTAAAGCCCCTCAAGTTTGGTTGCCAGGAGGTCATTCGGATCACTGGGAGAGATATGGAGGTCCGAGACGCCGGTCGCGGTGGTGTCGTCAATGCTTAGGGTGTCCAAGGGCTGCCAAGTGGTGCCAAAGTCCGACGAGCGGTACAGGGTGTGGAGGATGGGTGGACTGCCCGAGAGGTCCCCGGCGATTCCGCTGAGATATACCACATCACTGTCGCCTGGCGCGATCTCTATCGTGTTTATAAAAACCATCTGTCCCAGGATGATGCGTTCCCAGGTCTGTCCGCCGTCCTCGGTCCGGTACAGGACACCCCCGTAAAAAGAGGAGGGGACAATGAACCGATTGCCCGACCATGCAGGCATCTGTTCATTGAGATAAAGGGTCACGTTCCGGAGGCCGTTGTTATGCCATAAAAACGGTTGTCCAAGTCCGGGGGATACCAGAACACCGGAGGTGGTCGCCATGAGCAGGGAGCTGTCACTGGCGATCGTCAGATCCATCGGAAAACCGGTGCTATCCAGCAGGGTGAAGGTCCAGTCGGGCCCGGTTCGGACCCCCAGATAAAGGCCGCGTGGGATGAGGTTGGTGACCAGGAGGGAGTCGGGGCTTAGGAACTCAAGATCCGTGGCAAAGAGAAGGGAACTGGACACAGAGCCCATCAGGGTATCCCACGTCGTACCCCCGTCTTCTGACACGTAGAGCATTCCGGGCCCCCCACCTCCCGCAGACATCACGACTTCTGAAGAGTTCCATGGGTTGACCTCAATGTCCATGATTTCAAAGAGCCCGAAGCCAGAGCCCGGAGGAATCACCCAGGTCCACGTGTTGCCCCCGTCGGTAGATTTCAATACGAGGGCTTCTCCCCCAAGCAACACCCCTGCAAAAAGGGTCTGGGGGTTTTGAGGGTCATAGGTAATGTCCTGCAAATCGTAGAGGAAGGGCGCGACCTGGGTCCAAGTCAATCCACCATCATCCGTCCGGTAAAGAAGGTTGTCCGTCACGACGTACACCGTGCTTCCGGGAGATTCGGTCATACTCTGGAACCCTCCCCCGTAATTAAGCACTGGGGTCCAGGTGAAGCCACCGTCATTGGAGTACCACAGGGCACCATCGGATGCCACCACCGCTTTTTGGGGCTGGGTATAGTGGCCGTCCATGACATGCCCCAGTTCAGGGACCGCGGTCCACCCCGTTCCCGTGAGGTCTGTCCAGAGGAAAAAGGAAATTGCCAGTTTCTGGGATGGATTGGCAGGATTCGTAGAGATTCGATCTACATGACCTCCTTCCGGTCCTACAGGGGTCCAGGTAAAGGCGGATAAGGTTCCCTCTTGCGGAAGGGTTTTGAGCACTGGAGCGGGGATCTGCGGGGAACGAATCCCCCATACGCTCCAGATCATGAGAAACCAAAACATCATGAAAATCACCTCCTTAGGCTCCCCCGATTGTACACCGGAGACCGGCAAGAAACAAGTCAAAGAAAGTCCCCCGAAGTGAAAGACTTAACCAATTTTTCTATGGTAAGAGAACCCAACAATCAAGAAGTTCATCGAGCGTGATTGAAGACGTGACGGGCATGCCATTTAATTAAGGGTCCATGAGCATTCAAGAAGTGCTGAGGGAACGAATTCGGGCAGAGGGTGGGTCTCTTTCCTTTGCCGAGTTCGTGGAAATCGCGTTATATCACCCCGAGTTCGGCTACTACACGAAAGGTCCGAAGATCGGACGGGAAGGCGATTTCTATACCAGTTCCCATCTGCATCCCATTTTTGGATGGACCCTGGCCCGGTGGATCCTTCAACTCTGGCGTGCTCTGGAGTGGCCTCCCCCGATCCACATCGTCGAAATGGGGCCCGGGGAGGGGTACCTCGCCCTCGATCTTCTGACAGCCCTGGAAAACCAGCAGGTTGAAGTCCGATACCACCTTCTGGAACGATCCCCAACCCTGAAAGAAAGGGAAGCAGAAGTCTTACAGGGAAAGCCTGTGGACTGGCTTCATGCGCTGTCAGAGATCCCCAGCCCGGCTTTTGTGTTGTCTAACGAACTCTTTGATGCTTTCCCCTTTTTCCGCGTTCGGTGGACGCCCCAGGGGTGGCGGGAACTTCGGGTGATCGAAGACAGAGGACAATTTCGCTTCCAGGAATTTGCGTTGGAGAACCCGAATCTGGAGGCCTTTCTTGAGCGATACCGCCCCTGGGTTCGTGTGGGACAGGTCCTGGATGTCTCTCCACAGGTCTTGTCTTACGCAACCCGTCTGTTTGAAGCCCTCCAAGAGGCGGTCGTCGTCACGATTGACTACGGCGATCGCCGGCAGGCCCTGTTGCAAAGGTTCCCACAGGGGAGTCTCATGGTGTATCACCGCCACCAGGCCCTGGAACACCCGTTTGAAAATCCTGGGTGCGTGGATATCACGTACCACATTGACTTTGATCTCCTGATAGAGGCAGGCGATGTCCACGGCGCTGAACCTGTATACTTTAGGGATCAGGGGATTTTTTTGATGGATATCGGGATCCTGGCCATACTGGAAGAAGTGGAACGTACGACCCATGATCTTGAGGAGCAAATCAAAGCACGCCTCGCAGTGAAGACACTGGTGTATAGTTTTGGCCGCTCTCATCACGTCCTCATTCAATCCAAAGGAGTTGAATCTCAAAGGATTTTGGGGTTGTTTGAGGGGCTGAAAAGGAGGAAGTAAATGGAAATTCGGGTTGCCCCCTGGCAAGGGATCAGGGTGGAGGCGTTGGATGTGGAGGTGGTGGAACGGAAAGGGATCGGACACCCCGACTCCCTGACCGATGGCATGGTGGAGGCCTTCTCCCGCGCATTGTCCCGGTATTACCTGGAGACCTTTGGACGAGTTCTGCACCATAACGTGGATAAGGCGCTTTTGGTCGGTGGACACGCTACCCCCGTGTTCGGAGGCGGGACCGTAGATATTCCCATGCGGTTCTATCTGGTCGGCCGTGCAACCGACCAGGTCGGGGACCAGAAGGTCCCGATCCAGGACATCTACCTGGAGAGCGTGAAGACCTATTTGGGCCAAACCCTCCGACATCTGGATCCGGAGAAACACATTGAATTTGACCTCTGGGTACGTCCAGGAAGCCCGGACCTCGTGGATCTGTTCCTTCGGAGCGATACCGTACCTTTGTCAAATGATACCTCGTATGGCGTAGGCTTCTACCCCCTCTCAGAAACCGAACGCCTGGTGCTGGATCTGGAGCAGAACCTCAATGACGCTTCCGTGAAAGAACGGTTCCCGTGGATCGGCGAGGACATCAAAGTCATGGCCATCCGCAGAGGCCATACCCTCCATCTGACCCTTGCCGTGGCGTTTGTCAGCGCACATGTCCACTCCACGCGGGATTACTTTGACAAAAAGGACAACCTCCTGGCGTATGTCCGGGAATTCCTTGCGTCCAAAACCGATTTAGATCTTCAGGTGGCCATCAACACCGCGGATTCTGAAGACTCGGTATATCTGACCGTAACCGGGACTTCGGCTGAGGGAGGCGATGATGGACAGGTCGGACGGGGGAATCGGGTCAACGGCCTGATCACGCCGCTACGCCCCATGACCCTGGAGGCTGCAGCGGGCAAGAACCCAATCTCCCACGTGGGAAAACTGTACAACGTGGTCGCCCAGAGGATCGCCGAAGACATTGTGCGTTCTGTCCCAGAAGTTTCGGAGGCTTACGTCTTGATGGTCTCGGAAATCGGGAAACCCATCACAGAGCCGCAACTCTGTCAGGCATGGGTTTACGCTCCAAAAACCGAGGTTTCGCGCCTCACATCCGAAATCCAGCGTATTGTGGGGCAGCACCTGGAGACCTTACCTGAACTTTACCAGTTCATTCTGGAGGACCAACTCGCCGTTTTTTAGGGGACTGCAGGTTATAATTAGGCCATGGCCGATGAGGAAATCCGGAAGACCCCATCGGGGATTCCTATCCGCGAGGTCTATGGCCCGAAAGATCTCCAGGGCTTTGATCCCTCACGGGATCTGGGCGAGCCGGGCCACTTCCCTTTCACCCGGGGTGTCTACCCAGGGATGTACCGCCGTCGGCTCTGGACCATGCGGCAATATGCAGGGTTTGGCTCGGCCAGGGAAACCAATGAACGGTTCCGCTATCTCCTGTCCTTAGGTCAAACCGGGCTCTCCTTGGCTTTTGATTTGCCTACCCAACTCGGCTATGACTCCGACCACCCCATGGCGGAAGGTGAAGTGGGCCGCACCGGTGTCGCGGTCTCCACTTTGGAGGACCTTGACCTGGTCTTCCAGGGGATCCCCCTGGGACAGGTGTCGACCTCCATGACCATTAACGCGACAGCAGCTATTCTCCTGGGGATGTACGTCCTGATTGCGGAAAAGCAAGGGACCGACCCCCAAACACTCCGCGGAACTGTTCAGAACGATATCCTGAAGGAATTTGTCGCACGAGGGAACTACATTTACCCGGTCCAACCGTCCATGCGACTGGTGGGAGACGTGATTGAGTTCTGTGCACATCATTTGCCGAAATGGAACCCCATTTCCATCTCCGGCTACCATTACCGGGAGGCCGGAGCCACGGCGGTCCAGGAAGTTGCGTTTACCCTGGCCGATGGCATCGCATACGTGGAAGAGGTCCAGAGGCGGGGACTGGATGTGGATGCGTTTGCCCCTCGGCTTTCCTTCTTTTTCGCGGCACACAGTTACTTCTTTGAGGAGATTGCAAAGTTCCGGGCCGCCCGCCGGATCTGGGCCCACATCATGCGGGACCGGTTCCATGCCAAAAACGAAAAGTCCTGGCGCCTCAGGTTCCATACCCAGACCGGGGGGGTGACCTTAACCGCCACAGAACCCCTAAACAATTTGATCCGGGTCGCCTACCAGGCGCTTTCTGCGGTTCTCGGCGGAACCCAGTCCCTGCATACCAACGCCTACGACGAGGCCCTGGCGCTCCCCACCGATACCTCCGCAAAACTCGCACTCCGGACCCAACAGATCCTCGCTTATGAGACAGGGGTCCCGGATACCGTAGATCCACTGGCTGGCTCGTACTTTGTGGAGTCTTTGACCAACCAGATGGAGGAACGGATCTGGGAACTCTTAGAGGAGATCGACCGACGGGGCGGCGCAGTCGCAGCCATTGAAAGTGGCTTCTTCCAGGAACAAATTGCCCAGAGTGCCTACGAGGCCCAAAAGAAATTTGAGCAGGGGGAAACCACAGTGGTCGGCGTGAATCGGTTCCAGGAAGAAACACAGGAACCTCAAGTCCAGGAGATCCTGAAAGTGGATCCCGAGATTGAACGAGAACAGATCGAACGGCTCCGTGTGTATAAAGACAACCGCGATCGTCGGGCGGTAACCCGTGCACTCCAAGAACTGCGGCACAAGGCACAAACGGCAGAGAATCTGGTCCCCACAATTTTGGAGGCCCTGCGGAATGGGGCCACCTTGGGCGAAATTTCCGATGCACTCCGGGAGGTGTTCGGTGAGTACCGAGAGGCCTGAGAAACCCTTTGTACACCACATCGGCATTGTGGTCCAAGACCTGGAAGGGGCAGTGCGGTTTTTCCAACAATTGCTTGGGGTTCACGAGGTTGAATATGAGGAGTTGGAAGACCGAGGACTCCGGATCGCGCTACTGACGGTGTCCAACCTCGTCCTTGAACTCATCACTCCGACCCGGGAAGGAACGGCCATCGACCGATTCCTTCGGGAACGGGGCGGGGGGCTCCACCACATCGCTGTGGGAGTCCCCAACATCCAAGAGGCCATCAAGGTCTTCCAGGATCTGGGGGTTCGGGTCGTGGATGGCCCCAGACCCGGCGCCTTTTCGCCGAAGGTCCTCTTCACCCACCCGAAGGACACCCATAAAGTGCTGTTGGAATTCATGGAAATGGAGCCCAAGGCATGAACGCCTTGTGGATCGGCGTCCTTCTCGCGTTCCACACGGTTCGGGTCCCTTCCGTGACCCTCAAGGGAGCCCCTTATGTGGCCCCAGATCCGCTGGCTCGCGCTTTCGGATGGCAACAGATCGCTACAAAAACCTACCAGACACCACGAGGGGTCCTTCGCTTTGACACCCACGCGATCCGTTTCCAAAACACCTCTATAGAGGTCCGGACCACCGTGTACAAAAACGCCCGGTATTATCACGCAGAGGACTTGGAGACCGTGTTGGACCGGGTGACCGGAAAACGCACCTATTGGGACCGCGAACGATCGCGGTATATCCTGAGCAAGTATCCTCCAAGCGTGAAACGCCTGGACCTGGAGGCAACCAGTCAGAAGGTTCACCTTCAAATTCAACACAATTCTGACCTTCGTCCGGAGATAAATTCTGTGGACCCCAAGACCGTGCGGATTGAGATCCCCCGTGGGTTTTACAAGGGAGCCCACGGATTCCCCGCGCAAGGGCTTTTGGCCGGGGCGGAGGTGTTCCATACTGCCCGTGGATTTCGGCTGCTTCTCCGTTTTGAACGGCCGGTCACGTTTGAGGTACAGCGGCGCAAGACGACGTTTCTTGCGATATTCCGTCCAGTGCCGCCTCCTGTTGCCCCAAAACCCAAGAAACCTTCTTCCCCACAAATTGAACCGACACGCCGGGAACCCCTGGTGATTGTCATTGACCCCGGACATGGCGGGAAAGATCCCGGTGCAATCGGCCGCTATGGTACCCGCGAAAAGGATATCAACCTCGCGGTTGCCAAACGACTGAAACGGATCTTGGAAAAGGAACTTGGCGCCCGTGTCATCCTGACCCGGGATCGAGACAAGTTTATCCCCCTGCGGGAACGAGCAGAGATTGCCAATCGTGCAGGGGCCGACCTGTTTATCAGTTTGCATTGCAATTACGAACGGAAGCGCCGGGCTCAGGGTGCGGAGACCTACTTCCTGTCCGCAGCGAGAACCAAGTGGGAACGCGCAGTCCAGAACCTGGAAAACGGAGCCTTGAAATACGAACTTGGCCCGGAAATGGATACCACCGACCTCCTCAAATTCATCCTCTCCGACATGGCTCAGGCCCAGTTCCTGAAAGAATCTCAAAGCCTGGCAGTTTCCATTCAGGACCATCTGGCGACAGCCTTAAAACTCAAAAACAGGGGCGTGAAACAGGCCGGCTTTTATGTGCTGTTGGGGGCCTATATGCCCTCGGTTCTGGTGGAAATGGGGTTCATCTCTCATCCCTCCGAAGAAAAACGCTTACGCCAGGGGTGGTATCAGCAGAAAATCGCCGAGGGGATCGCAAAGGGGATCCGGTCTTTTTTGAAACACCGAGACCAGGCCTGGATCCCGGCAGTCGGAGGCTAAGGCAGGATGAGCCGGAAGCCGTCCCAGGGCACCTGGATGGGGCCGGCATAGTGCTTTCTTGCCCTCTGAACGGCCTCGGCGGACGAGAGTAGGGGGTAGAGGTGCACCAGCATCAAGGCCCGCACGTGGAGGTGGTCGGCCACCCTTCCCGCATCCTCCGGAGTCAGGTGACCCGGGACCCGGAAGGGGAGAGAACATTCCGTGATCAGCAGATCCGCACCTCGGGGCAAGGCTGAAATCCAGGAGGTGGAAAATTCTGTGTCACTCGTGTAGATGAGGGTGTGCGAGGGGTGTCGGATGGTGAGCCCGAGACTCTCCGGAGTATGGGCATTTTTCCAGAACTGAAGGTGGAGGGAGCCCAGCCTTTCGTGCGTGCCAGGTGAGACTTCCCGGATCTGCACAGGGAAAGACACCTCTATTTGTGGACCATAGAGAGACTGGAGGCGGTGGAACCATTGGGAGAGCCCCCGCGGCCCCAAAATTTGCAAAGGGGCCATCCGCGTGGGGAGCCCGTATTTCATCGCGAAGAAAAGGGCCCCAAGGTCTGCACAGTGGTCCAGGTGGAAATGGGTCAGGACGACAGCCCGAAGCGAGGAGAGGGCTATCCCTTCGTTGACCAGGGTGGTCACCGTTCCCGGCCCAAGGTCTACGAGGAGGGTCTCTGGCCCCTCACGGAATAAGATGCTGGTCGGCCTGCGGCCGTTGCCTGGAATGCCTGTCCCCGTCCCAAGAAAAATCACTTCCATGCCTGTGATGGTACGGGACATCGTTCGGGTGTCGCAACCTCAATTTGTAAGACCTCCGCCAGAGCGTTAAATTTAAGACATGGATGTCCTCCTGGCCCTTTCTCCGACTCGAGACACTCCAGAGGCGTTGGAGAAGGCCAGGACACTTGCCCCCCAAGGTACAGTTTATGTGTTGTATATTCTGGATGGCCGGTTTCCCGAGTCCGTGTCTACCTGGCTTCTATACCTTGGCTTCATGGGCGAAGCACCCAGCCAGGAAGTCCGGAACGTGATTACAGAGGAATTGCGAGAACGCGCACGGGAACGCCTGGAAGAAATAGAAAACGCTCTCCGGGAACAAGGGGTCTCCGTGACAACCGAACTTCGTGAAGGCCCATTCTACGAAATCTTGAGGGAAACTTTTGAACGCTTGAAGCCTTCCCATGTGCTCGTTCCCCGGGAGCGAGGAGCCATCTTTGGGAATAGGGAGGCCCCTCCGGAACTGCCCTTTGAAATTGAGTGGGTTTGAACTCATCTCTTCAAGAAGGAGGTTTCAATGAACAAGGTTCGTTGGCTCTTCGTCATCGGTATCGCGGTGACATGGATCGCCTGTCAAGGCACCCAGGAGACCTATAAGGATCCGCGAGAGGTCCATCTCCGGAACCTTAAACGCCTGACCCACGGCGGCTCAAATGCGGAGGCTTACTTCAGTCCGGATGGACGGCTGATTACCTTCCAGAGCAATATGGACTCGTTGCCTTGCGACCAGATCTTCCTGATGGATACCACCGGCAAAGTCCTGCGGATGGTCTCCACGGGCAAAGGGCGGACCAGTTGTTCCTTTTTCCTCGGCCCGGACAAGATTATCTTCGCGAGTACGCACGAAACCATGGGACCCGAATGCCCAGAAAATCCCCTGGTGTGGAAGATCATTCGCGAAGAACACGTGTACGTCTGGCCTCTGTATAACTACGACATCTACGTCCGAGACCTCAAGACGGATTCCCTGTACAAACTCTACGGAAGCCCTGCATACGATGCGGAGTTGGAAGGCCCCTCACCAGACGGCAAAATCGTTTTTACCAGCGCCAAGGATGGAGACATTGACCTCTATGTGCTGGAGCCACCCTACGACAAACCGCCTCGCCGGTTGACCTTTACCCCGGGCTACGACGGCGGTTCGTTCTTCTCCAAGTCCGGCCGCTATGTCGTGTACCGTGCCCATCACATCACAGATTCCACCGAACTCCGTCAATTTCGGGAAGACTTGAAGAAGGGGTTTGTCCGACTGGGGCACATGGAGATCTACGTCTACGACATGGAACGCGATACCTTCTGGCAGGTCACCCATACCCCGGAAGACGTGACGAACTTCGCTCCTTTCATGTTCCCGGACGAGAAACGGATCATCTTCGTTTCAAACCTCCATGCGCCCGGGCAATGGGATTATGACCTCTATGTGATTGACATTGATGGCAAGAACCTGGAGCGGGTGACCTACAAAGGGACATTCAACTCCTTCCCCATGTTCAGCCCGGACGGCAAAAAGATCATTTTCGCGTCGAATCGGGCGGCCGAGAAACCGCGGCAATACGACATCTTTATCGCGGATTGGGTGGACTGAAGGACTGGCCGAAGGGGAAGGAAATCTTCGTCTACGAGACGGTGAGAGCGTGAACCCTGTCCATGAACTGCTGGACCCGGCTGGGGTCCACAGGGTTGTGGATCTTTCCGTCTTTTTTGAACGTCGTTCCGACGATCACGCCGTGGCAGGCCCGAACGATACGGGCTAAGTTCTCCGTGGTGACCCCGCTCCCTGCGAATACAGGGACCTCCGATCGGCGGTAGACCTCGTTGAGGTGTTTGGGATCGACCTCCTCACCGGTACGAACGCCGGTCACCACCAAGGCATCGGCCTGCCCCCGGTCTACGGTTTCCTCTACCAGATCCTTCAACGGGGGTTCTGCTCCCACGGGCCAGGAGTGTTTGACTTGGAGGTCCTCAAAGAAGGCTACGGGAGCCTGGAGCCTGGAGCGGAGCCGAGCCACAGACGCCGCTTGGCCCTCAATCCATCCTTCGGGCGTGATCCGAACCCCGATGGGAACGTTGATGCGGATGAATTGGGCCCCCACCGCATAGGCCACGGAGAGGGCTGCAGATCCTGCATTGCGAAGGAGATTGATGCCCAGGGGCAATGGGCAGTGGCTCCGAATCTCGTGCACAATCACCGTGAACGCACTCAGGGTTTCCTCTGGGATCTGCTGCTTCCAGAACGGAACGTCTCCGAAGTTTTCCACAAGCAAGGCGTGGACACCCCCTTCCATCAGGGCCTCAACATCGTGCATCGCCGCGTCCAGGACCTCGGACAAGGACCCTGGATACCCCGGGCTACCGGGCAGAGGCTTCAAGTGGACCACACCGATCACCCGTAGCCCCTCCTTGACCCAGGCCCGCACATCCCAGGGGTTCACCTTAAGACTCCTTGGGGGCTTGGGGTGACGAAGGGGAGGAGGGGGGCGTAGGGGGTGGGGACGGCTCCTCCAGGTCTACGGACCGCTCGATCTCCTTGAATGACTCCTCAATCTCACGGGTCGCGTTCCGGAACTCGCGGACCGCCTTCCCCAGCGCCTGGGCCAGTTGGGGGAGTTTCTTGGGCCCAAAGACCAAGAGGATAACGAGGAAGATGACTAACAGTTCCTGGAATCCCAGATTCATGGTACCCCAATTATACACCGGCCAGGCCTTCCATCGAAAGGAAGGGGTTGTGCTGGATCTCCAATCCGATCGTGGTGACAGGCCCATGGCCAGGGAAGACCCGGGTGTCTGGGGGGAGCGTGAGTATCCGACGGAGGGAGGCCCGGAGTCGGGATTCATCACCACCGCGGATGTCCGTCCGCCCGACCCCAAGATGGAACAAGAGGTCCCCGGTGAATACCACACCTTCGCCGACCAAACAGATGGATCCTGGGGAATGGCCGGGCGTGTGCCAGACTTGCCAGTGTGTTGTGCCCAATTGAAGTGTTTGGCCGTCTTCCAGCCATCGGTCAGGCGTTGGGATCGGCTCAATCTCCACACCCCAGTTTTCCAAGACCCTTTCCGGGGTTTGGTACGCCAAGACCTCCGCTTCATCGCGATGGACCCAGAAAGGAATGTTCAGGTGTTGCTGAAGACTCTGGACCGCGCCGACGTGGTCAAAGTGTCCATGTGTGGCCAAGATCGCGCGCGGGGTGCAGCCAAGGGCTTGGACCCGCTTCAAAATGATGTGCGGATCGGCCCCCGGATCCAGGATCCAGCACGCTCCATGGTCATGGATGACATAGCAGTTGGTTTCCAGAGGGCCGACAACGATCCGCTCAATCTCCATAGAGATACTCCTTGAATTTTGGATCGTTGAGTTGCGGAATCAAAAGGTCTGGAGTTTCGGAGGCCAGGAGTTCTGGAGGTTCTGGGCCCGTTGCCACGACGACAATTTCAATGGACGCGGCACGGGCTGCCCAGATGTCCCGGACCGTGTCCCCAATTGCGATCACCCGGTCTTCGGGGATTCCACGTTCTCTGGCGATGTCCCGACCCAGATCCCTTGCCTGACGGAGGATTTCACCCCGGTCCCTGTGGTCGCCGTAAACTCCAAATTCAAAGTATTTGAAGAGATCTGCCCTGGAGAGTTTCGCCTTTGCCCCCTCTTCAATATTGCCGGTGGCCAGCCCAAGAAGTACTCGGGGGTCCTGGGAGAGGTCTTCCAGGATTTCCCGCACCCCTGGCAACACACGGTACCCAGGGGATTTGGGAACTTCCTCCCGTAGGAACTCTACATACCGATGGAGAATCCGCTGGACCTCTGTGTCCGTGGGTGGGTGCCCGAATGCCTGTGTGTAGAGTTCGTAGGTTATGAGGGTGTCGGTTTTCCCCTGAGGCTGATAGCCATTCATCACGTTTGGGATCCCGTAGAACTCCTCAAATACCCGGTTAAAGGCGCGGGTTCCTGCACCCCCGGAGAGGATCAGGGTCCCGTCAATGTCAAATAAGAGGATCATGGGGAGGCGGAAATGCGGGCTAAAATCGCACGTGCCTGAGCCACCCTTTTTCCGTTTTGCTCGGCAATGGCTTCCGCCTGAATCTGCCGGTCTCGGACTTCCAGGATCCGGGCTCGGACCGTCACTGGCGTTTCCACAGCAATGGGGCGGCGGAATGTGATCTCCAGTTTTGCCGTGGCGACAGGATAGCCGTGGAGGAAGGCCGCCCAGACCATGACCTCGTCCAGAAGTGTGGCTGTGATTCCCCCGTGGAGGATCCCGTGGAATCCCTGGTATTCCTGTCGGGGGACGAAGAGCGTCTCGGCACCCTCTTCTGTCTTTTGGATCTGGAGTTTCAGGCCGATGGGGTTTTGGGGACCACAGGCAAAGCAGTAATCGTCTCGTTCAAAAGTGGACATAAAAAAGAGAAATGGAGCCGGTGGGATTCGAACCCACGACCTTCAGACTGCCAGCCTGACGCTCTCCCAACTGAGCTACGGCCCCAAGTTCGGTGTCTATTATAAAGCCTTTGGAACGTGTTTCGGATCCCGCGCCTTAGGAGTCAATGATTGGTTCACGGACAGTGTCTCCGGGGATTTGCAGAACTCGCATCTGGAGGTGATCATGGTCCCAGACACAATTCATAAGTCACTATGGTTGAGGAAGGTCCGAATTTCATCACTCACAATATCTTCGGAAGTAATAGTCAAAAGATTTACCTGCGAGAGGGCATCCCTTGAGAACTTGACCAGCACCACTCCTGGATAGTAACGGAGGTTCTTGGGCCTTGAGAGACCCGTGGATAGCAGCCCATATCAGGACTATAAATCCCACCTTCCTGCAAATCTCACTCACCTCCTTTTTAAAGGTTTCGTTTCAAAAAGTAATCTGCTCAAGACCTGATCCATCTATATTTATTCTCCAGAGGACGAACTTTGTTTTCTCTGAATTCAATGCACTGAATACCAAAGTTCGTGAATCGGGAAACCATGAAGGATCCATAGCTGGAATATCAATTAATGAAATCGTTGAATCCCCCGGAACTGAGTATAATCTAATTCCCCCTTCCATCTCATATGACCAGGTATATGCTATCCACTCCCCATCTGGGGACCAGGATGGGTCGTCACCTCCCCCTAAATAGGTCATATCGTTGCCAAGTGTATCACTTATTACTACTCCTGAAAATTCTTCAGTCCACCCGATGAATACTAATCTTGTTCCATTAGGGGACCAATCTGGATCGATTCCTCCCCTATCTAATAAAGGTAATTCTCTTTGGTTATTGCCGTTTGAATCCATTAACCATATTCTGTCAATATCTCCTCTATATGAAGAGAAGGCAATCAAATTCCCATCGGTGGACCAGGCGGGAAAGTAATTCCGGCCCTCAAAAGTCAATTGCCTTAATGTTGATGAATCCACACCTCTCATATCCTCCCTCAACCTCACCTTGAAAATCTGATCACCCCCATTGAACACCAACCACCTGCCATCCGGTGAAAAATCGGGATTACGCACATCCCCTGATAACAACAGTGTCTTCTCCCCCGTATCTAAGTCCAAAATGTACAACCCTGAAGTATCCGTGGTGTCAATCGTGGCATGAAGGTAAACAATATATCTGCCAGATGGAGCTACAACGGGATCCATATCCATTGAAATAACTTCAGGGGTTGGAAGAGGGACAATCCCATCTTTATTGCATGATGACAAAACGAGGGCCATAAAGAAGAAAGATAGATTTTTCAATTTCATTCTTCTCCTCCTTCCAAAAAGTTAAAATCCCCGATGAGAGGGGTTTTGTTGCATCCGTTGGAATCCATCACATAAATGGAACCGTTAGATGTGTTGGTATGCAGAACCCTTTATTTCCGTGAATCTCCCCTCTCGCTATATCGTTGAGTACAGCGAGAACGACTCCTGCCCATCTGTAGTTCATGCTTCACCTCCTGTTGTTTTTTAAAAGGAGAACCCTTTTCCCTCCTTGATATCCCCGAAAATCGTAAAACAGGGTGTATACCCCCGTTGGCAAAGATGGGAAGTAAATTCGATGTGTTCCTTTTTCAAGGTAAACTCGCCTTCCCCACACTTTTCTGCCATTGACAGAAAATAGTGTCAAATTCATCCATCCTGCTTCGGGGACGTCCAATCGAAGAATCGGGGTGCCATTTGCATAAAAGGGATAGATCCGGAAATTGACAAGGGTATCTCCTTGTTCAGAGGTATCCGCAACAGTATCAGCAGCGTAAACCACAAGAAAATCCTCATGGGCATAGATGAAATAGTTTTTGTAAAAGATCGGAAAATTACCGCTTGGAAATAATGCCAAACTTTGCGGAAGAGGCATGAAAGAGAATATAGAGTGATCATCAATTCTTAGCAGGTATAAAGCATCCGTTTTAGCATACCACAATAAACTGTCTGGTGTAATCAGCAGTCTCACAACACCTCCTCCACGATACCCTAGGAGTGGCAAGAATAATGAATCCCAAATGGTATCACCATTATTTGAATCAATCAAATTTAGATGTGAGTATATTATGGTATCATTTACAAAATAACCATTTTCGATAAAAATAGTTCCAAAGTGGGCTTGTGCAGGTTTAAAATCGCTCAATGGATAATCCCAATTTGTCCAAACTATTGTGCCATTTGCTATGCTTAATGCATACAAAGGCTCACCTGATGGTGAAAATATTAGCTTATCCTCATATGCCATTAAAGTTAATATCCATCCACTTCCCACAAAATCCCATATCAACTCACCCGTTAGATAATCACGGGCATTTAATACACTATCGTTTGTTGCACCAACAATTGTTCCGTCCTCATAAACAGGGCTGGAGTATGCACCATTCGCAGCCCATAAACTATCCCCACCGTAAGTAAAACAGTAAACCTTGTAAAAATGGGGAGCATATACCAAGGAATCCACGACTATCGGTGAATACTCCACTGTCTTCAACACCTTCCCCCACTTCAGTTCCCCTGTAAATGGGTCAAGGGCATAAAATGTCGTATCCTGCCAGGGTGTAAACCCGATCCACGTCCCAACAAATAGAATTGAATCCCCTATGCTCAAAGCCGTGGTCATCGCGTTCGCCGTCACATACCTCTCCCAGATAATCTCTCCTGTCTCAATATCCCGCGCCTGGATCTTGTTCCACCCCCATGGCGCCTCTGGTATGAAAATCATCCCCTGACCTGCTGCACCACTGATATCAGTCGTCCATGTCCCCGCACCCGACCAATCATACATCCATAAGGAATCCAAAGGTGGATACAACGAAAAGGGATAATACCCCGTATGCCCTGGGTCATAACCCAGCATCCGCCAGGCATAGGGGTCAGGTCCAT
>CAYQZW010000016.1:0-21620 GCA_964422065.1 uncultured bacterium | reverse complement strand
ACAAAAAGGGAGCATTGGAATGGACGTAAAGTCCGAAGAGGCCAAAGCCGTTTTAGAGGAGTTTTTTGATTACGTGGAACGGTGGCCAGGCGGTGGACTCATCATCACCCCTCTCGAAAAACTCCTCGCCTGGGGCCAAAAGTCCTCCCTCTGGCCCCTGACCTTCGGACTCGCGTGCTGCGCCATTGAAATGATGGCCACCTTCGCGTCCCGCTTCGACCTGGACCGGTTCGGCATGATCATGCGCCCGACCCCTCGACAGGCCGACGTCATGATCATCGCCGGCACGGTCTCTATCAAAATGGCCTCTAGAATTCGACGACTCTACGACCAGATGCCTGAGCCGAAGTATGTCATCGCGATGGGCTCCTGCGCTATCTCTGGGGACCACTACCGGAATGTCTATTCCGTCGTCCCCGGCGTGGATAAGATCATCCCTGTCGACGTCTATGTCCCCGGTTGCCCGCCCTCTCCCGAAGGTCTGATGCACGGCATCATTGCCCTTCAGAAGAAGATCATGGAAGAGGCCGGCACCAAAAAGGAGAAGGCGTGATGGCAACGACCTTGGAACGCATCCAAGAACAATTCGGCTGGGAGCCTGATGAGTCGGGGATCCTCCACATCCCCCAAGAGCGCCTTATCGAATTCGCACAGTTCTTGAAGGCCACCCTTGGCTTCACCTACCTTTCCTTCATTACCTGCGTAGACTACAAAGAGCACATGGAATTGGTGTACCTGGTCCGGAATCCAGAAACCACAGAGGAACTTCTCTTCAAGGTCCAGATTCCGTCTAACGATCCCGTGGTGCCGACCTTGACCGGTGAATACCAGGGCGCAGAATGGCATGAGCGTGAAGTCTACGACCTTTTTGGGGTTCGGTTTGAAGGGCATCCAGACCTCCGGCGGATCCTGTTGCCGGACGAATATCCCGGCCATCCGCTCCGGAAAGACTATCCCATGGATGCCCCCTTCCCTCCATACCGGTGATCGCCATGGAAGAGAAAACCTTAGATCTGACATTTGACGAGATGCGGGTGAACATGGGGCCCCAGCACCCCGCAAGCCACGGGGTTTTCCGGGCCCAACTCGTCCTGGAAGGGGAAGAGATTAAGCAGTTGATCCCCCATATCGGCTACCTACACCGAGGTGTGGAAAAACTCGCAGAGTCGCTCACTTACGTCCAGAATGTCCCCATCATGGCCCGGAACGACTACTTGGGGCCTGTCGCCAACGAACTCGTGATGTCCCGAGTAGTGGAGAAACTCGCCAAGATCCCGGTCCCTGAACGTGCCCAGTACCTCCGGGTGATCGCTGCGGAACTGCATCGTATCGCTTCCCACTTGGTGTGGCTTGGGACCTTTTGTCTCGACCTTGGGGGCGCGCTGGGAGGCGGATCGACGATCTTCCTCTACACCTTCGAACTCCGGGAAAAACTCCTGGACATCTTTGAGGCGTGGACCGGCGCACGCTTCCACCCCAACCTGATCATGATCGGTGGGGTCCGATATGAGATGCCCGAAGGCTTAGACCAGCAGATCCTCACAGCCCTGCAAGAGATCGAGTCCAGAATGCATGAAGTTATGGAAATGCTCGAGGGCAACCCGGTCTTCATAGAGCGGACCCGCGGGGTCGGGATCCTTTCCCAGGAACTGGCCTTATCTTTGGGCTGCTCGGGCCCTGTGCTCCGTGCTACGGGCATCGCCTTCGACATCCGGAAGGCCTATCCCTACGAGGTCTATGACCGGATGAACTTTGAGGTGCCTACAGGATCCATAGGCGATGTGTACGACCGGTATTCGGTGCGTGTCCGGGAGATCTTCGAATCCATCAAGATCGTCCGGCAAGCGCTTGAGGGGCTTCCCTCGGGCCCCTTGGGCTCGCGCCCACCGGTCAAAGTCCCTATGGCTATCCGGGCGCCGAAAGGGGAAGTCTATGAACGCGTGGAATCCCCGAGAGGCGAACTGGGGGTCTACCTGGTCTCCGACGGCTCCCCGAAGCCCTACCGACTGAAACTTCGGTCGCCCTCATTCTCGAACCTCCAAGCGATCCAGCATCTCGTGGTCGGACACAAGGTCGCGGATGTCGTCGCGATTTTGGGGTCCTTAGATCCTGTGTTTGGAGATGTAGACCGATGATTGGGTACGTGATTTGGAGTTTGGTTTTGTTGGGGTTGATGCTGTTTGTGGCGGCGTACCTGGTATGGTACGAACGCAAATTTGCCAGCCGGATGCAACGGCGTGTTGGGCCTTACTGGGTCGGGTATCCCCACGGCTGGCTTCAGTCCATCGCAGATGCAATCAAACTCCTTCGAAAGGAAGACATCGTGCCGGAAGCTGCTGACCGGCTCCTGTTTAACGCGGCCCCGTTCCTGTTCATGGTGCCGGCGATGCTCCTCTTTGCCGTATTGCCCTTCGCACCGAAATGGATCCTTGCGGACCTCAATGTTGGCATCCTCTACTTCTTCGGGGTCTCCTCTCTGGTGATCTTCGGGGTCATCATGGCTGCTTGGGGCTCAAATAACAAATATGCGATGCTCTCCGGGATGCGCTACATGTCTCAGATGATCTCGTATGAAGTCCCATTGGTACTCTCCGGCCTCGTCCCAGTAGTGCTCGCAGGCTCCATGAAACTCTCTGACATCGTGGCGATGCAGAAGGTCCCCTTCGTCTTTTACCCTGTGATTGGACAGGTTTCCTTCATTGTCTTTCTGCTGGCCGCACTGGCGGAAGGGAACCGTGCGCCCTTTGACATCCCAGAAGCGGAATCCGAATTGGTGGCAGGGTTCAATATCGAATACTCGGGCTGGAAGTTTGCGATGTTCTATGTGGGCGAATACGTCCATCTCATGGCGGTATCCATTGTTGCGGCGGTCCTGTTCCTGGGAGGATGGCGTGGGCCGTGGCTTCATCCATTCCTCTGGTTGGCCCTGAAATCCCTCTTCATGTTTTCCGTGATCCTTTGGCTCCGATGGAGTTACCTGCGACTGCGAGTAGACCAACTCATGCGATGGAACTGGCGAGTCCTGGTGCCGACCTCGCTTTTCACCCTGCTCCTGGCGGGGCTGTGGGTCGTCGGCCGACTGTAAAGGAGGAAAGGCATTATGCCCGTCAAAGACACCCTGGACGCTTTGGTGGTGACCCTGAAGAACCTGTTCCGGCGGCCGGTCACGGTCCAGTATCCCAAGGTCCACCGGCCGGTTCCGGAGCGGTTTCGTGGCATCTTTGCATTGACAACGAATCCTGAGACCGGGGAAGAGAACTGCATCGGGTGTAAGTTGTGCGAGAATATTTGTCCCTCCAATGTCATCACGGTGATCCCTGAGAAACGCGAGGGACGGAACTGGGCCAAGGAGTTCCAGCTCGACTTGGGGACATGCATCTTTTGTGAACTGTGTGTCCAGGTCTGTCCGACGGATGCGATCGTCATGGTCAAAACCAACGAGGTTGCGTTCTTCTCTCGGGATTCGTTGGTGTTAGACAAAGATACGCTGTTGGCCAACGAAAAGCGGTATCCGTTGAACTGGACCACGGGCAGTAAACTCCGGGAAATGCAAGCGCCGCCCAAGCCCCAGCGGAAGCCAGCGCCTCCCAAGACAGAGAAAACATCGGAGCAAAAGCCTTCCGAGAAACCCAACGAGAAAACCAAGGAGTCTTAGGATGTGGATCTTTTGGCTGATTGCGATCCTGATGGTCATCTCTGCGTTAGGGGTGGTCCTTTCGAAGAACCTGTTCCGGAGTGCGATCTACTTAGGGGCCACCCTGGTTCTCACCGCCCTCATCTACCTCCTGCTCCATGCGGAGTTACTGGCCTTCATTCAGATCTTGCTATACACCGGTGGCGTGGCGACCCTCCTGGTCTTTGCGATCATGCTCACCCAGCGGATCGTCGGAGAAGATATCACTCAGCAGTCCCGGAGTTTGGTGGGTGGAGCCATCGCAAGCCTGGCGGTTCTTCTGATTCTCTTCTTCTTCCTGAGCAGCAGTCAACTGCGGTTCCAGGTCCAGCCGCTCCCGGAAAACCTCAACCTCGAACTGGGGAAGAACCTTTTTGTCACCTATGTCCTGCCCTTTGAAGTCCTATCGGTTTTGTTACTTGCAGCCATCATCGGCGCGATTGTGATGGCGAGGAGGGATCGGTAAGATGACGGTCACACCCTATATCGGATTGGGATTTGTTCTCTTTACGATTGGGCTTTTTGGGGTGTTGACCCGGCGAAACACCGTCGGGATCCTGATGGCGATCGAACTGATGCTGAACGCCTCAAACATCGTCCTCGTTGCCTTCTCGCGAATGCATGGCAATCTCGGAGGTCAACTCTTTGCATTCTTCACAATTACCGTCACGGTTGCGGAAGTTGCGGTGGGGTTGGCGATCGTCGTCCAGGTTTTCCGCCTGAAGAAGACCATCAACGCAGACGAAATCACAATGTTAAAGGGGTAAACGATGAACCAGGTTCAAGTTTTGACCCTGTGGGTATTGTTGCCGCCGTTGATTTCCTTTGTGTGGAACGGCCTGGTCCTTCCCTGGCGTCGTGCGGGTAAGCCAGCCGCATGGCTTTCGATTTTGGCCATCCTAACTTCCTTCGTCTCCGCTTTGTTCTTGGCCAAAACCGTGCTGGCGAACCCCGGACCCCACACCTGGGAATGGACCTGGCTGCCGTTCCAAAACTTCAAGCCAATTATCGTCGGATTCTACATCGATCCCCTGGCTGCCCTAATGCTTGTGGTGGTCACCCTGGTAGCTTCGATGGTCCAGATCTACTCTCTCGGCTACATGAGTGAAGAGCCTCTGGGTTCCTTTGGCCGCTACTACACCTACCACTCTTTGTTCTCTTTTGCGATGCTGGGCTTAACAGCCTCGGCCTCCCTCCTCCAGATCTACATCTTCTGGGAACTCGTAGGTCTGTGCTCCTACCTGCTGATTGGATTCTGGTATCAGAAGCCCTCTGCAGCGAATGCAGCGGTCAAGGCGTTCTGGACTACCCGGCTTGGGGATGTCGGCTTTGCCTTAGGCATCGTGGTCCTCTGGGCCCATACCGGGACCTTCGCACTGCCTGAACTCTTTCAAAAAGTCGAGGCCGGCCAAATTGCGTCCTCCATTCTTGCCCTGACGATGCTCCTGGTCTTCTTTGGCGCGATGGGGAAATCCGCACAGTTCCCACTCCACATCTGGCTACCAGACGCTATGGAAGGCCCGACCCCGGTCTCCGCGCTCATCCACGCTGCGACCATGGTTGCGGCTGGGGTCTACCTCGTGGCCCGAATCTTCCCGCTTTATAGCCATGCCGAATCGGTGATGACCTTTATCGCTTATATCGGGTCCTTTACTGCCTTCTTCGCAGCGACCATTGCCTTGGTCCAGGAAGACATCAAGCGGGTCTTGGCATACTCCACGATCTCCCAGTTGGGGTACATGATGGCTGCCCTGGGGGTCGGCTCCGTCATGGCGGGCTTTTTCCACCTGTTCACCCACGCCTTCTTCAAGGCCCTCCTGTTCTTGGCGGCTGGGAGTGTGATCCACGCCATGCACACGAACGACATCTGGAAGATGGGACGTCTGGCAAAGCCGATGAAACAGACCGCCATCGTCTTCATTATTGGGACCCTGGCTTTAGCCGGCATTCCCCCGTTCGCTGGCTACTTCTCCAAAGACGAGATTATCCTGAAGGTGGTGGAAAGCGGGATGATCGTCCCGGCGATCTTTGCCCTCGCCACGGTGTTCCTGACCGCCTTTTACATGTTCCGGGTCGTCTTCGTGGTGTTTTACAGCAACCGCGACGCAGAGGGCCATCCCCATGAATCTCCAGCAGTCATGACCGGCCCGATGTGGTTCCTTGCCCTCCTCTCGGTGATCGCCGGGTTCCTTTTCAAAGGACTGTTTGAAAAACTGTTTGGGCAGGCTGCAGAGACCGTAGAGGCAACCCAGGAGGCCGTAGCACACGCCCCGGGCTGGCTCCCCATCCTGACCTTGGCCCTGGCGTTTGGCGGCATCCTCCTGGCTTATCTCATCTATCAGAAAGAGGCAATCTCCCACGAACGGATCCGAGAACAGTTCCGTCCAATCTACATCATGCTCCAGAAGAAATACTGGATGGACGAGATCGCCTATTTCCTGTACCGACGGGTCCTGATCGACGGTCTCTCGGTCCTGTGTGGCTGGTTCGATCGCTACATCGTTGACGGCATTGTGAACTTCGTGACATGGCTGACCCGAAAGAGTGGCGAGATCCTCCGACTTCTCCAAAATGGTGTGGTTCAGGACTACCTCTATGGGGTCATCTTTGGCCTCATTCTTTTCATCCTGCTCGGGATCTTTTAAAGGAGTGAAGCCATGCAACACTTTCCGGTTTTGTCTCTGATTCTCCTTGCACCCTTCCTGGGGGCCCTGATCACCATGTTCTCCCCCAAGGAGGCTTATTACCGGATCCGGATCATCCCAGCCATCGCCGCAGGGATTACGCTCATCCTCTCCATCTACTTGCTGCTGAAGTACGACCGATCCGTCGGCGGGTTCCAGTTCGTTGAGCACTACCCGCTGATCCCTCAACTCGGAATTTCCTACCACTTGGGCGTAGACGGGATGAGCCTGGCCCTCGTCTTCCTGACGGCCTTCATCATCTTCACCGGTGTCTTTGCGTCCTGGACCATTCTGGAGCGGACCAAAGAGTTCTACGCCCTGCTCTTGATGTTGGTCACCGGAGTTTTCGGGGTCTTTGTCTCCCTCGACCTCTTCCTCTTCTTCCTTTTCTACGAGCTGGCGGTCTTGCCGATGTACCTCTTGATCGGGGTCTGGGGCTCTTCCAAATACATCAAGCCTCGTGGGATCTTCGCCAGGATGATCCAAGAGGTCGGCGTAGGCACGAAGGAATACGCCGCCATGAAACTGACCCTGTATCTGTTGTTCGGCTCCGCTTTCATCCTGGTGGGGCTCCTGACGATCTACAAGGTCTCGGGACTCAACACCTTCGACTTCCTGGAACTGAACGCCCATAAGATTGACCCCCGGTACCAGCGGTACCTCTTCCCGATCCTGTACATCGGGTTTGGGGTCCTTGCGGGTATTTGGCCCCTCCATACCTGGTCACCGGATGGACACGCGTCGGCACCTACAGCGGCTTCCATGCTCCACGCCGGGGTATTGATGAAACTCGGGGCCTACGGGGTCGTGCGGGTCGGCATGCAACTCATGCCTCAAGGTGCCACGGAATGGGTCTGGCTCGTCGGGACCATTGCCACGATCAACATCGTGTACGGTGCACTCTCGGCTATGTGGCAGAAAGACCTGAAGTACATCGTTGCGTATTCCTCGGTGAGCCACATGGGGATTGTTCTCCTGGGGGCGGCGACGTTAAATGAGCCAGGCCTCAACGGCTCCGTGTTCCAAATGGTCTCCCATGGGATTATGACCGGCCTCTTGTTTGCCTTGGTCGGCCTGGTGTACGAAAAGACCCATACGCGAGACATCCTGGCCATGGGGGGACTCGGCAAACGGATGCCCGGCATTGCCACGTTCTTCACCATCGGGGGATTGACATCTCTGGGCCTTCCAGGACTCTCCGGATTTGTGGCCGAATTCCTCGTCTTCTTGGGCGCCTGGAAAGCCAAACAGTGGTACTGGCTCGTCCCTGCCGTACTGGGTGCCTTCTTCACGGCTATCTATGTCCTCCGCGCCCTGAAGATCATCTTCTGGGGCCCATTCAATGAGAAGTACTCCGATCTTCCAGACGCTATCGGCACGGAATGGGTGGCTTTGGCCGTCCTCTCTGGCATCCTGATCCTTCTGGGTGTCTTGCCGTTCATCCTCCTCCATCCCATTGACGTTTCGGTGATGGAATTACTCAGCAAATTTAAAGGAGTGTTGCCATGAACCTCACACCTTTGACCCTGGAATTGCTCTTGGCAGCACTGATTCTTATCGTCTTTGTGACGGATTTGGTAACCAAAAACCCAAAGGTTCTGGCTGGGCTGACCTTCGTCGGCCTCACCCTCCTTTTCTTCCTGAACCTCTTTCATCCGTGGTACGGAACCACATTTCAAGGCACCTACGTTTCCGATTCCTTCACCGGGTTCTTGAAAGGGGTATTCCTCCTGGCCGGGATTTTAGTGTCCTTAGGCTCACTGAGTACAGCAGCGGAGCAGTATCGAGGTAGGGCTGGTGAATACTACATCCTGCTTCTCTTCTCCCTCCTCGGGATGCTCTTTGTGGTCTCCGCGCGGGATCTTGTGCTCTTCTTTGTCGCCTTCGAACTCATGAGCATTCCCTTATACATCCTCGCCGCATACCAAAAGAACAGTGAAGAAAGTGTCGAGGCCGGCCTGAAACTCTTTATCTTCGGCACGTTCTCCTCGGCCATCTTGGTCATGGGCCTGGCCCTGCTTTACGGGACAACCGGCTCGACACGTTTTGACGTCCTGGCCAGAGCCCTCACAGAACAGGAAGCCCTCACGGTTCTCGGATTCCTCCTCTTCCTGACGGGGATCGGCTTCAAGGTCGCGATGGTGCCCTTCCACATGTGGGTGCCCGACACCTATGCGGGTGCACCCGCTCCGTTCGTGGCCTTCCTATCCGTAGCGCCAAAGGCCGCAGGGTTCGCCATCCTCTTTATCTTCTTCCTTCAGGTCTTTGCGAACCTGGCGCTCCCGTGGAAACTGGTGATTGCGTTCCTTTCGGGGATCACGATGATCCTGGGGAACCTTCTGGCCATTCCCCAGACCCATCTCAAACGGCTTCTCGGGTACTCTGGGATTGCTCACATTGGCTACATGCTGTTAGGGGTTGCAGCTGGCACGGACCTTGCAATTGCGATGGTCCTTTTCTATTTCGTTGCCTACGTTCTGGCGAACATCGGTGCGTTTCTCTTTGCAGAAACTGCAATCCAAAACGAAGGTACGGATCAACTTTCTGCTATCCACGGCTACGCACAGCGGAACCCGTTGCTCGGCCTCTACATGCTGATTTTCCTGCTCTCCTTGGGTGGGATCCCCTTTGTCGTGGGGTTCTGGGCTAAGCTCTACGTCTTCCTCGCCGCCTTAAAGGCCGGGTATGGTCTCCTGGTCTTCCTGGCCGCCGTGCTGACGGTCGTCGCCCTCTACTACTATCTCAACGTCGCTCGCCAGATCTACATCGAGAAGCCCGCTTCGGACGCCCCGGTCCACGTCCCGGTGTCAATCCATCTCGTTCTCATCCTCAGCACCTTGGGGACGGTCATCCTGGGCCTGTACCCGAAACTCATCGTTGGGCCGGCTTTGGAAATTGCTCGCGCCTTTGTCGCAGGACTCTAAGGTTTGGCATTTGACCATTGTCAGGAGGGGGTGGGAGTTCCCTTCGCGTTGGCTATTTCCCCCCTGAGTTACAGGATGTACAATATTCGTTTACCATGAGGATTACGAAAAGGTTCCGCTTCTCGGCCTCACATCGGTACTACATCGAAGAGTGGCCAGCGGAAAAGAATCAAGAGGTTTTCGGAAAGTGTGTTCACATCCATGGGCATAACTATACCCTGGATGTGACCGTAGAGGGGGAGGTTGACCCGGTTACAGGGATGGTGATGAACCTGACCGACCTCAAGCAAGGGGTCCTTCAGGTCCTTGACGCCTTTGACCACCGATACCTCAATGAGGAGGTCCCAGAGTTCCAAAGCCTGTTGCCGACTACAGAAAACCTCGCCGTCGTACTCTGGAACCGCATTGTGCCGATCCTACCGGCCACGGTCCGGTTGGTAAAAATTCGGTTGGCCGAGACCGAGGATCTCGCCGTGGAATACGAAGGTCCTCCGAGAGACTCCGAGGACCCACAACCCATCTTAATTCGACGGTATTCGTTCTCGGCGGCCCATCGCCTCCATTCCCCTCAACTGGACGACGAAGCCAACCGCGCCCTCTATGGGAAATGCAACAATCCCAAGAGCCACGGTCATGATTACCTGGTAGAAATTGGTGTCCGGGGGGTTCTCAACGACCTGGGCATGGTCCTCCCCGTTCAGGAGATGGATCACAGAGTCTGGGAGATCCTCGCCCCGCTGGATCATCGGTGGCTGGATCGAGAGATCCCGTTCTTTCAAAAGGTTCCCGCGACCACGGAGAACCTTCTGGCTTATCTGTGTCACAAACTCAAAGAGAAACTCCCGGGGCTTGCGGTCTTACGCATCGCAGAAACCCCATCCAACTTTTTTGAACTGGGAGGTAAAGGGGAATGCCCACAAATCCCAAATTCTTGACCGCTATTCGAATGATCCTGGAAGAGATTGGGGAGAACCCAGAACGGGAAGGGCTCCAAAAGACTCCGGAACGGGTCGGACGGATGTGGGACGAATTGACACAAGGCTACCGTCTTACCCCGGAATCCGTCATTAATGGGGCCATTTTTCCCTCAGACTACGACGAAATGGTCCTCGTCAAAGACATCGAATATTACTCCATGTGTGAACACCACCTGCTCCCGTTCTTCGGCGTGGCCCACGTTGCGTATATCCCGGATGGACGGATCATCGGCCTCTCCAAAATCTCAAGGATCGTGGATCTTTTTGCTCGAAGACTCCAGGTCCAGGAACGCATGACGGTCCAAATCGCTGAATTCCTCAACGAACACCTGAAGCCGAAGGGGGTGGGGGTCGTCATTGAGGGGTACCACCTGTGCTCTGTGATGCGGGGAGTTCGAAAACGCGACAACTTAATGGTTACCAGTGCCATGATCGGCGTGTTCAAGGAAGACCTTCGAACCCGCATGGAATTCCTGGAACTCATCGGAAAATCCCGGAAGATCTTATGAAACGGATCGTCATTACAGGTGCCAGCCGTGGGATCGGACGGGCCACAGTCCTGGCTCTGGCCGGCCCGGACACGGCGTTCTTCCTGACCGGCCGAGATCCCGAGGCATTAGCAGAAGTGGCCCAGAACGCTCGAAGTCAAGGTGCAGACACCGAATCTCTCACAGGAGACTTGACGGATACCACATTCCTCAAGAAACTGGCTGGTGCCATCGAAACGTGGGCGGGCTCTACAGGCTTGGATGCCGTGATCCTGAACGCGGGCGTGGCCCGGGTGAAACCCATCCTGGAAACTACCCTCGAAGACTACGATCTCCAAATGGACCTCAATGTGCGGGCTGCATTCTACCTGGCAAAGCGTTGTAGCCCCCTCCTGAATCCCTATGGCCTTTTAGTCTTTGTGGGGTCCATCGCTGGACATCGGGTGTTCCCCAACTGGGGCGTGTATTGTGCTACAAAACACGCGTTACGGGCCTTGGCAAAGGCCTTCCGTATTGAACTCAAGCCCCAAAAGATCCGAGTCACACTCATCAGTCCCGGCGCCGTAGATACCGACCTCTGGCAAGACATCCCGAACCCACGTCGAGAAAACATGCTGCTGGCAGAAGACGTTGCTCAGTGGATTCGTTATGCGGTAGAGTCCCCGGAACGCGTGGATGTTGAAGAAGTCATCCTCACCCCAACGGAACGATAGCCATGAGTTTTTGCTTGAAAGCGCTTCCGTCGCTACCATCCCAAGCCAAAATGAACTATAATATTCAAACTCCGTCCTTCCCCTGTTCCCACAAGTGGTCTGGGATCAATAAGCGGGGGCAACGAGGGAAGGATGGATTGATTTTTCTCTCGGTGTCACGCATGAATGCATTGGAGGTTGATTGACATGAAGGTAAACGACCTTTCGGTTCGGATCGGGGGGCAGGCTGGGGATGGGGCTCTAACCACAGGGGATACCTTAGCAACGGTTCTCCATCGAATGGGGCTTTATGTGGGGACATACAAGGACTTTCCTTCACAGATCCGCGGAATCCACACGAACTACACGATCTATGCCCGATCGACGCCGGTCTATGCACGCCCTGAATCCTTGGATGTCCTCCTGGCGTTTGATCGAGAAACTGTGGACCGCCACGTTCACGAACTGGAACCTGGAGGATTCATCATCTACGAATCCACCCGTGGGGACTACACGGGAGAGATCCGGGACGATGTCCACCTCCTGAACGTGCCGCTCCGGAAAATCGCCATGGAGGTTGCAGGCAAAGAAGTGATGAAAAACACGGTCGCACTTGGAGTTCTGGGCGCCATGGTCCATCTCGATCGGAACGTAATGCTCAAAATCTTCGAGGAGCGGTTCCTGAAACGGAAAGGCCAAGCCGTTGTGGATGCCAACATCCGTGCCTATGACGCCGGCGTGTCGTTCTTCGAACAGTCTGGCGTGACCCCGCCTGAAATCCGTGTAGAAAACCTTGGGGAGCCCAAAGGCTACCTGATGATGGGGAACGAGGCCATTGCGTTCGGGGCTCTCGTAGCGGGATGTCGGTTCTTCGCCGGCTATCCGATTACCCCGGCGTCGGAAATCATGGAATGGCTGGCCGTGTATCTGCCCAAATTCAACGGAGTCGTCGTCCAGGCCGAAGATGAGATCTCATCCATCAATATGGCGATCGGGGCGGCGATCGGCGGGGCACGGGCCATGACCGCCACATCCGGGCCGGGCTTCGCCTTGATGACCGAAGCCCTGAGTTACGCCGGCATGGTCGAAGTCCCCGTGGTCATCGTGGATTGCTCCCGGGCTGGACCGTCCACCGGGATGCCCACCAAAAGTGAACAAAGCGATGTGTTCCATTCTGTGTTTGGTGGCCATGGCGACTTCCCGCGCGCGGTCTTGGCTCCAAAAGACCCTCAAGAGGCCTATGAAATGACCATCCAGGCCTTTAACCTCGCCGAAAAATACCAGATGCCGGTCATCCTCCTCGTCGATCAGTTCCTGGCCCAGAACAAATTCTCGGTACCCGGATTCTCTAAAGAGGTCCACATTGATCGTGGACGGACCGTAACCTCTGAGGAGGCTCTGTCCCAAGCACAGAATGGAGGGTTTAAGCGGTATCAAATTACCGAGGATGGGGTTTCCCCGAGGACCATCCCTGGCTTGGCCAACGGCCTGTTCTGGCTCACCGGCGTGGAACACGACGAAAAGGGGCACGTCTCTACCTACAGCAAAGTCCGGGTGGCCATGATGGAAAAACGGCTGAAGAAACTCCAGACCGCGATGTCCGAGTTCCCAGAGCCGGTCACCTTTGGCAACCCAGACGCGTCAAAAGTGGTTTTCACCTTTGGCTCGACCACGGGCTCGGTCCTCGAGGCCTTGAAGGACGAGCCGGAGGTTTTTGTAATCCAGATCCGGACGCTGTGGCCATTCGAAAAGAACAAGGTCTCGCACCTGGCGAACGACAAAGAGGTCTTTGTCGTCGAGGTCAACGCCCAAGGCCAACTGGCCTATCTGGTGGAACACGCCTTAGGACGACCCGTCCGGCGGGTCTTGAAATATAACGGCAGGCCTTTCCGGCCGTCTGAAATCCGAAAGGAGATCCTCTCATGAAGGCCGTTGCAGAAAATCTCACCATTCGAGACTTTGAAGCCAAGAAGCCTGGTTGGTGTCCAGGCTGCGGAGATTACGGCATTTATGCCGCCCTTCGGAATGCCTTTGTGCAGTTGGGGTTGCATCCCGAACAGATTGTTCTGGTAGGTGGGATCGGCTGCTCCGGCAAAATTACCGACTACATCCGGACGTATTCGATCCACACCCTCCACGGCCGAATTCTCCCCGTAGCCACAGGAATCAAGTTGGCCAATCCCCATCTCGTGGTCATCGGAGTCGGCGGAGATGGCGATGCTTATGCCATCGGGATGTCCCACCTCATCCATACAGGCCGAAGAAACCCCGACATCACCTATATCGTGATGGACAACGAGATCTATGGTCTGACAAAAGGACAGGCGTCTCCAACTTCCGAGCCCGGAATGATGACCCCGGCCTCTCCTTATGGGAGCAAGGAAAGTGCGGTGGATGGGGTTTCGATCGCGTTGTCTGCAGGAGCGACCTTCGTGGCTCGAGGTTTTGCCGGAAACCCCAAAGAACTCGCAGAAATTATCGCACGTGCGATCCAGCACAAGGGGTTCTCCTTCGTGGACGCTCTTTCCCCTTGCGTGACGTTCAACCGCATCAACACGTACGACTGGTTCCGGGAACGGATTGTGCCTTTCCCCGAAAAACCCGACGGCTACACACGGGACGAGGCCCTGGCTCAGGTGCTCCAGATCCGCAGCGAAGGCAAGTTCCCGACCGGGATCATTTACGAAGAGGAAGCCCCCTCTTACGAAGAAGAGGTCCTGGCGGACCCCGAACACCCGATTGCACATCAGGACTTAACTCCTAAACCAGAATTCTGGGACCTTCTGAAGCGGTATCAATGATCTCTGGCTTTTTAGGCCCCGAAATGCCCCACTCCGGGGGGTCGGGGCCTTTCTCATTCCCGACATTGCGGGGTGTATAATTCCCGCAGATTTTCAGGACAAAGGAGGTCGATCAGCTTGAAATCTTGGCTCGTATGGCTCCTTTTGGTCTCCCTGGGTGAAGCAACCGTTGTCCGTTTCCCTCCGGTTCAAAAGCCCCTCCAGATCAACACCCAAATCTTCGAGCGGGAGCGTGAGATCCGCCGACGCCTCCTCCAGGCTGCTCAACAGTTCCCACCCCAACTCGACCGTGCGCGCCATCGGATGCAACAAACTGGCCTGGAGTACCGCGGAGATACCCTCCTGATTCGGATCCTCGCCATCCGGGTCGAATTTCAAGAGGACACCACCCCTCGAACCACCGGGAACGGCAAATTCCGCCTCACGTCTAACGGAGAAGACTCCGTGATCGTGGACCCGGAAACTGGCTGTGTCTACAAAAACCCATACTGGGACCCTCCCCACGACAAGGCCTATTTTGAACATCAACTGGAAGCGCTCGCCCGTTACTATGAACTGGCAACCTTTGGACACATCAAAATTGAATATGTGGTGAAACCAGACGGCGATAGCGCTGCCTATACCCTCCCCCACCCCATGACCTATTACGGGGACGAAGAAAACTGGTTCGAAGGGTTGCTCTACCTTTACAGAGACGCACTCTTCGCCGCAGACCAGGATACCAGTGTTCACTTCCGACAATTCAACCGTGTCATCATTTTCCATGCGGGGAGCGCCTGGCAAACCGATATCCTCCAAGACTCCCCCAATGACATCGCCGCCGTGACCGTGCTGGGCTACCCCGTCCCTGTGGATGAAGGGACGGACACCATCTGGGATGCATCCGTCCTCCCCGAAACCATGGCCCAGGACGGCTCGGAAATCAAACTCCAGGGGACGCTGATCCACGAATCCGCGCATAACTTCTTTTGGATCCCGGACCTTTACGACACCGGGAATCCCCCCCAGGGGATCGGGATCGGGGCATGGGGCATCATGTGCACCGGACCTTATCTCGGGGTCCCTGGCCAGATCCCAGAAGGCCTGATCGTCCCGTTACCCAATGCGTGGGAACGGGTCTGGATGGACTGGGCTTTCCAACATCTTTATGCCCCGCCACTTCCGGGCTTCCTGCGCCCTCCCCTCTTCCAAACCCTTTCCCCAACGACAGATCCAGAGTCCCTGGTGATCTACCCCAACGAAATCCTCACCGACTCCACCGGGCAGTTCCAGGAAGACCCGTACAGCCGGCCACGGTTCTATAAAATCCCCATCAACTCCCACGAATATTGGCTTCTGGAATACAAACGGGAAAACCTCCCGGAAAATGACTCCGTGGTATGCGGGGGCGATACCGCACAAGTTTTTGGCTATGACCGGGATGGGGTCGTTGTCCACTTCTTTGGAGAAAACGATTACCTGTTGCCTGGCTCCGGATTGTTGATCTGGCATATCGACACCCTGATCATCCACAACAATTGGCTCTGGAATACCGTAGAAGTGCCCCGCCCGATGGGGGTAGACCTCGAAGAGGCCGGCCGGGTCCAGGACTTGGAATACTGGACCACGCTGCCGTATACCCTCTATGGAGGCCCTGAAGACCCCTATTACCAGGGCAATCCTAATGTATTCGCACCGGACTCCACCCCCTCGTCCTCGGACAATCAGGGGGGTCGGACCGGTGTCTGGATCTACGGTTTTTCCAAACCCGATTCCCTGATGACCTTCTGGGTACGACGCACCCTGGAACTTCCGAACTTCCCCAGCCCCATTTTTGCGATCCCCCAAAACGCTTACGCTCAAGGGGTCGATCTCGACCAGGACGACACCCTCGAACTTTTGATCACCACGACCGGATCCTTCGACACCCTGGGGCATGCCCTCGCCCCTCCCCAGGTCTTTGCACTCAAGCCCGACCTCTCCCACTTTGGCACAAGGGATTCTCTCAAGGCGACCTTACCGTTTGGCTCAGAAGTCACGGGTGAGCCTGCCGTCGCGGATCTCAATGGAGACGGCTACATGGAAATCCTTGTACCGGTCTCACGGGGTCTTTCTGGTGAACTTCGCGTGTACACCACCCTGGACGCAAACAACGACGGCTTCTTTGATCCATTCTGGACCCGGACGTTCCCGGACCGGGTCCTGGCCAGCCCCAGCGTGGGGGACATTGACCAGGACGGGACCCCAGAGATCGTCATGGGAGACGGCCACGCCAGGCTCTTCCTCATCGAGTCTGATGGTACCCTCCGGGACACCCTTTTCGTGGGTGCACCGGTCCAGAGTCCTCCTGCCCTCTGGGACACCCTGATCGTCTTTCAATCTGCAGACGCCCGTCTCTGGATCATCAATGGCCGAACAGGTCAGCCCATCCAGATCCTTCTATCGCCCTACGTGGTCGATACCCGCAGCCCTCCGGTCCTCGTGGATGTCGACAACGACGGGACTCCAGAAATCCTAACCCTGACCGAGGACGGCACGCTCCACCTCCTGACCTTGGATGGCACGATCCTCTGGGAGACCGCAACAGACGCACACCCCCAATCCGATCTTGTGGTCGGTGACCTGGATGGAGATGGACGCTGGGATTTCGGCTTCGTCGCTTCCGGACTACTCTTCGCCTACAACTCCGCAGGTGCATTGCTCTCCAATTTCCCCTTGAACCTGCACCTGGGGGATTCCCTCCGGATCTCCTCCAGCGCGGCCCTGGATCTCGACCGAGATGGGAAAGACGAATGGGTCTTCTGGGTACAAGGACAAGGTCTTTTGGCTTTCCAAGAAAACGCACAAAAGGTGCCCGGTTTCCCTTATGCGGTCGAAGGGAAAGTCATTCAGACCCCCCAGGTCCTCGATCTGAATCGCGACGGCCGTATGGAGATTGTCTTGATCGACTCCTTGGGGGTCCTCCACGCCTTTGACACAGAAGCGGACCGTGCTCCATGGCTCGGCTTCGGGAACGGACCGCTCCACCAAAGTCGAGTCACCCTCTCCCTCTCCCCAGAAGCCATCAGCCGGGTCCACGACCGGGTGTATCTTTATCCCAACCCCACGTACAACGGGGAGACACGGCTCCGCTTCCGCGCAGATGGTTCCGGAACGGTAACGGTTCAGGTCTTTTCTTACGACGGCACGCTTCTCAAGACTCTCAAGGGCTCGTATGCGGGGCATGGAATGGTGGAAATGAGCCCGATTCTGAACCTCCAAGACCTTGCTGTAGGAACCTACCTCCTTCGCGTTGAAATTCAAGGCACAGATGGCCATACCCTCAAGTTCCTCAAACTCGCGATCTTACGATGACCCCCAAAAATCGCCGTGTGGTTTTGGTCTCTGCGTGCCTTTTGGGCCTTCCCACGCGATACGACGGCTCTTCCAACCCCGACCCCGAGGTCATCCAGATGGCCAAAGATCCGGATCTCCTGGTCATTCCGATCTGTCCGGAACAACTGGGCGGTCTTCCGACACCCCGGGAGCCCTGCCATTTGGTTCATGGAGACGGCTCTGCGGTCTGGGCCGGAAAAGCCCGCGTCATAGACCTCAAAACCGGTGCAGATCGGACAGCCCTATTTATCCGTGGAGCCCAGGCCGTTTCTTACCTTGCCCAAACTCTGGGGGCAAAGGAAGCCTATCTCAAAGAACGGAGCCCATCCTGTGGTGTGCACCAGGTTTACATTGAGGGCGAATTGCAACCCGGAGTTGGGGTCACCACAGCACTCCTAAAAAAACTCCACATCCGCGTCTATCCCCGAGAAGGCCAGCGGAAGGGCCCCACAGGAGAGACCGAGCCTTGAAGATCACTTTCCTCTACTGGGATGGGTGTCCCTCCTACGAATTGGCCCTCGGGCGTCTCCGGAAAGTCCTCCGTGAGGAGGGGCTGGACGAGACGCCGATGGACATCATCCACATTGCCACGGAGGCGGATGCGATCCGTCATCAATTTACCGGCTCACCGACGATCCGGATCAACGGAGAAGACATCGACCCACCGCCCCCGAACACCCCTTACGGCTTGGCGTGCCGTTCTTATCTTCTTGAAGATGGCCGACGGTTCCCCATCCCCAGCGAAGCCATGATCCGGCGTGCGATTCGACGTGTACGCCACCGCCCAACTCGGCCTGCAACGTCTGACTAAGCCATGGCAAATGCGCCGGTTTCCAGGCACTGGATCGAGTTGACGACGCCTTAGCGCGCCCTTATGTTTCAAGCATGACCGGGCTGGCTCTCCTCGCAATAGGACTGCTCTTCGTCCCGATCGCTGTCTGGGGATCCCGCTGGTTCACCAAAAACGCAACGCTTTTCCTTGTGCTCGGCGCCGTAATCCTGAGCCTCTGGGCCCCCAAAAATCCACACCCTATTCTTTCGGGCACGCTCCACCTGGCCCTCCCCTTCCTCCTCTTCCGAGTCGGAGGGCTGGTACGCCTGGAAGACCTCAAAGGGCGCTACGCTCTCTCTTGGCTACTGCTGGCCCTCATGACACTCTTCGGCGTCTTCCTGATCCTTCTCCCGGTGATCCGCAGTCTTGGAATCACCTGGCGATTGGCCGTCTTCGCGTTGGCGCCCGGTCCGATTCTGGCCCTGGCCTTAACGCGAGAATTCGCCCTGCATGGCACAGGAACCCGCATCTTTCACACCGGAATCGTCCTCCAAAGCCTCGTCTTCGCTTGGATCCTCCTGGGCATCCAAACGCCACCCCTGGGGCTTTTCTCGCAACTCGAACGGTTCGTGACCCTCACCCTCTTTTCCCTCTTTTTGGGAACAGTCATCGGCCTCCTCTTAGCATACGCAGAAACCAAAGTCGTTCATACTCCATACCTTCAGATCTTCACCTTGGGAGCCCTGTTTTTCACCCTGGGGTTGTTGTGGAAACTCTCCATTTCACCCCCGCTAACGTTCCTGGTCCTGGGTCTGGTGGCGTACAACGCCTCGATTCGGGACCACACTGCATATCGTGCGGTCTCGGGACTGGAGGTCCCGGCCATGGTCCTCTTCATCCTGGGGACCTTTTGGGCGACCCAACCCTTGTCCTGGTCTTCCAGTCCATGGATCTTTGGGCTCTATCTCATAGGAAGGACTCTGAGTCGTGGAATCGGCAGTTTCTTATTCTTTCCCAGAGAGGACACACTCTCCCGCCGTCAAATCTTTGGTCTGACGATCCTCCAGGGTGGAACTTCTCTATGGCTCCTCTCGCCCTATTTGACACCGATGTTCCTGCCGAAAATTGCCGTCCTTCTGTTTGCGCTCGCCGGCTTAGTGCTGGTTCAGCGGGTTCTTGCTCCTGAGGCTGGCGTGTTTCACCCCTTCTTAGAAACTCCGACGTTCAATATCCGCTGGACGGGGATCCTCCGCCATTTCCTTGAAAATCTCGGATGGCAGGGTCCCAAAACACACCCCCGATATGTCCGTGACCTCATGCGGAAACACTACGTGAGTGTACACCCGGATGCTTCCTTGGATGCCGTGGTCCAGGCACTGACCAAAAGCCACACGCTGGCCCTCCCTGTCGTGGGTCAACACCAGGAGTATCTCGGGCTCATCCAGGCACATCATCTGGAACTCCTGGCTTTAGACGAAACCACCCACCAACTCATTCGAGCCGTGGATCTCGCAAATCCTCAATACTCAATCTCGCCAGATGTCCCGTTGGGGACAGCGCTCCACGTCATGGAGAAGTTCGACCTCGATTGCCTGCCTGTGGTCGACCGTCAACGGATCCTGGGGGTCCTTTATCGAAGGGACTTGGTGTTGGAATATGGCTGACGCGCAACTGGTGTATAAGATCGGGATCGTTTGGGTCGTTAGTCTCCTTTTCGGCGAACTGGCGAGGAGATTAAAACTCCCGATCGTGATCGGCTACCTGGCCGGTGGAGCACTCCTGGGGCCCTTCGGCCTCAATATCCTGGATCCCGGGTTCCTCCATGAGATGGCCCCGATCAAAGAGTTCCTGCTCGCGTACATCCTTTACCTGGTAGGCAAAAATGTCCGCCTGGAAGCGTTCCGTGGAGAGGCTCTCCGATACACCCTCCTTGCTCTGATCCAGGCTGGGCTGACCTTCGTCATGGTGACCCTGTTGATGTATCTCCTGACACACCATCTCCTTTCGTCTGTGATCACGGGGCTTATCGCCGCACCCACAGCGGCCATTGCCGTGACGGTCATCGAGGAATACCGTGCGGAAGGGGCTCTCTCTCAATTGATCTTCCTCATTATTGCCATTGACAACCTCCTGGCCCTGCTTGCATTCCGGCTCGTGATCCCCTTTGTCTCTGGATCAGAAATTCACTGGCTGACGAGTATTGGGCTCTTGATCGCATCTGGAGTTTGGGGGGTGATTGTGGGGCTGGCTCTGGCCTATCTTGAGACCATTATCCAAGACTCCACGTTACTTTCTGTGGTCTCCTGGGGGCTCTTCCTCCTGGGGTTGGGACTCGCGACCCGATTCCAGGAACCTTATGTGTTTGCTTTAACCTTTGGAATCACGGCCTCGAACGCATCCGTCCTGCAAAAACGAGCCCTGGCCCCAATCAACCTCCTCAGCGAGTTCGTCTATGCCCTATTTTTCTTTATCGCAGGAGCCAGCATTGACTTTCCAAGGCTGGTCCATCTCCGATTTGCGGTGTGGTTCTATATCCTGGGTCGAACCGCGGGGAAGATTCTCGGGGCATGGATCCCGGCAAAACGATGGAACCTGGAGGTGGACGGCCGTCTTTTGGGCCTGGGGATCCTGGCCCAGGGAGGGATGTCCACGGGTCTGGCCCTCTACGTCGGGACTCTGGGGCCGGAATACGCTGGGGTCATGAACATCGCCTTGGCCGCAACCGTGATCTTCGAGATCGCTGGCCTCATCCTCCTCCGCCAGTCCTTGGTGTGGGCCGGTGAGGTGACCACCCTCTCTCTCATCCAACGCGGGGTTGAACCACTCCTCGACCAAGATTTCCATCGGATGCTTCAGCACTTTTTAGGCCGATTGGGGATACGCTGGGGAGAACCTACACCACTGACCCTCCAGGCCATTGTTCGAAGGCGATGTGTTCTCCTTTCCCCAGACGACCCTCTGGAGGACGTCGCGCGAGCCTTCCGAAAGTCTGCCCATGACACGCTCCCGGTTTTGGATGCCCGTGGATTCTTTGCAGGTGTGGTTTTCTTTAGGGACTTTGAGAAGGCGTATCTTCAGGCTCAGGAAAAGGGAGTTACAATCCGCGTCCGGGACATCTTAAAACAGGAGATGCTCCACCCTTCCATGTCTATCCTGGAGGCGATGGAACGGATGCGGGAAACCGATGCAGACGCTCTTCCCTTGGTGCAGGACCACCGGCTTCTGGGGGTTGTGCTACGGAAAGATCTCTTAAGC
>CAYQZW010000015.1:20524-22266 GCA_964422065.1 uncultured bacterium | reverse complement strand
TGGGCGTATTGTGTGGGTCCCTTGGACATTACACGGGGACAGGCCCTCGGTCATTATATACGTTCGTGGCGGACCCGAGAGCCAGTACCGACCCGGGTTTTCGCCCTTGTTCCAATACTTTCTCTATCGGGGCTATGCGGTCTTTGCTCCCAATGTCCGGGGAAGCGCAGGCTATGGCCGGACCTATCTTCATCTGGACGACCGGGAGAAACGACTGGATGCGGTCCGAGACCTTGCAGAAGGGGTCCAATGGCTCAAAGCCTCCGGCCTGGTGGATTCGGAACGGATCGCCGTCATGGGCGGGAGTTATGGCGGCTACATGGTGCTCGCCGGGTTGACGTTCCACCCGGACCTCTTCGCTGCCGGTATCGATATTGTTGGCATCGCCAACTTCAAGACCTTCCTGGAACGCACCGGCCCCTATCGCCGAAAGCTCCGAGAAGCCGAATACGGGAGCCTGGAAGATGAAGCGTTGCTGAAGCGGATTTCACCCATTCATTATATCGATCGCATCCGGGCCCCCTTGTTCATCATCCACGGCCGGAACGACCCCCGCGTGCCCGTCTATGAAGCAGAACAGATTTACCAGGCCTTGAAGGCGAAGGGGCAGCCCGTTGAACTCCAGATCTATGAGGATGAGGGACATGGGCTCAGTAAACTAAAAAATCGCATTGACGCGTATACCCGGGTGGTGGAGTTCCTCGATCGGGTGTTCCAAAAACCCAAGGGAGATGCCCAGCCATGAAACAACAGCCGTGGATTCAGGTGATCCGCCCGGGGGAAGCACAGGGAGAACTCCAGGCGATCTACGACGAGATTCGCACGAAACGTGGAAAAATTGCAGAGATCCACATGATCCATAGCCTGAACCCTCGGAGTCTCTTGGCACACATGGACCTTTACCTGACGTTGATGTTTGGCCCCTCCCCTTTAAGGCGTCGGGAACGTGAACTCCTCGGGGTCGCAACTTCAGCGGTCAATGCGTGTGCCTACTGTGTCGCACACCACTCCGATGCCCTGGCACGCTATGAGAAACGGGCCGATTACATCCAGAAGGTCCAGAACCGCGCCTGGGACGATCTGGACCCCCGTGATCGCGTCCTCTGTCAATTCGCTGAAAAACTCACACGAAGGCCATGGGAACTCCAAGAACAAGACCTGGCACCTCTACGAGACGCGGGATACGATGACCGCGCGATTTTGGACATCGTCCAGATCGTCGCATACTTCAACTTCGTCAACCGTTTGGTCCTGGGACTCGGTGTCCCCCTTGAGTCCGAGGAGGAACGACAGGGCTACCGGTACTGACCCCTACACGTCTCGCCACCTCATCAAGCCCTTTGGCACGTCACCTTTGGCCCCCATGCTTTCTTCCGGGTATCGGGGCCTTTTGCTGTTTTGTGTGGGTGTTTCGCCCACTCAGGCAGATCCAAAGCCCGCGTTGTTCGCAAATCGGGGCCTGCCAAGTTTGACCTCCTGGGTGTTCGGGTCTATGATTCGTCTGGCATGTTAGAACATGAACTCAAATTTTGGTATCTGAAACAACTCGATCTCTTCCGCAGAATCCCCGAGTCTGAGATGGAGCACCTGGACCGTCGCAGCACCATGCGGACGTTCCCGCCGAAGGATACGGTGTATTTCTCGCAAGAGGATCTCCGCCAAATCTACCTGATCAAGAAAGGGCACGTGGAGATCGGGTACCGGGATCTGGAGGGTCGAGAACTCGTGCTGGATGTCTTGGG
>CAYQZW010000015.1:0-20424 GCA_964422065.1 uncultured bacterium | reverse complement strand
TGGAGATCGGGTACCGGGATCTGGAGGGTCGAGAACTCGTGCTGGATGTCTTGGGCCCGGGAGACTTTTCCGACGGGGACCCCTATGATTCCCGTTGTAAAACCTTAAGGAGGTTGAATCATGAAGACGTTTCATCTCACAAAAGCCATTTTGGCCGGTCTCATCGGTACGGTGGCCATGACGTTGTTGGTCTATGTTGCTCCCCTGATGGGGATTCCCATGGGCGGTCCGTGGGAGATGTTGGCAATGTCCCTGAAGGCTCCCATCCTCGTCGGATGGCTCCTCCATTTCCTCATCGGTGTCGTTCTGGCGGTCCTCTACGCAGGAGCCTTTTACGCTTGGCTCCCCGGTGCACCCGCAGTCCGTGGGCTCCTTTACGGAATCTTCCCCTGGCTCTTGGCCATGCTTGTCGTGGTGCCGATGATGGGAGGCCCGATCTTTATGGGGGCAGCATCCAAGGCCTTTGGAAGCCTGATCGGGCACTTTGGGTACGGCGTGGTTGTAGGCGCGGTCTACGGACACGGCAAGGACCGTTGAACGATGCGGTCCGTGATGATCCTCATCCTGGCTGCCCCAGAGACCCAGGAGGGTCTGGGGCGTGTGTTCCACGCCCTGGAGACCGCACAAGACCTGCAGAACCATGGCATCCCGGTCGGCATCTATTTCGAAGGAGCCGCAACCCGATGGGTTCCGGAACTGCTAAACCCCACAAGCAGTCTCCATCCCCTTTACCGTCAGGTCGCCACTTCCATCCGTGGTGCATGTAAATTTTGCGCACGTGCTTACGGCGTGGAAGAGAAGTTGTCCGAGGCCCTTTTTCCCCTGATTCAAGAGCACCAGGGCCATCCCAGTGTTGCACGGATGATTTTGAACGACGCGACTGTTCTGGTCTATTGAGGTTTGAGGTGGGCCCCTCGCCCTTGCACCCTTCTGAACCTCCCTGGAAACTATGCACATGCGTAGAACCCTTTTCGTCCACCTGCTTGGAACGATCGCGTGGGCGTTAACCCTTGGGGAGGTACCCGGTATGGCCGTAGAGTACCCGAAGACCCGAACCGTGGATGTTGTGGATACCCTGTTTGGAACCCCGGTCCCCGATCCCTATCGGTGGCTGGAGAACATAGACGATCCCGAGGTCCAAACCTGGATCCAGGCTCAGAACCGGCTGACCCGACAGATTTTAGATCAGTTCCCCGAACGGCAGAAAATCATTGAGGAGTTAAAGGCTCTGTACACAACCGAAACTTTCTCATTGCCTACCATGGCGCAGGATCGGTTCTTCTACTTCCGGCGCACCGGCTTGCAAAACCACGCAGTCCTGTACATGACGGAAGGCACTTACCGGCCGGGATCCGGGCAGGTCGTGCTCGATCCCAATACCTTTAGCGAAGACGGCACCGTCGCTCTTGACTGGCTCTATATCTCCCCCGACGGACAGTACATTGCGTATGGGAAATCTGCCAAAGGCACGGAGTTAAGCACGCTCTATATCCTGGATGTAAACACGCAAACCCTACTCCCCGAGACCATCCCGGACACCAAATGGGCCTCGGTCGCATGGCTACCCGACAATCGGGGGTTCTACTATACCCGAAACATGGATCCGGAGGGCTTTCGACCCTATGTGTACTTCCACCGCCTCGGGACTGACCCTAAGGAAGACGCGTACGTTTATGGCAAAGGGCTTCCTGAGGAATACCTTCCAGGTGTTGCTGCGTCAACAGACCATCGGTATCTCTTCTTGACGGTCCACCGAGGCTGGGGAAAGAACGACCTTTACGTCCGTCCCATGGACCAGGACACCGGGTGGATCCCGGTTGCAGTGGGCAAGGATGCGACCTTCTCAGCAGATGTCTTTCGTGATACCCTCATCATTCTGACGACGGACCAGGCACCTCGGGGCCGGATTGTTAAGACCCCGGCCGCTGCACCTGATGAGTCTCACTGGAAAGAAATCGTCCCCCAAATGGAGGGGGTGATTGAGGATTTCCGAATCGTGGGGGGCCGTGTCGTTGTTCATGTGAAACAGGACACCTATTCCCGCATCTTGGTCTATGACCTGGAAGGCAATCTCCTCCAAGAACTCCCCCTGCCGATGAAAGGGAACGCCGCGATCCGCGGAGTGCCCGACAAACCCATTCTGTATTATCAGTTCCAATCCTTTTTCTACCCGCCGACGCTTTTTGCGTTGAACCTGGACACAGGAGAGGGACAAAAACTCTGGCAAATGCCCGTCAACTTTGATCCATCTCAGTTTGAGCAGGAGTTTGTCTTCTATGAATCCAAGGACGGCACGCGGGTCCCGATGTATATCTTGATGCCTAAGGGAATCCCCCGAGACGGGTCTACACCCGCCCTCCTCACCGGGTACGGTGGGTTTGGGATCGGCATCTCCCCGTTCTTTGCCAAGCATCTGTTGCCGTGGTTCCGAAGGGGTGGCATCGTTGCGATCCCAGGGATTCGGGGAGGTGACGAGTACGGGGAATCCTGGCACCGCGCTGGCATGCGGGAGAACAAGCAGAATGTCTTCGATGATTTCATCGCAGCGGCGGAATATTTGATCCGCAAAGGGTACACCAGCCCCGAAAAACTGGCCATCTCGGGCGGAAGCAACGGCGGGCTCTTGGTAGGGGCTGTCATGACCCAGCGACCGGAGTTGTTCCGCGCGGTCTACTGCGCGGTGCCCTTGCTGGATATGATCCGTTTCCACAAGTTCAGTGTGGCCCACATCTGGACCACGGAGTACGGCAATCCGGACGTTGAAGCCGATTTTCGGTACATCTATGCCTACTCTCCATACCACCACGTCCGGCCCGGCGTGCAGTACCCTGCGGTTTTTCTGAAGACCTCCGAGGGCGATACCCGGGTTCATCCCATGCATGCCTTGAAAATGACCGCAAAACTCCAGGCGGTGGCGACAGAAGGGCGGCCGGTTTTGCTGTATGTGGAACCCAAGACCGGACACGGCGCCGGCCGACCCCTGTGGAAGTTCTTTGAATCCTATGCGGACCAGCTCATCTTTTTGATGTGGCAACTGGGGATGGTCCATCCCTGAAGCCGGAGCCCGTTACTGGGCTTGCTTCAGGAGGGTCCGGAGATACGCCTCGATCAGAGCACGGTATGCCGGATCAACGCGCTGCCGATCAAGTTGCAGAAGCGCCCTTTTGATCTTCTCCCGACTGGCTGCAAGGGATGGGGAAGAGGGCGGTGTGTATTCATACGGTTTGCCCGGCTGAGATTTGCGTTGACGCGCAAACTCGCGCTTCCGGATTGATCGTTCAGCCTGCAGGAGCCGTTCCAGGGCCTTCTCCTGCTTCTTGAGTACCTCTTCATCGTATCGGCCCTGTCGTAAGGCCTCTTCCGCCTCCTTCATCGCCTTCTGGGCACCCTCCAGGGCAGACATCAAACCTTGATCGCCCAGCATCTGCTGAAGTTGTTGCAAGGCCTGTCGGATGGCGGCCTGTTGTGCAGCCATCTGTGCGAGTTGCTGCTGGAGAGACGAAGGGATTGGACTCGGCAAGGGCAAAATGGATTGCCCCTGCATGTTTAACGACATCTGTTGATTCGCCAGTTCGGCAAGTTGTTGCAACATTTGGTCCAGCCCGGTCGAGGACCCGGAGGACTGCGAGAGACGGGACTCCGACTGGAACAAGATCAGCACAACACGATTGAGGAGCGTCTGGGACTGCTCTAAGAATGCTCGAGCCGCAGAAGGCCGGAGCAGCCCGAGGTTCATCGCCGCCTGACCCGAGACCTCTCGCGCCTGATCCAACATCGCACCTAACGCCAAGGATAGCATGAGGGTCTGACGACTCAAGTCCTTCAAGGCCTGTAAGGCTGCAGTCAGACCCTCCCGGACCCCTTCAACTCGGTGCCCTAAGTCCAGTGGGTCTGCCCCATCCGTGTTCAAGGATTGGAGGACCTGAGATTGGACCTCGGAAAGAAAGATCAGGGACCTCCGAAGGCGCCGGATCTTTTCCGCAATTTCTTGTTTCCGTAGCCCCGAGAATTGCTGGCGGAGTCTGGAGATCTTTTGTTTGGTGGCTGCTAACGACTGGATCGCTCTCCGTTGCGAGGATGTGGCTTCACTCTGGGCTCCTTTCGAGAGTTCCTGTTGCGCCGTTTCCATCGCGCCTTCCGCCGCCTGGGCTTCGTTCTCCGCCAACGCCGCTAAGGTGTCCGCGATGTCAGGACTCTCCGCTTGAAGTTCCTGTGCCAATGACGTCATCTCTTCTCGGATATCCTGAAGTTCCTGTGTTAGGACTTGCTGCTGTTGGGCTAAAGCCTGGAGTTCCTCCGGGTTCGTTGTCTCCTCTGTCTGTTCTTTCAGCCGTTGCTGGGATTCCAGGAGCGCGTCCAACCGCTCTTCCAGTTGCGCAAATCGGATCTCCTGTTTGAATCGTTCCAGGATTTGTTCCATCCGTTCAAGTGCCTCTTTCAAAGCCTCCTGGTTCTGTTGCAATTCTTCCAGAGCCTTCTGGACCTCCTCGGGCTTCACCTTCTGGAGGGCTTCGTGTAACTTTTCCAGAGATTTTCGGAGCTTTTCGGTCATCACTTCTTGAAAGAGTTCGCTAATCCGCGCAGCCTTTTCTGCAATCTCTGGATCCAATTGGTTCAGGGCCTGGAGGTTCTGCAGGGTTTGGTTGAGAGTTTGAGCCGCCTCGCTCAGTCGTTTGAGCACTTCCTGCTGTTGCTGTAAGGTCTCCCGGAGTTGCTGCTGTTCGTTCCAGCCGACTTTGTCCTGACTTTTGATGCGTTCGGAGAGTTTCTGGATCTCCTCAAGCAGGGTCTCTGTGGCCTGCTGGAGATCGGCGGTTGTCTGTTCCCCCGCCTCGGTCGCCTCCGCGGCCTGCTCATAAGTCTCTGCCAGAGTGGGGAACCGGACCCGAACGTGGGGGCTTTCACCCCACTGTCCCTTCCAATCTTGTGCCCGGACAAAGAAGACCAGTTCGTCACCAGGCATCATGCCGAAGGGACTGAGGTCCAGTTGAGTTGCCAGTGTGTCCAGAGCAATATCCCGGGCTTTGTACTGCCGCATCGGAACTCGGGATGTCCCACCCTGGAACTCGATCTCGATTTCTATCCGCTGGAGCCCATAATCATCCTCCACGCGGGTAAAGACCGGGACCTTTTCGTCTTGGGGGAGTTCCACCTCTTCGGCTGGAGGAAAGAGGAGCGTCACCTTGGGGGGATCGTCGGGTGTGACCCGTGCCCGGATCAGGGAGGAATCCACAAGGGTTCGCCCGTTCAGTGTGTACACGAAGTGGAGTGCACCCGAAGCGGCAGGTGCCCAGGTGAACCGCACTTCCGGGCCGGCCGTGGTCAACAAAAGCGCGCCGGTATCCGCGTAAATGCGGAGGGTATCGGCATATCGGAGCTCCCCATGGAATTGGACCACTGAGCCCTCCAGGAGATCCAAAACATAGGGATCCGAGAGCGTATCCGTAGGCCAACCTGTGTAAGCGGGATATTGGACAACACCCTGGAGCCCTTCCACCAGGGGATGAGGGTCAATGCGAAGTTGATAGGTGGGTGATTGGAACGTGCCAGCGACAACCCGGTATCGCACCGTGCCTGAGGAGGGGAAAACCCGCTGGGCCTCAAAAACGGGTGCGTTCTTAGCGGCTGAGACCAACCGAAGCGTGTCTACATCATTGAACACGAGGACGGGGACTTCATGGGGAAGGGCGTAGAGTTCAATGTGGAACCGGACCGGGTCTCCTTCAAGGACCTGGGCATTGCCAGGTAGGACAAATGCATATGGCGCCCACGGATCCGGCTGGCCCGCCTGGAGGTAAAGCCAACGGACAAGGCCATGGGGCCGAGCTACGACCGTGACGAGCAAAAACATGACCGAGCCGACAAAACTCAGGATCGCGGCCTTGGACCAGGGGATGGAAATGGATTCGCGTTGGAAAAGTTGCTGGACTTGCACGAGGAGGCGGTCTCGGTATGGGGACGGAAGATCGCCTTTCTGCTGGAGTTCGACAAGGCTCAGGTAATCCTCAGTCTGTGGGGCAATCTCACGGAGGTATCGGGCAAAGGCCAGCGGAGTGACCAGATGTCGCCATCTTTGGACAATCCCCGCGGCCAGTGCCGCTGCAGACAAGACCTGGAGAACTTTCAGAGAGACAGGGAAAATGCCCAGGGTTGCCAGCCCCGCTCCGCTCAAAAAGACGAGGGCCGCCCAGAGAACCCCCTCAACCAGGCCCTTCCACGCAAGGGCCCGGACATAAGGGCGAATCCTTGGGTCGCGAAAGTGCGAACGCCCGAGGGCAGTGTGTTGATCTGTGCTCACGCTCTAATCATACGCCGGGCTGGGGAAACCCACAACTACCCCCCATTCCGCCAATCGCTGAGTTCATCCAGGATTTGCATCTCCTCATCACTGAGCCGGAACCCCACGGCCCCCAAGTTCTCCTGAAGTTGTTCCACCGTGTTCGCGCCAATGATCGGGGCAGTGATGTAGGGCTTGGTCAGCAGCCACGCCAGGGCAACCTGAGCGATGGTTTTGCCATGGTTCTTGCCAATCTCGTCCATCTTTTCCAGGAGTTTGAAGTTTTTGTCTGAGAAATACCGTTGTCGAATCCGCTCCGCGCGGGCACTCTCAGGCAGCGGCTTGTCTGGACGATACTTGCCAGTTAAGAAGCCCGCTGCCAGAGGGCTGTACGGGATCACACCGATGCCATATTCCTGCACGACGTACATCAGTTCTCGCTCAAACTCCGCTCTATGGACCAGGTTGTAATGGGGTTGAAGGGAATCGAACCGGACCAGGTTCCGGACATCACTGACCCACAGGCTCTTCATCAAGAGCCAGGCGGGATAATTGGAAGCGCCGATATACAAGACTTTGCCTTGATGGACAAGGTCGTCCAGCGCCCGAAGGGTCTCCTCAATGGGAGTGCTCCAGTCCGGAGCGTGAACTTGATAGAGGTCAATGTAGTCCGTCTGGAGTCGACGGAGGCTATCCTCAACGGCCCGCATGATATGGTGGCGGCTCAGGCCCTCACCGTTCGGGCCTTCCCACATCCGACCCCGAACCTTGGTCGCCAGAACGATGTCCTGGCGGTTCCCACGCTCCTTCATCCATTTGCCGATAATGGTCTCGGAAACGCCGCCGGGATTCCCCTCAGCCCACCGGGAATAGACATCAGCGGTATCAATGAAATTCCCTCCAGCCTCATAGAAGGCGTCCAGGATCTTGAATGAGGTCTGCTCGTCCGCGGTCCAGCCGAATTGCATGGTGCCCAAACAGATTTCACTCACCTTTAATCCCGTGCGCCCTAAGTTCCGATATTCCATGGTTTGAACCTCCTTTTGTGCTGTGTTTGTGGTCATGATAGTTTACACCCTGTGCCTATCGGTGGATTGGGCGCCCAGGGGGATCGTTTGGAGCGTCAGGGCTTCCCTGAGATAACGGTCATGGGTGACCAGGATCAGGGTGCCGTTCCACCCGCAGAGGGCCTGTTCTAAGAGTTCAATGGAGGGCGAGTCCAGATGGGTGGTCGGTTCATCCAAGATCAGGACATTGGGGGCCTGCAGGATGAGGTCCACGATTCGGACCTTTCGGCGTTGCCCCTCACTAAGATGGGAGATCGGCTGGTACACCGTCTCTTTGCGGATCCCAAGACATCCCAAAAGTTCAAGAGCACGGGTACGGATGTGGATCGGGTACCGTTTGAAGAGGGGGGTAGGATCCGTCTCAGGCGGGAGATCCTGAGGCAACACACCGATCCGAACCCCACGGTCCCAATGGATTTCTCCGGAATCTGGAGAGAGATCCCCCAAAAGGATGCGGAGTAGGGTTGTTTTGCCGGATCCGTTAGGGCCAGCAATGAGAACCTTCTCTCCCCAGGCGACGGTGAAAGAGATGCCGTGGAATAGAAGACGGTCCCCCATACGTTGAGACACCTGGAATACGGAAAGACAGATCCCCTTGGGGACCGAAACTTTCGGGAACCTGATGGGATGAGGGTGTTCGACAAAGGGCTTGATCCGTTGGAGTTCCTCAATCCGTTGCTGGATCTTTTCACGGGCCCGGGCTGCTCGTTTCATGAGCCTTGCAGCCCGACTCCCGACGAAGCCTTTGTCGTATGCCCCGCGCTTTTCCCGCTCTTTGCGATTGCCCCAGATCTGGTAACGGTGCTGGATTTGCCTGAGGTGGCGGATCTCCCGGTCGATCCTCTGTGCTTGCCGGTGCCGTTCCTTCCACACGCGCTGTTTGGTCTCAAAATAAACGCTGTAGTTGCCTCGGTAAACGATGAGACGCCCTCGGTCCAGTTCAAAGATCTGTTGGACCGTTTGGTCCAGGAACCACCGGTCATGGGAGACGATCACAAAAGTGCCTGGGGTATTCTGAACCGCACGGACGAGGAGGGCCAGCCCCTCATCGTCCAGAAAATTCGTCGGTTCATCCAGGAGATAGAGATCTGCCGGTTGCAAGAGGGTTCGCAGGATCAGGAGCAGCCGGCGTTCACCGCCGGACAATTCACTCCAGCGTCGGTGAACCCAAGCGGCAGGGGCTTTCCACCGGCTCAATGCACGCTGAATTGCATGAAGTCGTTCGAATCCTCCAACGTCCTGAAACTGCTGAATCTTTTCGGCATATCCCATGGGATCTGGAATCCCCTGGGATTCCATGGCCTCAAGTTCGGCGTAAAGTTGACCCAATTCCGGTGGTTCCAGCAGAACCGCAAGGATGGGGAAGGCAGGGTCTGTGGTTAGGGTGGCCACCTGATCCAAGGTTCGGATCCGGGTCCGATGGCGGACGATCTGTCCATCAATGGGCTGCAATCGCCCCGCCATCAACTTGAGGAGAGTGGTCTTGCCGGACCCGTTGTACCCCAAAATGCCGACCCGATCCCCTTCGTAAAGGACAAACGACACCTCTCCAAACAAGGGGCGCGGCTGCTGGGGATACTGGAACGCCACCCGGTCGAACCGGAGAATCTCGTGCATGGTTCACCTCCTTCATGGGAGAAAAAACGGAACCGCCGGATCCGACAATAGGGGAGGAGAGAAAAGTCCTCTGGATGGGTTTATGCGATGCCCATGGTCAACGCTCCTTTTGTGGACTTTAAAAATATAACAGGTCCCCAGAAGGAGTTCAAGCAATGGACCCCTGAGACCTTTCTACGGTGGGGCAATGGAGGGGCAAAGGGTTCGAGGGAGGGACTAAAGGACCCCGAGTAAGGCTCTGCGAAGAAGGTCCAGGAGGGTATAGGCAGCGTGGAATTTGATGTCTTCCCGACTCCCCGAAAAGACTCTGCGAAAAACGCGCGTCTTCCCCTGGATGGAGAGCCCGAGGTACACCAGCCCTACGGGTTTGAGTGGAGTTCCGCCGGTCGGCCCAGCGATCCCGGTCGTTGAGAGCCCCACATCGGTGCCAAACTTTTGGCGGACCCCATCTGCCATCTGTGCAGCCACCGGCTCGGATACCGCACCGTAGCGCAAGAGGTCTTGATGCCGAACGCCCAGTTGCTGCCGCTTGGCGAAATCCGAGTACGTCACCATGCCCCCCTGATAGTAGTCGGAACTTCCATGGACTTGCGTGATCAGGTGCCCGACCAGGCCGCCGGTGAGCGACTCCGCCGTGGCAACTGTCCAATTCCGGGTCCTCAGGAGCCGACCGATGACATACTCCAGGGTCTCCGGACCCTCCCCATAGAGGTGAGGCCCCAACATGGTCCGAATTTTCTGGATCCGCTCTTCTGGCTCTATAGGGACATAGAGGTGGATCCCATCCACGTCAGGGATTATGGAAAGATCAGAGAGCGCATCGGAGCCTATTGTATCTTCCAACATGGCCATGAGTTCAGGTTCTGTAAGCCCAAAAAGATGGAGGGCTACGGTCCGATGTTTATCTGTCCCCCACTGTTCCAAGTATGGGGTCAGAGGGCCGTGCAGGATGGCGAGAACCTCCTGGGGTGGGCCGGGGAGTGCGATCAGGAACTTTCCCACGTCGGTCTTCCGGATCAGAGCCGGGGCCAATCCTCTCGGGTTCGAGAGGATTTCAAAGCCTTCGGGCAACTCTGCAAATGCTCGGTAGGACTCAAGGTGGGTACGGCCGGTCTTCTTGAGCCTTGGCAGGAGCGAATTGAAATATGGCGCGTGGAATCGGATCTGACCACCAAAATATTCTGCCAGTGCCCGCTTGGTTTGGTCGTCATGGGTGGGTCCCAGGCCGCCAAAGGTGAACACCAGGTCTGCCATCTGGAAGCCGCGGTCCAGTTCCACCTTCAGGGCCTCCACGTCGTCGGGCAGTGTGACTTCCCGAATCGGCTCAATACCTCGAGCAATCAACGCTCTGCAGACCAGACTGGGGTCCTGGTTCACTTTCCCCCGGAGCAGTTCTGTGCCCGTTGAGATCAGGTACGCCCTCATGAATCCTCCTCGTCTTGTGGGGTGTATTGGCGGACCAGTTCGTCGATGGCTTTCGCGACCTGTAGAAGGGGTTCCAGTTGATCGAGGGGCCACATGGACGAGGCATCGGAGAGGGCGCTGGGGGGATCCGGATGGGTCTCGATGAACAAAGCGTCAATACCGGCCGCGACCCCCGCCCGCGTCAATGCCGGCACATGCTCCGGGCTGCCGCCCCGTGGGTCCGCCGAAGGAATCCCGTATCGCCGAACCGTGTGCGTGACATCAAACACCACAGGATACCCGGTCTTGCGCATAATCCGAAAGGAACGCATGTCCACAATGAGGTTGTGATAGCCGAAAAAGTTCCCTCGCTCGGTCAAGAGGATTTGGTGATTCCCAGTGGATTCCATCTTTTTGACGACTTTATGCATGTCTTCGGGGGCCAGGAATTGCCCCTTTTTGATGTTGACGGGCTTCCCGGCTTTGCCGACGGTGACGCCTAACCGTGTTTGCATGCACAAAAACGCCGGGATTTGGAGCACGTCCAAAACCTCTGCCGCGGCCTCAACTTCGTCGGGGTAGTGAACATCCGACAGGACCGGCACGCCGATCTCCGCCTTGACTTTTTCCAGGATTCGGAGCCCTTCCTCCAGTCCCGGCCCGTAGTAGTAGTCCACGGAGGAACGATTGTCTTTCGCGTACGAACTCTTGAAGATGAAGGGGATCCCCAGGCGATCTGTAATCTCACGGATCCGTTCCGCGGTCCGAAGCGTAAGGTCTTCACTTTCAATGACGCACGGGCCAGCAATCAAGACCAGGGGATGGCCTCCTCCAATGGGAATATCCCGAACATACACGGTGCGTGTTTTCATCGGTGTCTCCTCCTTCACAGTTCAGTGTTTTTCCTGCGGTTTCAAGGTGTCCGAAGGAGCAGCGGGCGTGTGGTGTCGGGTAAAGAGGGTGATCTGCACCCGGCTCTTATTTTCCCAGCGGTCGATGGCTTCCACCCGCAACCGATGGAGGGTGTCCGGGATCTCAGGCAGTGGCGTGACAATTTCAAACGGTGCAGCGGAATCCCGGCCCATGGATTGTCGGTCGAGGTAGACCTGGACCCATCGGACCCCAGACGGGTCCTCTGCCTCCACGCGGACTTTCAGGGTATCCCACACCGTATCTCCCTCCGACGGTTCCAGGATTTTCAGGTCTGGGCCTTCCAGTTCGGGCTTGCCTGGGGGAGGCATAGGATGCGCACACTGTGTCCCAAGCCAGACAAGGCTTGAAAAGAGGAGCCCGAGTGTTATGAAACGCTGTTTCAGGACTTCTTCTCCACCCTTTTGGCGATGGCCCGCCGGACCTTCGTGCCAGATTTCTTCTGGGCTTGTTCCTTTTGGCCCGACACTTTCTCCTTGAAGTTCAACACGAGGTCACCGCTGTACTTTGACATCACGTAGAGGGTTTCATCGCCTTTGACCTGTGCGTAGTAGCCCCGATTTTCTTTTGGATCTCCAATCTTGAGGACCTTTTCCGTGCCGTCGCTTAATTCGATGACGACCCGGGCCTTCGGCGGGTTCAGGCCGGCCTGATCCAGGGTCAGCGTATCCGCAAAGTCAATCGCAGTAAGCCGACTCAAGACCCGGAGGAGGGATCGGATCTGGAGGGTATCCGGGGACGCTATGCCTTGGACTCGCCACAGGGTATCCCGGGAGACGATCACGGAATCTTCCGAGAGGTAGACCCGCAGGCCGGTCACATCTTTCATGTCGAAAGACAGCATGTTCCGGTCTCGCCAGGCCCAAGTCTTGCGGGGGAACAGGCTCCGAAGGTTGGCCGATGCAAGGTAGACCACATTGGCGTCTTTGACCCGGATGTATGAAGAGTTGTAGTCCGGCCCGAGTTTCCCGATCAAGACATCTGCCAGGACTTTTCGGTCGGGTCCGTAAAAGATCACTTCCACGGCTTTGTCTGGGGTGACCTCCAGGGTCTTAAACTTCTCCGGGTTCCTGGAGGCCAGTTCATAGGAGGTCTCGCCAAGGGTTTTCTGCCACCGTTCGATCATCTGAGTGTTGACCCGGCCCGTGCGGACGGAATCCAACTGGATTCGCCAGGTCCCGTCCTGCTGGATCAGGCGGACCGTATCCGAGCCCTCAATGATGGTCAGGGCCGCGACATCGGTCGGGGTAATCCGTTCCAGAAGGAAGCCGGAACGTTTTTGGCCCTTTTGGGCCACGTAACGCCCAATGTAGATCAACACCAAGACCAGTAACAGGGTTAAGAGTACGGTGATTTCCTTTCTCATTCTGTTTCCTCCCTTCGCCGTTGGATATACACGACCACCCCGATCAGGGCAATCAGGATCGGCAAAGCATAGATGTTGATGAACTTAAAGAGGGTCTTCTGGGCCTCGGTCAAGGGTTTCAGCGGTCGGTCTGTGACGCCTTTTGAACGGATCGCAATCAACTCTTCACCCAAACCCATGTAGTCCACCAGGTTCATAAAGAAGGTCAGGTTCTCGGGGAAGGAACCGGCGAACATATCGGTCAGGAATCGAGTATTGCCCACGACGGCGAGTAGGGTCTTGGGGCTGTACGCGGTGGTATCGCCAAAGTGTCGCCGGAAGGAACCGTGGGCGAGCACGGCCATGGTAAACTGCTTTCGTTCGTCCGGCTTGGGGATCCGGATGGACTGAGGATCCAGGATGAAGAAATTCCGCTGGTCCCACGCCTTCGGCGTCGTCTGCACCAACGGCTGGAACTCCACCGGATGGACACTATCACTCACGGTCGTATCGACATCCACGGAAGAGGCCCACGGCAAGACCAGGGACTCCAACCGCCGAACCGGAGGAAGTTGCGCATTGAAGCCCCGCTTTAAGATCTTGATCCAGAACGGATACTGCACAAAGAACCGGATGAAGCCCCGCTGGAAGGGAGCAATTTCGTTGGAGACATCCAGGACGAGGTTCTTGTTGATCCGGATGCCGTATGTCTTCAGAACCTTTAAGGTAAGGCTCTGAGATGGAAAGGCCTGGAGGTTGTCATTCACGTATGCGCCGTCCACCAGGAAGAGGGTGTTGCCGCCTGACTGAATGTAATCCTCAATGTGTTGTAGCGCCTTCTGGCTCATGGTGTCGCCGTCCACCACAACCAGAACATCCACACCTTCAATCTTCTGGTCAGGAGTAAAGGTCTTGATCGCATACTGCTTTTCCACTTCCTGTTTCACCATGGTGTAATCGTCGTCCAGGGAGTGTTTGCCCGCAAAGATGAACCCGACGGTCTTCTGTTCGGGCGAGGTAAGTTTCAGGATGCGCGAAGTGATCTCGTATTCCAAGTTCGATACGTCTTGGACGACCGGGATCACCTCTTTCTTGTCTGCGTAGAAGAACGCAATGCCCAAATAGCCTTTGACGACTTCAAGTTTGTCCTTCTCAAAGACGTTCATCTGCACGGGCGGGATCCCGAGCCGGACCACATACGATTCGGTCTTCGGGTCCTTCTGGGGGTCTACAAACTCCACCCGTAAGTTCCCCCGCGCATAGGTTCGGTATTCCTCCAGGAGATCTCGGACCTCATCGCGAACCACCATCAAGTCCGGTGGCAACTTCTTGGAAAAGAAGACCTTGACCGTGACAAGGTCATCCAGATTGGATAGGACTTTCCGGGTCGCTGGAGAGAGCGTGTAGAGTTTCTCTTCGGTGAAGTCGTACCGGATCGGCAGGTTCCAAACAAGGCCATTGATCAGCACAATCACCCCCACGAAGAGGGCACCCATCGACCAAGAACTGATCCGAACGCCGGTGCGTTTTTCGGTCGCCATGATCACCCTCCTAATCTCCAGACTTCCACACTTCGGAGATTGAGATAGAGAAAGATGGCCATCACCGAGAGGTAATACAGGACATCCCGGATGTCCAGCACCCCGCGGATGATGCCCTCATAGTGATAGCCCAGTCCGAGATATTGAAGCACAGCCGCGATCTTCGGTGGGAACGTCATCAGGATCCACTGCATGCCCACAAGGTAAAGGAGGAAGATGAAGACGGCTCCCAGAATAAAGGACACAATTTGGTTAAAACTGATGGAAGACGCAAAGATGCCGATGGAGAGGTAGGCCCCACCCAGAAGCAGTGCACCGATGTAACTGGTGAAAACCTGCCCCCAATCCAGGTTCCCGATCAGGCTAACACTGATCGGCAAGGGGAGGGTTAGGACCAGGGACAGAATCAGAAAGAGATACGCGGCGAAGAACTTACCCAAAAGCACTTCATGGTCCTTCACCGGTAAAGTCAATAAGAGTTCCAGGGTGCCAAGCCGCCGCTCTTCGGTCCACAACCGCATCGTGATCGCAGGGATGAAGAGCAAGAACACCCAGGGCAAGATGGAGAAGAAGGTCCGAATGTTGGCTTGGTTGATGATGAAGAAGCCTCGGAAGAAGATCCACATCGTCAGACTCAGGAAGACCACGAGGTAGATGTAGCCCATCGGGCTGATCCAATAGGCTTTGAATTCCTTTTTAAGCACAGCCATCATCCCTCTCATGCCGGGACCTCCTCGGTGGTCAGGTGGAGGAAGACCTCCTCCAGGGTTGCCCGTTCACGCCAGAGTTCCAAGAGGGTCCAGTCTTTCTCTACGGCAAGGCGGAAGAGGTTTTCCCGGATATCCTGTCCTTCGGGACCGCGGAGGGCCCATCGGTACACACCGTCCCGTTCCTCTACACGCTGGAATCGTTCAATCCATGGGGTCGCAGCAAAGACCTGCTCCACTTCTTCCGGGTTGGCCCGGAGTTCTACATAAGTGGACTCGCCTTCCGCGGCCTTTTCCGTCAGTTCCTCCAGCGTCCCTTGTGCAACGATTCTTCCTTGGTTGATGATGACAACGCGCGTGGCCGTCACCTGTACCTCGGGAAGAATATGCGTGGAGAGGACGATCGTCTTCTCTTTGCCGAGTTCTTGGATCAGGCGCCGGATTTCCACGATCTGAGACGGGTCTAAGCCGGTCGTTGGCTCGTCCAGAATCAGGATCTCCGGGTCATGGAGCAGGGCTTGGGCCAATCCCACGCGCTGTCGGTACCCTTTGGAAAGGGTCTCAATGGTCTTTTTGTACTTGGATTCCAAGCCTGTGGTTTCAATGACGCGTTCGATCGCTGCCCGTTTCTCGGAACCGGTGAGCCCCCGGATCTCCGCCACAAAGTCAAGAAATTCGTTCACCCGCATTTCTTGGTAAATGGGGTTGTCTTCGGGGAGGTAGCCGATGAGGCGCTTCACTTCCAGAGGCTGCTCCAGGACGTCGTATTCACCCACCTTTACCGTCCCTTCATCTGGGATGAGGAACCCGGTGATGATTCGCATCGTCGTCGTCTTGCCGGCCCCGTTGGGGCCAAGGAACCCCAGAACTTCTCCGCGTTGGACCGAAAAACTGACTCCGTCCAACGCGACGGCTGTGGCGAACCGCTTCTTCAGATTCAGAACCTCGATCATCGCGGAAACTCCTGGTTTTCTGGCACTTAGGAAATTCCTATTTTAGCCATGCGCTCGGTAGAACGCAAGGACCCGCTCCATTCGGCTATCCGAATGCGTTGATTTCCGTGATCTTTAAGGGCTCGCCAGTCCCCGAAGTGACACTAAAAATCCTGTCCCCTTCTCTTCATGCTGTTGCTGCGTTCTCGTGTCCTATCGCCCGCCGGTGAAGAACCGAGGCTGTGTCAAAAACTGTTGCGAAAGCGGCGTGAGAAATCGAAGATGGAACATCACCGAAGCCGGCCCTAAGGTCCGCTGATAATCCAATGTCAAGCCCCCGTAACTCTTTTGATTCGTCATCCAGTAAAGGAGGCTCAGACGGAGATTCGGGTTCGCCAGAGGCAGTTGGATCTCTGAACCTATCAGCGATTGTCCTGTCGAAGCATAAGTCATGAAGAATGTATACCGGGGGCGATAGGGATTGAAGGTTGGGGTTTCCGGTGCCCATGGAGAAGCACCCCACGCACCGGTCCAGAGTGTAAAGAGCATGAGAAAAGTTGTCATGCTCAAATTTTATAGGCCCAGCATCCCCGATGCCAAGGTTTCGAGGGAGCCATCCGGGAGTGGCCGAAGACCGTGTTCAAGGAAGTCCTCCCAGGAACCGCACTCGTCGAACCTCAAGACATTTGTGCAGATCAGGAACATAGGGGTAGGGCTTGCTTTACTTCTGCTTGACTTCTTCATAGGCCACGATACACGCGTATGCGGTGGTGCGTTGCACAAAGGTTTGGGGGAGAACCGGGAGCACCACTACTCGATACCGCTTACCTGGCGCCAGGGCCTTCCATTGATTCCCTACAAGGGCAACCGCCACCCAACGAGGGGCTCGGGGGTTTGGGGGGGCCTCCGGCAAAACCGAGAACACCTGGAGCCCTTGAGGGCCGAGGTGAATCGTAAGCACGAGTGTATCCCTGGGGAGTTCCACACGGCTTGGTCTCAGGCGCGTCCATGCCTCCTTTTCCACCAGGAGCCGGGTCCGGATTCGCTGCAGCCGAAGCCGGTTGTCCTCGTGGATACCGCTCTGGAGCAAAGAATCCATCCGCTGAATTTCGTGGTCCAGGGCCCGAAGTTTCGCTTGATAAAACAGGAGTTGTCGTTCTTCGGGGGAGGCAGAGACACGGCCTTGGGGCCCTCTCCCACACCCTCCCCACAATCCAATCCCCCATAACACCCAAACCCATCTTAAAAACGGTCTCATCGGCCTTCAGTGAACCAACATGAGATCCATCCGCTTTCGGAACTTGTCCACCTTGACGACCTGGACGCGGACCTTTTGTCCGAGGTGGTATTCTGCTCCCCACGAACTCACCAGCGCGCGTCGTTCCCGCTGATAGGTCACCCTACCCTCAAGGGTTTCCACGGAGACAAATCCCTCTGTGAGATATTGGGAGATTTCGACGAAGAACCCATAGGGTGTCACGTGGGTAATGACACCCTCAAAGATCTCCCCGATGTGGCCTTTCATGAACTCCATCCGTTTGAGGTCCTGAATTTCAAATTCCGCGTCCTGCGCGATGATCTCACGTTGTGTGGAGCGCTCTGCAATCTTTTCGAGGCGCTCGATCCACTTTGCATCTTTTCGGGGGCGCCCTTTGAGGACATCTTTGACAATCCGGTGAACCATCAAGTCTGGATATCGCCGAATGGGGGAAGTGAAATGAAGGTAATGTTTGAGGGCCAGGCCGAAGTGTCCGATCGGCTGTACTGAGTATCGGGCTTTTGCCAGGGAACGGAGGAGGAGGTAGTTGACGAGTTTCTCTTCCGGGCGACCTTCAAACTCGCGGAGCAGACCCTGGATGAATTTCGGGGTGATCTTCCTGTCGGGCTTGATGGGCCGCCCCAATAAGGACGCCACAATCTCCAGGAACTCCTCAATCTTCTCGGGCTTAGGCGGCTCGTGGATTCGGTAAATCGTTGGGATTCCTCGACGTTTGAGGAAACTGGCGACCTGGGTGTTGGCCAGGATCATGAACTCTTCGATCATGCGGTGGGTATCCAGCCGGATGGCGGGTTCGATCCCGATCACTTCGCCGGAAGGCCGGAGTTCAAAAACCGGTTCAGGGAGATCAAAGTCCAGTCCACCGCGGTCAATCCGACGTGCTCGCAGGACCCGGTAGAGGTCATGGGCATCTCGAAGCGCTCGCCGAAGTGAGTGGAGATCCACGGCAAGGGTCGTTTCCGGGTCTTGGGGCTCTTCTCCATCCAGGATGCGTTGGGCATCCTCATACGTCAGCCTCGCCCTGGAATGGATCACGGAAGGTGCCAATTTGAGACGCCTGGGGATACCCCGCGCGTCCAGAGTCATCCAAGCGGTCATCGTGAGCCGGTCTTCACCCGGCCGAAGGGAGCACAGGTCGCCTGAGAGATCGTGGGGGAGCATCGGAACCACGGTGTCCAAAAGATATACGGAGGTTCCTCGCTCTAAGGCCTCGTGATCTAAAGGGGATCCTTCCTGAACGAAGTGGGCAACATCTGCGATATGGACGCCCAGAACAAACCCGCCTTTGGGGAGCCGACGAATGGAGATGGCATCGTCGAAGTCCTTGGCTGTCCGGGGGTCGATCGTAAAGACCAACTCTTTTCTCAAGTCCCAACGGTCCTGGAGATGTTTCTTTCGAATCCGTTTGGGGATGCTGAGTTCGACCTCTGGCGGGAATGCCTCCGGGAGGTTGTACTTGCGTAGGACGACCTTGATGTCGACTGCGGGATCCTCCTCATGCCCTAAGTCCTCAAGGATGTGTGCTTTCAGGGATTTGCCCTGGCCGATGAGTTGAAACACAACCTTGTGGTTGGGTTCCGCGCGACCCCGGACCACCGGGAGGGTCGGGGGAAGGGTCAGGAGATCCGGCTCGACATAACCCCGTTTCCGAACCTTGCGGTATGTGCCGATGTAGTTTTTGATTTCCCGTTCTATGATCTGGATCACCCGGCCTTCCGGTCTCCGTTTCCCACCGGTCCGTTCGACAAGCACCAGATCGCCATCCAGGGCACCTCTCATCCCGTGCGGAGGGATAAAGACATCCGGCCCGTCTTCCCGAAGAAGAAAGCCAAACCCTTCTTTAAACCGTTGGATACGTCCCTTGTAGACTTCTGTCGCAGCAAAGTATTTCCGGCCTGATTGATGGATAAGGTGTGACCGGATCAGGTCCTTGAGGACCGCCTGGAGGGTCTTTGTTTTTTTGGGGTCCTTCCCGATGCCCAGCGACTTCTTCAGGGTCCGCAGGGTCACCCCCCGGTGACCCCTTCGTTGGATCAGTGTCAGGACCCGTTGTTTAAGTTTGCGATCCGAAGACCCTTTCAATGTATTCTCCTGCGCGGGTGGCAGCAATGGCTGCATCGCCCACTGATGTTGTAATCTGTCGAAGCGAACCCGACCGGACATCGCCCGCCGCAAACACCCCCGGAACCGATGTCTGCATGTCTTCATCGGTCGGGATGTGTCCTGTCTCGTCTAACTCCACAAAACCCTTTAAAAAGCCGGTGTTCGGAATATGGCCGATGTAGATGAAGACCCCAGAGACCGGGATCTCCGAGACCTCCTGGGTCTGGACATTCCGGACCCGAACCGCCTGAACCTTTTGGTCGCCAAGGATTTCCTCGACCACGGTATTCAGCACCAATTCGATCTTCGGGTTCTGTCTCACACGGTCTTCCAGGATCTTTTCGCCGCGGAAGCGATCACGGCGATGGATGAGGTAGACCCTTGATGCGAGGTTCGTGAGGTAGAGCGCTTCGGTTTTCGCGGAATCCCCACCCCCAATCACCGCGACGTCCATGTCTTTAAAGAAGTGTCCATCGCAGACTGCACAGTACGACACCCCGCGCCCGGCGAACTCCTCTTCTCCAGGCACGCCCAATTTTCTCGGGTCAGATCCCACGGCGATGATAACGGCTTTGGCGCGATAGATGCCGTCCTCGCCGTATGCCCAGAGATAGGGGTCGTCATGGCGTTCGAGTTTCACGATCTCATCAAACACGATTTGTGCGCCGAACCGGGTCGCCTGTTCTTTCATGCGTTCCATGAGTTCCGCCCCCTCGATGGGTTCCGGAAAACCTGGATAGTTCTCAACGTAGTCCGTCATGGCCACCTGCCCGCCCACTTCGCCTCGTTCGAACACGTACACCTTCAGGCCGGCACGTGAACCATAGAGCGCAGCCGTAAGTCCAGCAGGTCCACCACCAATCACCATTAAATCCATGTCTAAATCGGGGGTCGGGGGTGTCATCTGTTGCCTCCTTTTTCACCGATGGAGGCCAAAACATACATGAGGTTCCTCAGGAAGTCAAGGAAAACACCTTGTTGTCTGTGGAGATCAGACAAGGGCCAGGGCATGGTCCAATGCATCCAGAAACCGGCGAATTTCGTCTTCGGTGTTATAAAAATGGGGTGAAATCCGGAGGTGGCCTTTGCGCTGCGAGACAATCATTCCCTGACTTCGCAGTTGCTCGATAAGGACTTCCGGGTCCCCATGGGGAGTACAGGTCACGATCCCTGCACGTTCGGACCAAGGCTCAGGAGTCAGCAAGGGCACCCCGAGGTCTTT
>CAYQZW010000014.1:0-22924 GCA_964422065.1 uncultured bacterium | reverse complement strand
AACAACTACGGCACCCTGGTCTATGGCAAGGGGGAACGGGTCATTGACATGCTCGGCCTCGTAGTCGGCCAGGCCACCCTGGATTCGATCTTTCACGTTTACTACCGGACCTGGCGGTTCCGGAACCCCCATGTCCGGGATTTCCAGAAGGTGTGCGAAGAGGTCTCCGGCCAGGACCTGGATTGGTTTTTCCGCCAATGGCTCTATACCGACTGGAGCGCGGATTTTGCCGTCCGTCGGGTGGAAAAGACTGACCAGGGCATTTGGGTCCAGGTCGAGAACCTGGGCGACATCGAGATGCCTGTGGACATCCGTGTCGAGACCCCGGAGGGGCCGGTGACCCGGCGTCTGGAACGAGGCAAACGCCGGCTCCTGTTCGACGGGATTACCCGTATCCGTAAGGTGATCCTGGACCCCGAGGACAAGATCCCGGAACCCGATGAGTGGAACAACACCCGACCCCGAAGGTTCGCCCTCCGCCCCCTGATGGCCTTTCCCGAGCCTGGCGTCTATACCCTCACGGTGACCCCTCTCCCGTTGTACTGGCCCAAGGAGGGCGCACGGCTCTTCGTACGGTTTGGAGGTACGGAAGGTGGATTCCGACACAAATTGGATGCCCTTCTGGGATATGCCTTTGGGCTTCAACGCCCCCTGGCGGCGGTCAAATGGGCCGAACCGTTCGACAGAACCCGGGCCTATGGCGCAATCACCCTCGGCGAGTGGGGAGGCGTACGCAATCTGGACCTCTATTGGTCCAGAACGTGGCGGAAATCCCCTTACGATCCACGCCCCCGATCCTTCTCCCTCACGTTGACCCTGTGGGACTTCTATGACTCCACACAGGCATTTGATCCGACCCTCTATGAGCCGGGGCAATGGGGAGAACTCATCGGTTCGCTGACGACCCGCCACCGATCTCGCCAGGGCCGGATGAGCATCACCTGGCTTGCAAGTGTAGGGGTGACATCCCAGAACCACGGCTACGCCAAGTTTGGGGTCCGGATACGCGCGACCTGGTCAGGCCCACGATCCGTAGACCTCCTCCTGGATGCCCGCAAACTGGTGGGCAGCGCACCCTCCCAGGCCCTGTACCGGCTCAAAGGCCCCATCTTCCTTCCGTGGCCCTGGGATATCGCAGTGCCCCATCGCGGCGATTTCTCTGTGGCCAACTCCCATTGGGCCTGGGGAGACGGCGTCCGCACGGCTCCCGTGACCCTGGCCGGCACCGCACGGCTCTTTGGCAAAGTCCAGATGCCCCTGTGGCGGGTCCGGGTATACGCCGAGGCGGGATGGCTCTGGAACGACAGCCGGACAGACTATGCCTACGACCTTGGGATTTCTAAGAAGTTCGGACCCCTGGAGGTCGCCATCCCGCTCTGGCCCAGGGATGCACGAGAGATCGGATGGGTGGTCACACTCCGTCTGTAGCCCTCCGTTGCCCTGCTTAGCGACGGGTCCGGGGCCGTAGCCACAGACCGCGTCACTTTATAATTAGCGCTATGGCAAAAATCCTGGTCACCAGCGCGTTGCCCTATGCGAACGGCCCCTTGCATCTCGGCCATATCGCAGGCGCCTATCTGCCGGCTGATCTGTATACCCGATACCAACGCCTCCGTGGCCGGGACGTGATCCACATCTGTGGGACCGATGAGCACGGGGTCGCCATCACGATCCGGGCTGACCAGGAAGGGAAATCCCCCAAAGAAATTGTGGATTTCTACCACAACGTGATCAAGCGGGCGTTTGATGCCCTGGGCATTGAATTCACCCATTTCTCAAGAACTTCCATCCCCCTGCATCACCAGGTGGCCAGTGACTTCTTCCTCCGCATCTACGAAAAAGGTTACATCGTCCGGAAAGACCTGGAACAACTGTACTGCCCGAAGTGCCAACGCTTTTTACCGGATCGGTATGTCATCGGGACCTGCCCCTATTGTGGACACCCCGGAGCCCGGGGGGACCAATGCGAGAAGTGTGGACGGTGGCTGGAGCCCACCCAACTTGTGGAACCCAAGTGCGCTGTTTGTGGCACGACCCCAGAACTCCGGAAGACGTTCCACTATTACTTCCGCCTGAGCGCCTTCAGTGAACCTCTCCGGGAGTGGCTCGCCTCCAAAACCCATTGGAAGGATAATGTCCGGCGCCTCGCCCTCCAATGGATTGAGGAGGGGCTGAAAGACCGCCCGATCACTCGGGACCTGGAATGGGGCGTGAAAGTCCCGTTACCAGAAGCCGAGGGTAAAGTCCTTTATGTGTGGTTTGATGCACCGATCGGCTATATCTCGGCCACGATGGAGTGGGCCCAGAAGATCGGCGAGCCTGAACGATGGCAAGACTATTGGCTGGATCCAGAGACGAAACTGGTCCACTTCATCGGCAAAGACAACATCGTGTTCCACGCCTTGATTTGGCCCGCCATGCTTATGGCTCACGGCGAGTACGTGCTCCCCTCAGACATCCCGGCCAATGAGTTCCTCAACCTCATGGGGGATAAGTTCTCCACCTCGCGCAACTACGCAGTGTGGGTGGAGGATATGACCGACCGATTCCCCCGAGACGTCGTCCGGTTCGGCATTGCCATGATCCTGCCGGAAACCAAGGATTCCGATTTTGAGCCGCATGAGTTCCAGCGGATGGTCAATACCGAACTCGTCAACAACTTCGGCAATTTTGTCCATCGGACCCTCAGTTTTATCGAGCGGTACTTGGGCGGGGAACGCCCGAAACTCACCTCCGTTGATCCACAGGTCCAGGCCGAAGTGGAGGCCGCATATCGGGACGTGGAGACCTACATGGAGTCGTTTGAGTTCCGGAAGGCTTTGCGCCGGATCCTGGCCCTCTCCGATTTCGGCAATACCTATTTTGACCGGAACGAGCCCTGGGCGACCCGAAAGACGGACCTGGAGAAGACCCGGACAACGTTGGCCCAATGCGTCTATATGGTCCGGGCCCTCGCCGTCCTGATGGCCCCGTTCCTGCCAGATACGGCCGAGAAGATTCGGGGCTTCCTGGGGCTGGACCCGCTGTCCTGGGAGATCGGCAAGACCCCGCAAGACCTTGGGGCACCCAAACTCCAAAAGGTTGAAGTTTTGTACCGGAAGATCTCGGATGAGGAAACCGAAGGCTTGATTGCATTGATTCAGGGTCGGGCAAAAACCGCCCCGGAAAAAGAGGAGGAACAAGCCATGACCGCCGAACCCATCAAACCTGAGATCACGTATGACGATTTCGCGAAACTGGACATCCGGATCGGGACCATTGTCCAGGCGGAGCCTGTAGAAGGCACCGACAAACTCATCAAACTCACGGTAGATCTGGGCGTCAAAACCGTCACCCTGGTGGCGGGCATCAAAGAGAAGTACAGGGCCGAGGATGTTGTGGGCAAGCAGGTTCCGGTCCTGGCCAATCTCAAGCCCCGAAAGATCCGAGGGATCCTATCCGAGGGGATGATCCTGGCTGCCAACGACCCCGAGGGCTATCCGATCCTCCTGCATCCCGACAAGGAGACCCCACCGGGCTCCAAAGTGTCCTGAACGATCCGCTATTCCGCGACTTTTACAGAGACGGAAACGCCGTCCCGTAGCGGGAAAATGGTGGACATCACCCGCGGATCCGACATGATTTTTCGGGTGAACTCCCGGATGCCTTCGGTGGACGGATCCACCTGGCGGGGATTGAAGACCTTTCCCAGCCAGAAGAGGTTGTCTGCGATGAGGAACCCGCCTGGCTTGAGTCTCGGGACGATCCGGTCAAAGGCCTGGGGATAGCGTTCTTTTTCGATATCCAGGACCACCCAGTCCGGTTCACCCTCCCATTCTTCAAACGCTTGAAGGGCATCGCCGTGGAGGAAGGAGGCCCGGACCTGGACCCCGCTTTTCTGGAAGTTCTCCTGGGCCATGGCCAGCAGTCGGGGGTCTTTATCGGTCAAATAGATCTCGCCAGTCTCCATTCCCAGCGCCACCCAGAGTGCGGAGTAGCCGAACCCTGACCCCAACTCAAAGACCACTTTGGGTCGGCATACGCGGGCCAACTGGTACAGGAACTGCCCCACCACCGGCCCAACGATCGGGAAGTTCATTGCCTTCCCGCGATCTGTGAGTTCTTTGAGCAGGGGGTGGGGGAAGGTGACCAGGGACTCCAGGTAGGCTTCAATCTCGTGCATTTCCATTGTCACGCTCCTCCGGGAATTGGACATAGGGCTCCCGAACGCCCTTTTTGTGATTGACCCATCGCGCCAAAACAAAGAAATAATCCGAGAGGCGATTGAGAAAGGTATAAGCCATGGGTCGAATCCCGGGTTCCTTTCCCAGGAGGAGGCTGGCGAACCGTTCGGCCCGGCGCGCTACGGTCCGGGCAAGATAGAGCAACCCCGCTTCCAGGCTCCCACCCGGCAGGATGAACTCCTTCAGCGGTCCCAGGTCGGCGAGGTATGCATCCATCCGCCGCTCCAACCATTCCACGTGGGTCTTTTTAATCCGCGGAACCTTAAGGTCCGAGGGCGTCCCTACGTCCGCTCCCAGAACAAACAACAGGTTCTGAATCTCCTGCAGTTCCCTCTGAATCTCGTCGGGGAGGGAGAGGGATCGGACCACCCCCAGGAGGGAGTTGAGTTCGTCCAGAGTGCCCAGAACGTGGACCCGGGGATGAGACTTTTCCACCCACGAACCGTCCACGAGTTGGGTCTTGCCCTGGTCCCCGACGCCGGTGTAGACCTTACTGATGCGTTTCTTCTCCATGGGGTAAGACTCCCTGTGACAGGCCGGAGAGGGCCATGTCGATCCGTTCGAGTTTCTTGCGGGCCTCGTCGTACTTTTTCTGGGCGTTTTCCAGATGGCCCCCCAGGACCCGGAAGTCCTCTTTGACCTTCTCAAATTTCTGCTGGAAGTCCGCAAGGATCCGGATCACCTGCTCGGCTTTACGTTCTAATTGGAACCCTTTCAGGCCAAGGACGATCGTGGCCAGATAGGAATAGAAGGTGTTGGGGGACACGGGGATGACTTTGTGTTTCAAGGCGAAATTGAAGAGGTCCTGTCGGCCTTCGGTGCGGACCATCGCCTCGTAATACACCGCCTCGGCAGGGATGTACATCATCGCGAAGTCCATGGTATTTTCTGTGGGTTTGATGTACTTCTGCGCAATGGCCTGGATGTGGCGCTGGACATCCCGGATGAACTCGCGTCTGAACCGCTTTTTCTCTTCGTCCGTCTGTGCCTCCTGCATCCGTGTAAAAGACTCCATGGGGAACTTGGAGTCCACCGGCACAATCCGCTGATCGCTGAGGAAGATGGCCGCATCCACAATGGTCCCGTCCCGGAAGCGGTACTGCACCGCATAGTGGTCCCGGGGCAGGGTCTCCTGAAGCAGGTTCTCCAGGAAGAGTTCCCCCAGTTCGCCCCGGAGTTTGGGGGGACGAAGGAGGTCCTGAAGGGATTGGATGTCCTTGCTGATCTCCAACATCTGGCGGGTGATCTGCTGCACCGTGCCCAGGTTTCTGGACACCTGGAGAACGACTTTCTGGGTGTCTTGGAGTTTCGTGTAGAGTTTTTTGTCGGTGGTTTCAAACTGGCTCTGGAGGCCGCGGATTTGCTGTTCCAGCATCTTGGAGAGTTCGGTGAACTGGGTAACGATCTCGCTCCGCGTATCCTTCAGGGACTGTGCCAATTTGGTCTCCATCCGATCCAGTTCGTCCCGGATGGCACGCTCCCGCTCCCGGGCCCGGGCCTCCCGGACAACCAGATACCCCACAACCGCCACGATCGCCAAAATTAGGATCAAAAGGAGCCCTGTATTCATGACGTTCCGATTATAAGGGAGGAGCAATGGCCGAAGGGAGAAGGGGAGATCCAGAGGCGCTCGTAAACACCTCGAGGATTTTTAACACACAAGACCGACACACGGGGAATTGTTTTATGAGGGAACTTGAAGCCAACGGGAGAGGTCCCTCTGCAATAAGTCCTCGAGCAGATGGATGTCTTCCCGAAAGTAGTCAATGAGTTCCGCCCGCATTTCTGGCGAGAGGGGCTGGGGTTGAATAGGTTCCCAATTGATCTTTCGTAGCCATCGGGCAATTCGGACCAATTTGGGAAAACGGATGCCTACCTTTCGAGTGAAATCGTTTGCACTGAGGAAAAGGAGGATGTGGGAAATGAGCCTGGAACGTGGGGCTTTTCTCCGGTTATAGACGGGGAACTCTGTACGGCCGTCATCAGGGACTCCAAGGAATTCCAACACCCTGAGGTATTCCCTTCGGGGATTTTTTGCGATGTCGTCCAGGACCAGGACGAGCACCCGCTCACGGGGAACGTATGAGAAGAGACGCTGGAGTTGTTCCCCAAGGCGGCAATATTCGCCGTATTGGAGCCGTTGGGGATACTTCTTTGCTGCCTTAGAGAGAAATTTGCCCTGACGGCGGGCCTCCTGGAGCCTCCACGCCTTTTCAAAATCCAGCACGTCTTCCCGCCCCTGCCAGACTTCTTCCGCGTGGAGTGCGGGCGCCATCTCTACGGGGTTGCGAATGGAGACAATAAACTTCGCTTCCGGGTTGTACTCCAGAATCTTCGGAACAGCCACGCGGGAATAGAGATAGTTCGTGGATCCTTCGCCCACCGCGATGTGATGGGGTTGTGCGTCCTTGAAGAGCAATTCGTATTCTTCCAGCGTTTTCGTTCCCCGAAGTCCATCGAAATTGAAGTAGTGAGGCTCTTTCAGGAACGGAATAAAGATATTGGGATGCTCGGAGAGCCACCGAACGAGGGAGGTCGTACCACATTTGGGGGCGCCAAGAATGAAGAAGTTTGGTTTTTTCATGGCGTGCGAATGATACAAACGCCGACGTGCCAATTCAAGAGGAACACTGGCCTATTTCCATCTTTCGGTTGAGGCTTTAAAATAAGCACCGCTGTTTAAGCGGGGCCGTAGTTCAGCCCGGTTAGAACGCTGGCCTGTCACGCCAGAGGTCGCGGGTTCAAGTCCCGTCGGCCCCGCTTTTCTTTTTTTCGGACCTTCCTTCGTTGAAACCCCTGTTCCCCACCGCTATAATTCCCGTCGGAAGGGGTACTGCGGGGTGTTCCATTGGGCTGAACGATCAAAAAAGGGGTGAAACATGGAGTATCCAAAAGCGGGTCTCAAATATTTGGAGCATTTTACCTCCGGTCTCAGTTTCATTTACGGCATCCGCAAACTCATCTTCGCGGGCGAAACCCGTTTCCAACAGGTGGAGATTGTGGATACCGACCTGTTTGGTCGGGTCCTCTTCCTGGACGGCAAAATTCAGTCGGCAGAGGTCGACGAATATATCTTCCACGAGAGTCTGGTTCATCCGGCGATGTTGACCCATGGCTCCCCTCAATCGGTTTTGGTGATCGGGGGTGGCGAGGGCGCGACGTTACGCGAAGTCCTGCGCTACCAGACCGTCCAACGTGCGGTGATGGTGGATATTGATGGGGAACTCGTCGAACTCTGTAAACAACATTTGCAGGCCTGGCATCAGGGGGCGTTTGACGATCCAAGAAGCGAGTTGGTGATTGAAGACGCCCGGAAATACATCTTTGAGGGGTCTGACCGCTTTGATGTGATCATCAGTGACCTCACAGAGCCCGTGGAAGGCGGCCCCTCCACGCTCCTGTTTACCCAGGAGTTTTACGAAAAGGTCCGGGATCGGCTGGATCCAGAACGTGGGGTCCTTGTGGTCCAATCGGGCACTTCCGCACCGGTCTACTCGGAGTTCCTGGCGTCCATCGTGAAGACCCTGAAACAGGTCTTCCGCATCGTCCGCCCCTATTGGTCCTACGTCTTCTCCTTCCAGATGCCCTGGGCCTATGTCATTGCATCCAACCATCTGGACCCCTTGGCGGTCTCTCCAGAAGAATTGACACAGAGAATGCAGGCCCAAAATCTCGGCAAGATGGGCTTTTACAACCCGCCGCTCCACCATGCCATGTTTGTTTTGCCCAACTACCTTCTGGAGCACCTTGAGACCAAAGGGAGGGTGTTGACCGATGAGAACCCCTTTACCTGGGAAGCCTGAAAACTACTTTATTACCGCCGGGGTGGGTACAGGACTCACGGAACTGACGGCCTTTGACCATGCCCTGCTCCAGGCCGGTGTGGGCAACTACAATCTCCTCCGTGTCTCAAGCATCCTTCCCGTTGGGGCTGCTCAGAGAGAGCGTGTCGATTTGCCACTCGGATCTCTGTTGCCCATTGCGTATGGATTTGCAGCCACAGCGGAGACCGGCATGCGTGTGACCGCCGCCGTTGCAATCGTGATCCCTGCACGGGGAGAGGTCGGTCTGATCATGGAATACTCCGGCAGTTTGCCCGAGGAAGAGGCCCGCAAAATCGTGGAACAGATGGGCATTGAGGCCCTAAAACACCGAAATACCGAACCCAAGGAAGTGATCATCCGCTCCGCGTCCGCAGTTGCTGAAGCCCCACACTGGACCTGCGCCTTTGCAGGAGTGGCCCTATGGTAGACCCCCCGGACTTTGGCTCCGAGTTCCGAGAAACCCATCTACGCCGTTCAGGGATCTTCTTAGGGACCGAACGACTGTTGGTCCGCAAGACCTCCCCATACCAGACCATTGAGATCTACGAGACCACCGACTTTGGACGGATGCTCGTCCTGGATGGTATGGTGATGACCACGGAACGCGACGAATACCTGTACCACGAAATGCTGATCCACCCCGCCATGGTCCTGGCCCCGTCCATAGAATCCGTCCTCATTATCGGGGGAGGAGACGGTGGGTCCCTGCGTGAAGTGACGCGATACCCCGAGGTCCAACGGATCACCTTAGTCGAATTGGACGAAGAGGTGGTCCGACTTAGCCGGGAATATTTGCCTACCCTTGCCTCCGCCTTTGACGATCCTCGGGTGACCCTCCAGTTTGAGGACGGCATGACCTTCCTGCAGAAAACCCAGGACACCTATTCCGTCATTTTTGTGGATTCTCCGGACCCTGTGGGGCCTGCCGAGGTCCTTTTCTCCCGTCCTTTCTATGAGCGCCTTGCGGACCACCTCCAGCCCGAAGGAATCGTCGTCGCTCAGACCGAATCCCCGTTTTACCACCAAGACCTGATCCGGTCCGTGGTTCGTGCCCTGAAAACCCGATTCAGCACCGTCCAGGTCTACCTGGGCCCGGTCATCACCTATCCTTCCGGGACCTGGACCTACACCCTGGCTACCCGACTCCCCAAAGATACGCTCCAACCAAGACGTGCTGTGCCGCAAGAGACCCGGTGGTTCCACGAGGGGCTGATCCCCACGCTCTTCCAGTTGCCCAAGGAGTTGGAGCATGTCCTCCGTTGAACTTCTGGGATTGCCCTACGAGGGGCCAGAAGACTTCCTGCGGGGCACGGCCCTGGCCCCCTCCCGACTCCGCTGGGCCATGGAAAGCATTGAGGATTACAGCGTATACCAACAGACGACCGTCCCACAATTTCACGACCACGGGGATCTATACGTGCCCAGTGGTTCCCCGGAAGAGGTCTTGATGCGTCTATTTGAAGAGGTCCATCACCGGGTCCACCCGAACAGTCGGTGGCTATTCCTGGGCGGCAATCATGCCATTTCGTATGTCACCGTGAAGGCGATCGCGCACCATTTTCCGGACCTCCAGGTGGTTCATTTAGACGCCCACTTGGATCGGAGGGAGACCTTTGAGGGCAACCGATGGAGCCATGCGTGCGTGATCCGTCGCTTAGAGGAACTCCTGGGACCTGAGCGGATTTGGACCTTTGGGTATCGATCTCGTGCTGAGGAGGAGCCCGAAACCGGAGTTCCCTTCCAGGTCCTGGAACCCCTTCAGGCCCGTGTTTCCGAAATCCGGGGGCCGGTGTACTTGACGATTGATCTGGATGTGCTGGATCCCTCAGAGTTTCCCGCTGTCACGAACCCGGAGCCAGGGGGGATCTCCTTTCAGGAACTTCAGCAGGCGATCGGCCTGCTGAAGGGGCGGTTGGTCGCCGTTGACGTCGTGGAATATAACCCGCTGTCCTCGCCAGCCCTCTTTCCGGCGGTCACCGGCGCCCTCTTGGTCCGGGAACTCCTGATCACCCTGGCTGCCGAGGCGTCCCATGAGTAAGGATCCGCCGGGGTTTGTCTGTGACTTCATGCTGGGCCGGTTGGCCCGATACCTCCGCACCTTAGGCCTGGATACCCTTTACGTCCGCCAGAATACCCCATCCCTCCTCCGTGAACTTGCCCAGGGTCGGATCTTGCTGACCCGGAAACGCGCACTCCTGGCCCTCAAGGATGAAGGGATCCAGGTGTACCTTGTGCCTACGGAGAAAACGGAGGAGCAAGTCCGCTGGGTGATCGAGCAGTTCCGCCCACCCCTGCGTCCGTTCACACGCTGTGCCCTGTGTAACACCCCGCTGGTCCCCAAATCCAAAGATGAAGCCAGGGGGCGGGTGCCTTTCTATACCTGGCGGACCCATGAGATCTTTTCTTACTGTCCGACGTGTCAAAAGTTTTACTGGGAGGGAACCCATAAAGCGGCGATGATTCGGAGGCTCCAGGACATTCTGGGTCCGAGATGGGAGGCCAAGTCTTCCCCAAGCCCTCCAGGGCCGTCCCATGGGGGCATCCAATCGGCTGGACAATAAGGAGGCGTTTTATGGATATTCGTGGCAAAAGGGTTTTGCTCTTGGGCGGGGCTGGAGAAGTTGGGATGGCCATCGCCCGAGCCCTCTTGAAAGAAGACCCTGCACATATCGTCATTGCATCCCTCCGGAAAGAAGAGGCCGAGGAGGCCGTCCGGATCCTCGAGCACGAAAAGGGCGACCGACCCATCACCTTCTCCGTTGAATACGGCAACATCTTTGTCCGCGAGGCCTTCAAAGACATGTCCTGGCGCGAGATCCAGGAACACCCGGAGTACCAAGAGGCCTTGATGGACGACATCCTGAATGAGATGACCCGAGAGATCCTGGAACACTCCACACTCTACCAGATGATTGCCCGATCCCAGCCCGATGTGGTCATTGACACGATCAACACCGCCACAGCCCTGGCCTATCAAGACGTTTACACGACCGCGAAGGAAGCCCGCGATGCCCTGCGGGGCCACCGGGGTGAGGCGATGGAGGCTTCCATCCGGAAACTGCTTTCCACCCTCTACATCCCCCAACTCGTCCGCCACATCCAGATCCTGTACGAGGCCCTGGTGGAATTCGGGGTGGCCCTCTACCTCAAGGTCGGCACCACCGGAACCGGTGGGATGGGCCTCAACATCCCGTACACGCATGGCGAGGAACGGCCTTCTCGGGTCCTCCTCTCTAAATCTGCCATCGCCGGTGCCCATTCTTTGCTGTTGTTCCTGGCGGATCGGACGCCTGGTGGCCCGATCGTGAAGGAGGTCAAGCCCGCAGCCCTGATCGCCTGGAAATCGATCGGTGCAGGCCCTATCCGGAAACGGGGAACCCCGATCCCTCTTCATGACTGCCCGCCCGATCAGGGGTTCCGGCTTCAACCTGGCCAGACCTTCCGGCTCCAGGACCTCTCCTGGGGGGTCCGGCAGGATCACCCGCTGGAGGCGGTCTTTGTGGATACCGGCGAGAATGGCGTGTTCTCTCTGGAAGAATTCAAGGCGATCACAACCCTCGGCCAGATGGAGGCCGTGACCCCAGAGGAGATCGCCCAGGTCGTTGTGGACGAGATCCGGGGAGATAGCACCTCCTTTGATGTCGTTTCCGCACTGGATGCCTCCGTCATGGGCCCCACCTACCGGGCGGGGATCCTCCGGGACCTGGTCGTGCGTCGCATGGAACGTCTCAAAAGGGAAAAGAACCTGGACTCCATCGCCTTTGAAATCCTGGGCCCCCCGAGACTTTCAAAACTCCTCTTTGAAGCAGAACTCCTGAGACGGACCTATGGGACGATCCAGCGGGCTTTGGCCGTGAAGCCAGAGGAGATGGCCCAGGCCGTGGCGGAGACCCTGCGTCGCGAAGACACACTGCGGCAGCAAATGATCTCCGTCGGCATCCCGGTTCTCCTTCCGGATGGCCAGACCCTACTCTTCGCCCGTCGGCCCGATTTTCTGGTAGACAAACACTGGGAACGGGAGCCCTGGGAAGTCACGCCAGACACGATTGAACATTGGACCCGGACAGAATGGGTGGACTTGCGCGCTGTGAACATGGCGCATTGGCAAGATCGGTTCCGGCTGATCCTCGAGACCCTGACACGTGCTGAAGGGGATACAGGCTCGCGATGGGACCGTCCGCCGGATGCCTGGCCTACGAACACGGAGGGCGAATTCGTCATTGATCCTGGCGAATGCGTCGGGTTCATCTTCATCTACGAAGACCACGGAGAACGAAAAAAACGCTGAGGAAGGACCCGGAACGCCTTTTTTGGCACCTCTATCGGACCCTCGGTCCTCAAGGGTGGTGGCCCGGGGATGGCCCTCTGGAGATCGCCATCGGCGCCATCCTGACCCAGAACACGAACTGGAAAAACGTTGAACGCGCCATCCAGAATTTGAAAGACGCTGGGGTCCTGGACCTGGAAGGTCTGCTTCGCCTGCCTGAGGACCGCCTTACAGAACTCATTCGCCCTGCAGGCTACTTCCGGGTGAAGGCCCGCCGTCTCCGGGCGTTTCTTGAATGGCTCCGCAACAAGGGAGGCTTTGAACCCTTACAGCACCAGTCCCTGGAACAACTGCGCCAGGAACTTCTTCAGGTGTATGGCATCGGTCCGGAAACCGCCGACTCCATCCTTCTGTATGCGTTGAACCGCCCAGTGTTCGTCATTGATGCCTATACCCGGCGAATCCTTGGACGTCACGGTGTTCGGCCCGGGAAATCGTACGAGGACTACCGACGGTGGTTTGAACAACGGCTTCCCAGAGAGACCTGGCTCTTCAATGAGTTCCACGCCCTCCTGGTTGAAATCGGGAAACGGTATTGCAAGAGGGATCCCCAGTGCGAGGGGTGTCCGGTCCAGGGGGTGTGGGGAGCGCCAGAAGGTACGGACCTCCCAGCCTCTGGTCGAGAAAGGGAAGGGCCTTCAGAAATCTGAAGCCCTATTCGTTACCTCCAAGGGCGCGTTTGAACTTCTGAAGTTGTTTCTGGAAGAAGGCGTCGTTCGGGGAAATCTGAAGGGCCCGGGTCTCCCACTCGACCGCCTCAGCGTACCGTCCCAGGCCGTACAGCACTTCAGCCATGGTATCCATGATGTTCGGGTCGTCCGGAGCCAGTTCGTGGGCACGCTGTGCCAACCGGAGGGCTTCCTCCAGATTCATCCGACGGGTCGCAAACGCCCAGGCGAGGGCGTTGTATACCTCCGGCTTTTCGGGCTGTTTTTGAATGGCTTCTCTGAGGATTTCAATGGCCCGAGCGTATTCCCAGTGGGCACGGGCAGAGTCTCCCTGAGCCTTGGCCTGGTCCCCGAACCGGAGATAGGCGTCGGCCAGGAACGTATAAGCCCAGAGATCGTAGAGTCGGGCCAGTTCCTGGACAGGCTGGGGGTGGTCATCCACACGGAGATCCACCAGCCGGTCGCCCACGCCGTCATAGCCTCCGTTTTTCCGGACCACAAGGAGGGCCGCCGACTGTCGGCCCCGTCGGTCTCCACCGACCTGATCGCCGGCAATCAGCGCGGCAAGGAGGCGTTTGGCCAGTGGCCCGGTCGTGTGCTCAAAGGTCTTCGCCATGGTGTCCACGACCTCGGGGCCGACCAGGATGTTGCCCTGGACGGCGTAGTTTGGGCCTGTCCGGTGGCCGGCCCAGGGCTGACACCCGGAGCCGGTGTACGCCGCACTCCGCCCCTGGGCATCGACAACGCCGATCTGCCGACTCTCTCGGCCTGTGTCCGCCTCGGTCAGTTGCTGGATCACTTCTTCCGGCGAGAGCCCCTCTTTCAGGAGACGGAGCCCCTCAGGCCCATACGAAACATTCGCCAGCGCCTGGGTGGCAATGGCGCCCACCCCGGGCTCCGCCCAGGGCACGATGTAGCCGACCGCCAGGACTCGGGATGCCACCGCAACCCCCAGTTCCCCGGTCTCGGGGTCATACGCAACAATAGAGAAGGTCCCTTCGGGTAATGTGGCCCAGAGGATCGCCAAGAGGATACTCCACATCGCCTTACCTCCCGTTTCCCGGTAAAATTCTATAGCGTCTGGAAGATGGGAAACAGCAAACCGGATGAGTGGAGCATGAAACTCCGATGGGTCCAGACCCTTGTGACGAAACGGCGCACATGGCGCCTCTTTATTGTGGGCATGGTGGGGTTGGGGCTCTTTGCGTGTGCCCCCAGAGTCTATCGGCCGGGACCGATTTTCCGTAGCCTCACACAGACTCGGCACCTGACGGGCACCCTCATACTCTTCCAGGACGGCCGGTGCACCACGGATTCCCTGGTCTGGTTGACCTATGCGATGCCCGGTGAGACCCTACGCTGGGAGCCGGTCGTTGTGTCCCCGGCCAACCGATGGCTCCGGGATCCAGACCTCCGCACCGCTCTCTATTCCTGGGATTCCCTCCACGCCTCCTGGAACCAAGGCGACCAGCGAGTTTTCTGGAGCCTGGTGGCGGAGACGACACGGCTCTCTCAGCCCGGCTCACAGGACCTGCAGATCTTTCCGCGGGAAATGGGCGCGGTGGTTTTTGTTGCACCGGACACCCCTGGGGTTTATCCCGTGACCCTGGAAACTCGCCAGTCCTGGGTCTTGGATGTACCGGAAAGCCCACCCGAGACCGTACGGGTAGAAGCCCGGCAAACCCTGGTCCTGGCGGTGTTCATTCCTGAAGCGCCCAAAGACAGCCTGATCCTCGGCGTCCCGGTCGGACGGTATCCCACTTCCGCAGACTTTCAAGAATCCCGCTACATCTTAGCCCATCGCTGGCTCTATCGTCAGATCCCCCACCTCGTCCCGGTCTGGACCCCTGCACAGGAGAGTTTGCAAATTTCCCCTCATTTGACCCTGGGGGAGTTCCTGTGTCATGCCCCGAAGACTTATCCGCGTCTTCTCTATGTTCACCCCCGGTTGCTTCGGAAACTGGAATGGGGGATCCTGGCAGGACGTCTTGGCGATCTTGTGATCATGAGTGGCTATCGATACCCCCAGTACAACGCCCAACTGGGCAACGGGAAGTTCAGCATGCACGTCTATGGCCGAGCCGCGGATGTCTATGTGGACCGGGATGGCGATGGGGTGATGGACGACCTGAATGGGGATGGCAAAATTGGCCTCGAGGACGCGCAAGCCTTGGCCCGTATCTTCCAACAGGTGGAAGAACAAACCCTCTGGAACGGAGGCATCGGCATCTACGATTGGAATCCGGATTCTACCCGGACACCTTTCGTACACGTGGACGTCCGAGGGTTCAAAGCACGGTGGGGACCTTGGCCGTGACCTTTCTTTTTCTGGGCCCTTCGGCTATCCTTTGAGCCATGCGCTTGAAACGGTTTCTCCAGTTGGCTGGCGTCGCCTCTCGGAGGAGGGCAGATCAGTGGATTCAAGAGGGACGGGTCCAGGTGAACGGCCAGGTGGTCCGAGAACCCTGGTTTCGCATTGATCCGGCCCAGGATGTCGTCACCGTTGACGGTCAAGTGGTGCAGATCCCGTCCTCCGCCGGCCAACTCTACTTCAAGTTTTACAAGCCCCGTGGGGTGGTCTCTACCCTCGAGGATCGCCATGCGGAGCGGACCCTTAAGGAATTCATCCCTCCAGATGCCAAAGGGGTCCATCCTGTAGGGCGACTCGATCGGGATTCCGAGGGCTTGATGATCTTTACCAATGACGGTCAGGTGACCTATGTCCTGACCCATCCTCGGTTTGAGGTGCCCAAGACCTATGTCGTGACGTATGAAGGGGGACCGCCTTTACAGACCATGGTTCGGAAGTTACGGGCCGGCCTCATGCTCCATGACGGGCCGTTTCAGCCCAGGTCCGTGGAGGCGGTGGGGGAACGAACCATCCGTCTGACGATCACGGAGGGGCGCAAACGCGAAATCCGCCGGGCATTCCGGAAATTGGGTGCCGATGTGGTTCGCCTGGTCCGGATCCAGATGGGGCCGATCCCGTTAGATCCCGACCTCCAGCCGGGGGAACTCCGGCCCCTCAAGGACGATGAAATCCAGGCCCTGCGCGCCCTGGTCATGCGTGCTCAAGATTCGGCCCCTGTCCCGGAAGATCTCTGAGGCTCCATCCCCACAAGACTTTGCCATACCTTCCAGGCCTGTTCCTTGAGATCCTCTAAAGTGCCGTCATTGGTGATCACGAAGTCGGCTCTACGGGCTTTTTCTTCCTGTGACATCTGGGCCTGGCGGACCACCTGTGCTGCAATCTCCCGGGGATACCCTGTCTTCTTCTGGAAGCGATCAATGAGCCGCTCTTCCGGTGCCGTGATCACGACGATGGCGTCAAAACTCCGTTCCAAGCCATATTCAAAGATGAGTGCCGCATCCACGACAACGATGTCTTTTGGGGCCTGGGCCTTCAGGTGATCAATGCGTTGGAGGATCGGGCCCCGCACGATCTGGTTCAGGGTCTTTAAGGCCTCGGGGTCCTGAAACACGCGCTGCCCCAGTTTCTTACGATCCACGTGTCCGTCGGGGGTAAAGATCTCCGACCCGAAGGCCTCGCGGAGTTGCTGCCGGACATGGGGGTCATCCAGGACTTCGTGTCCCACCCGATCCGCGTCAATCACGAAGGCCCCCCAGGCTTCAAAGAGCCGGGCAACGGTGGATTTACCCGCGCCGGCGTTCCCCGTGATTCCGATCAGTTTCTTGGGCCTTTTGGATCTTCTGTCGGAGTTCATCGTTGTGAGGATCCCCTTCTAAGGCCTGTTGCCAGTATTCCAGGGCCTTCTGCCACTTGCCCTTGGCGGCCTGAATATCGCCCATGTGCTCCAGGATCTCGGGATCTTTGGCCCCAAGATCCAGGGCACGAGCAATGTAGTACTCCGCGGTTTTGAGATCCCCGAGTTGGTAGTATACCCAACCCATAGAATCCAGGTAGATGGGGTTGTCCGGATCCAGTTCCAGGGCCTTCTGGACCAATTGCTTCGCAAATTCCAACTGCATCCCGGCTTCAGCCAGGAGATACCCCCAGTTGTTGAGGAGCAGGGCGTCGGTAGAATCCGACTCATAGAGCGCCCGATAAATGGAGTCGGCTTTGAGATAAGCCTTCTGGTCGGCGTAAAGAAGTGCGAGGTTCATCAAGTCTTCACGGCTGGCCTGTCCGCGGGTCCGGAGGTCTTCTAAGAGCCGTTGGGCTTCGCCTTCTCTCCCGGTTCGGAGACAAAGGGAAATCAGGTCCCGCTTTCGCTTGGGGTTGTCCGGATCCAGTTCCACGGCGCGGCGGAGTTCCCGGTAGGCCCGGGCAGTATCTCCCAAAAGTTCGTACGCGAAGCCTTTCAGGGTGTGGAAATGCGCACGGTCCTGAAGGTTCAGAGAATCCAGAAAACGAAGGGCAGGCTTTGGCTGGTTCCGCATCAGGTACAGGAAGGCCAGATAAAGACCGTAATCCGGGTCATGATTGAGTCGGTAGGCCCTACGAGCGTAATGTGTTGCAGAAGATTCGTTGCCCAGACGGTACAAGACCCGTGCCAGGTAGTACGGGATTTCCGCGTCCGTGGTATCCAGGGCCAGAGCGGCGAGGAGTTCGTCCAGGGCCTCCGGGTACCGCTCCAGGGAATAGAGGGCGATGCCACGCAACTTCCGGATCGAGGCTTCCAGGGGATAGCCCTGTTTCGAGGCACTGAGAATGGCCAGTGCATCGGAGTAGCGCTGGAGGTTCAGGGACAACCGGGCCATGCGCCGCAGGATCTCTACCGATGGCCGCATTTGATGGGCAAGCGAGTAGTGATACAGCGCACCCTTGGCGTCACCTTCTTTCTCCAGGAGCGCCCCGTAACTCAACTCAATTTTGTAATCGCCCTGAAATTTCGGGTAGACCTTTTTCAACACCCATTCCGCCTCGTCATCCAGGTCCAGCCGGACCAAATAGGCGATGTAGTCCCGTACGAATCGGAGGGTGTCCGGGGCCAGGACATAAAGCCTCCGATAGAGGCGCAACGCCCGTTGGGTGTCTCCCAAAACCTCAAAGATGTTTGCAGCCAGGTGGATCGCGGGAGGGTAGTCTGGATACCGGTCCAAGTATCGTTCTACCCACCGTTTGGCTTTTTGATCCTGATCGGATCCGACCCATGCCCGGACCAGCAGATCGTATACGATGGAGTCCGCCCCGAACCGGCGAAGGTACTCCTGGGCACGGCGGACTGTCTCACGGTACGCCCCAAGGTCATAGGTGAGTTGGACCAGGGATCGGAGGAGTGCAGGATCCGGGATCTTTCGGTACCCCTCTTCCAGCACAGCCTTGGCACTGTCCGGAAACCCGGCAGTTTGATAGTATTCGGCCAGCACCAGATAGGTGTCCGGTGAGCCCGTGTCCGCAGGCGATCCGGCTAAGAAGAGGAGACCCAGGAGGAGCGTTTCCATACCAGTTCCGTGAGGACGTGTTGGACCAAAAAGTCGGTGTTCAACGATTTGGATTTCATACGTTTTTCAGTGGCTACCACGCGTTGAAGCATGGCATGGATGTCGTGAGGGGTAAGCATGCGGGCCATGTTTGTGTATTTCTGGACCACGAACTTCGGTTTCTGGATGGGGAGGTCAAGTTTGACAAGCAACATGTCCACGAGGGCCTGGCTGAGGAGTGCGATGAGCGTATACGGGCTTTCGCCACGTCGCCGGGCCTTTTCAAACTGCACAAAGAAGGCACGGGAATCGCCTTTTAATAAAGCGTCCAGAAGCGCAAAGACGTCGGATTCTTCGATCGGGACCAAGATGCGACGCAAGAGGTCTGCAGTAAGATGCTGGGATTGCCCGATCAGAATGAGTTTCTGCAGTTCCCGGTCTGCCCGTTCCAGGTCCCGAGGGAGCAAGGCCCAGAGGACCTTCATGGCTGCTGGGTCCAGATAGACCTGGGCCTCTTTAAGCCGTCTTTGGACCCAGCCTCTGAACGTCTTCTCGTCTTGGGGCCCGAACTTCGGAAACGAGACCAGGAGGGTCTCGGGGCCGAACCGTTTCTGGGCCTGGCGAAGGAATTGGTCCTCCCGAAGGGTTCGGGGGAGCCGGCCATTGAGCCAGGATCGGTAGGCCTTGCGCAGGTCGGAGACTTCCCAGATGACCGCGTCGGAGATTTGCGAGAAGGCAGGGGTCTGGTTGGGGAGGTCAGGAACGAGTTCTGCCCGCCGGATGACATAAAGGGTAGCGCCGCCAAAGAAGGACGGGGCCAGGATCTCCTGTCGGATCTCCTGCCATGGCGTCTCGTCCACCCAGAAGACCCGACGCTCCTGAAGGCCGAAGTGCGTCTGAACCCGGCGCTCCGCCTCCCGCATCAAATACCGTTCCTCTCCAAAGAACAAAAAGAGCCGGGTGTTTTGAGCAATCTGGCCCTTCCGAATGGCGCGGAGGAAGTCCACGTGGCGCATGGATCCGTTAGGCGTAGGCCTCAATGCCCGTAATGTGCTTGCCCAAAATCAGGGTGTGGATCTCGTATGTCCCCTCATAGGTATCTACACTTTCCAGATTCAAGGCATGTCGCATGCTATGGTATTCGATGGTGATGCCATTGGCCCCCAATAAGTTCCGTGCTTCCCGTGCAATCTCCAGGGCCTTGCGAACGTTGTTCCGCTTCGCCATAGACACGTGGTAGTACTTCATTTTGCCTTCGTCTGCGAGCCGGCCAAGCCGGTACGCCAGCAGTTGACTGGTCGTGATGTCCGTCAGCATATCTGCCAGTCGTTTCTGAGTCAATTGGAACGCCGCGATGGGTTTCTCAAAAGCCACGCGGTTCTGCGCATAGTTGACGACTTCTTCATAACAAGCCATGGCTGCCCCGACCGCCCCCCATGCGATGCTGTACCGCGCCTGGGTCAGTGGAGTCAATGCAGATTTCAACCCTTCGCTGAGCGGCAAGATGTGGTCCTTGGGGATCCGGACTTCGTCCAATACCAGTTCAGAAGTGACCGAAGCGCGGAGGGAGAGTTTGCCCTGGATCTCGTTCGCCTGGAAGCCAGGCCGGTCGGTCTCCACAATGAAGCCCCGGATGATCCCCTCCGGGTCCTTGGCCCAGATGATCGCGATGTCCGCGATGGAGCCGTTGGTGATCCACATCTTGGTGCCGTTCAAAACCCACTCGTTGCCATCCAGCACCGCCCGGGTCTTCATCGAGCCGGGGTCGGAACCCGCATCCGGTTCCGTCAAGCCGAAGCACCCCAGGATCTTCCCTTTGGCCATCTCCGGCAAGTACTTCTTCTTCTGTTCTTCGGAGCCGAACCGGAAGATGGAATACATGGAGAGAGAGCCTTGGACCGACACAAAACTCCGCAGGCCGGAATCGCCGCGTTCCAATTCCTGCATCAACAGGCCATAGCCGACGTAGGAGATCCCTGCACCGCCGTATTCGGGAGGAAGGGTCGCGCCGAACATCCCGAGGTCTGCCATCAGAGGAATCAGGTGTTTTGGGAACTCGCCTTTGAGCCAGTACTCCCCAATGATCGGGAGCACCTCGCTCTCCACGAACTCATGAACGGACTCATAAATCAGCCGTTCTTCCTCCGTCAGGAGGTCCCAGATCTGGTAAAAATCCGTCTTCATGCTCATGCGGATAAATTTACACTCAAACCCTCAGGCCTGCAATGAAGAGCCATGGCAGGGACGGGCTTTGGGGGTTGTTCAGCAGCGTCTTGGGACCCGTCCGTAGCCACACAACTGACACTCCAAGTCGCCGTTGGGCCCGCGGGTGATCTTGCCGATCTTGCAGTGGGGGCAAGGGTCGCCCTCTTTCAGCACAATCAAACCCGGTGTGGATGCACGCATGGCCGTTGAGGGTTTTTCTGCGGACTTTTGTTGTTCTTTCTCTTTCACGGCTCACCTCCTTGGAGCACAGCGATCTCCTCCGCCTCAACTTCGTTGTGATAAGTGAATCGCCCCACCTTCCTCGACTTGTAATAGACTCCAGCCACCTGTACCGAGTCCCCTTCCTGGATCTGGGGATGGTCCCGGGTGAACACCCGGATACTGGCCGCCTGGTCTCGGAGCCGGAACAGGGTATACGGGGTCCCCCGCTGAGAAAACCGGAATTGGAGATTTTCCACATGTCCCCTCAACAGGACCTTCCGACCGTCGTAAAGGGCTTTGTTTTTCAGAATCCGGGCAATTGGGGAGTCTGTGGCCTGGGTGTGCATGGACACCTCCCGTTTCCCAGGGCCCGGATAGGGCTTTGCCTCCTTCCAGAGCCGGTTGAAATAGCGCTCTAAATCCCGGACCACCCGAGGGTCTCGGACCCTGAGATTGGCCTCATGATTGCGGAAGAGCGCATAGTAGTTCCAGTTGGTGGAGCCGATGAGCACCTGATCGTCCACGATGCACAGTTTGACATGGGTCGTGATCTTTGGGGGATCCACCCGAACCTCAATCCCGGCCGCCTGCAGTTTTTGCAACGCACGGTCAGACTTCTCCAGGAACGATTCCCCGAGATAAGCCTCTCCGCCTTCGGTGAGGACCCGAACCTCGACTCCGCGGTTGTGGGCATCGATCAGGAGTTGGTAGAGCGTGTCCATGGCGTCTTCTTTTTCGTAGTCAAAGAGTTCGAACATGAGGAGATCGATTCGGTCCTGTGCCTGTGCGAGGAGTGTTTTGACGGTGGGGTAGTAGTCCCGATCCACGACCACCTGGATCTCGGGTTCATGGAGTCCTCGGAACGACCGGCCGATCTGGTATCCGAGCCCGAACACCACGAGGAGCAGGATCAGGATACCAAGGCTGCGGGGGAGACCTGCGAGACCTCGGGGGCGAGGGGGTGTAGGGCGAACCTCTGGGAGCATGGCGAGCCTTACCCGGCCGTGTAGTCGTAGAACCCACGCCCGGTCTTCCGACCCAGAAGCCCTGCACGCACCATGTTCCGGAGCAAGGGGCAGGGTCGGTACTTGGGGTCACCGAGATCGCGGTACATGACTTCCAGGATGGAAAGGACCACATCAAGCCCGACCAGGTCCGCGAGGGCCAGTGGACCCATAGGGTGGTTCGCCCCGAGTTTCATGACGGTATCAATCGCATCCCGGTCTGCAACTCCCTCCATCAACGCGTAGATCGCCTCATTGATCATCGGCATGAGGATCCGGTTCGCAACGAATCCTGGATAGTCGTTAACCACTACTGGGACCTTCCCCAGGGCTTTGGCCGTTTCGACCACGGTCTGGACCGTGTCTTCGGCGGTCAGGGTGCCCCGCACGACTTCCACGAGTTTCATCACGGGCACAGGGTTCATAAAGTGCATGCCGATGACCCGATCAGGCCGAGCGGTCGCCTCTCCCAGCGATGTGATGGAGATGGAGGAGGTATTCGAAGCGAGGATGACCTCGGGGCGTGTGAGTTGATCTAAGGTCTTGAAGAGGTCGCGCTTCGCATCTTCGTTTTCAATGATGGCCTCCACCACGAGGTCCACGTCTTTCAGGTCCTCCAGGTCTGTGGTGGCGTGGATTCTCTGGAGGGCTGCGGTTTTATCGGACTCCTGGATGACGCCCTTCTTGATCTGCCGGTCCATGTTCTTTGAGATGGTTTGGAGAGCACGATCCAGGATTTCTGGACTCAGATCCCGAAGGACGACGTCATAACCCGCCAACGCAAAGACATGAGCAATGCCATTGCCCATCGTTCCGGCGCCCACGACGCCGACTTTCCGAATGGCCATGGGATAGACCTCCTTTCTATGCTTGAAGACACTCAAAGCCGGATACGCAAAGTATAAGCGGCCCGTATCAAGCCTTCAATGAAGTCCTGTCGATCTGATGGGCGGCGATCCAGGCCTGGCCGGCCGCAAGACTGCCGTCTGTCGGCGGGAGTTGGGAATGGACATAGACCTGGAACCCCTCCGGACGAAAAGTCTCCAGGATGCCTTCTGTTAAAAAG
>CAYQZW010000013.1:0-25219 GCA_964422065.1 uncultured bacterium | reverse complement strand
GGATGAGGGTGGAGTCGTAGGTTAACGCCCGGTGAAAATTCCTGATGGCACGTTCAATTTGACCCTTGTTGAAATAGTCTTTGCCTACGGAGAACCAGATCCGGGCAGAGTCCTTACGGGTCATCAACTCCTGACCTTGGACCGGGAGGGTAACCATCATGATGCCGATGACCATCAGCATGACCTTTTTCACGGTACCAGCCTCCTTTTCCTTTCGTGCTTTGGCGGTGTATTCAGGTATTTAGTGTAAGCGGAACCCTCAGGAGGGTCAAACTCCTGAGGATTGACCTTCTGGCGTCCCGCCCTCCTGCGTTGCCCGGGCAGGGAGACGGCGGACCAAAACCCTTTTCAGCCGCTGAGGTGTTGCTTCGACGACCGTAAACTCCAGCCCCTGGATCACAAAAGTCTCCCCCTCAGCAGGAACCCGGTTGAGATGCGCCATGATCCAGCCCCCTAAGGTCGCCACATCCTCCCCATTCAAGGGAATGCCCAGAATTTCAGATGCCTCTTCTAACTCAATCTTGGTCTGGAATAGGATCGACCCATCGGGCTGAACCTCATAAAGAGTCTCCATCCGGTCGAACTCTTCCCAAATTTCACCGACGATCTCCTCCAGCAGGTCCTCCAGGGTGATGAGTCCGAGGACCGACCCAAACTCATCTACGACAATCCCGATCGACAACCTCCTTCGTTGGAACTCCTGGAGGGTCTCCAAAACATTTTTGTTTTCCGGGAAGAAGACGGGATTCAGTGCGATGTCCTTGACCGTTCGAACATCCTCACGGCCAAGGCTTCTTACAAGTTCTTTGATGTGGAGGATTCCGGTAATGTGGTCCACTCGATCTCGAATCACCGGCATTTTCGAGAAGCCAGTCTTGCGAAACACGGCCAGGGCTTCTTCAAGGGTCGCAGTTTCGGGGATGGTGACCATGTCCACCCTCGGGACCATGATTTCGCCGATGGTCTTTTGGCAACTTCGGAAGACCTTCTGACAGAGCCGGTGGACATCCGGGGGCAAAATGCCTTGCTGGAAAGACTGTTCTAAAACCCGCAGAAGGTCCTCTCGGTCCAGGACCTCGCCATGCAGGTGTTTCAACAACAAACGCAATTTCCGCAGTACTTTCATCGTTGTTGTGCGTTTTCAGGCTTGTGAGGCCAGGTTGGGGTCATGATTCCCCCTGAGACCACCATCTTCAGGGCCTCTTCCGGAGAAATGTCCAGGTATACAACATCGGATTCAGGCACCAAGAGATACCAGCCAGAGGTCGGGTTAGGCGTGGTTGGAGCGAAGACATGGAGATACTTTTGACCATTTTTCAGTACCGGCAGGGGCCGCTCTGAGGTGATGAACCCGATGGCATACATCCCGGGGTGCGGGAACTGGATCAGAACCGCTCGCTGGAATGCGATCTTCTCCGTAAAAAGGGTCTGTGTGAGTTGTTTCGAGGCCCCGTAGATCGAGCGGATAATGGGAAGCCGTCGGATAAGGTATTCGCCCCAGGTAAGCAAACGGGTCCCCACGGTCCGCTGAGTGGCCACCCCGACGAAATAGGTAAGGACTACCAAGAGGACAAACGAGATTGTCGTGAGGACCCCATAAGGTAAGACGCCAATGCCCGGGATCAAATCCAGTACACGTGCCAATCCCCCACCGATGCGGTGAATGATGAAAATAACCACCCATAAGGTGATGACGAGCGGGACCAGAGTGACCAGGCCCGTCAGGAAATGCTGCTGGAAGTTGGGCAGCAGTTCGAAACGGCGCTTCCCCGACTGGTCAGGGTCCTCCCTTTTCATTCTCGTTCCCAAAGGACACGGATGAACTTGTTGTTCTCTGAGAAGGAAATCTTTAAATCCCCTTTAAAGGCCTTGTAGACGACGCGCCCCAGACGCCGGGCCAAGGATTCGGTGGTCGTCCAGATCACCAGGTTTCCGTCCTCCTCCCGGATCTGCATGATCCGGGCCAGAGGATTCCGGGCTTCCTCGTTCTCAGCCTCATGTTTCAAGGTATTGAGGATAAGTTCCCGCTTGTCGGGCTGTTTGATGTAGCCTCCGCGGAGTTCCAGGACCCCTAAGGGATAGCGGTCCTCGATCTTTTTACAAGCCGGACAGAGTTTTTTTGCAAACTCCGTTCCCGCGGCTTCGAGTTCTTTTCTGAGGGTCTCGTTCCGGACCCAACGTTTATTGTGGAAGATTAAACCACATTGGGGACAAATGGTGGGATCTTTGTAGTGGGTACGATCCATGTACGGATCGTGGAGTTTGACGTCATACAATTCATCGATTCGTTTCATTGTCACCTCCCATCCAAAATATTAGAAGGTGAAGGTCCCATCTGTCAAGTTACATCCGGTCAGGGGCGGAAACCCCGATCAACTCAAGGCCTTGAGCCACCACCTGCTTTACCGATTGAGCTAAAAGCAGCCGCGCCTTCGAGACCTGAGGGTTATCCCCTACGATCCGAACCTTCTGATAGTAGGAGTGAAACATCTCTGCAACCTTTAGAAGATAGTGGGGGATGCGGTGGGGCTCGAGTTTCCGGGCAACACCTAAGAGGGTATCCGGGAAGAAGAGGAGTTCCCGCATCAATTGCCGCTCTTCGGGGAGGGAAAGCATACAAGGATCGGCATCGTCTGGAGTAAGCCCGTGTTCCGCACCGTAAGCCAGAAGACTCGCAATGCGTGCGTGGACGTACTGGACATAATAGACCGGATTCTCTTTGGAGAGTTGCTGTGCCAAGGACAGGTCGAAATCCAACGGAGAAGAGGTGGAACGGAGTAAGAAGAAGAACCGTGCGGTATCCTTTCGAACCTCTTTCAGGAGGTCTTGAAGGGTGTAATACTCTCCTTTGCGCTTGGACATGGCAACCCGTTTGCCCTCCCGAACCAGGTGAACCTGCTGAACGATGAGGACCGTCAGACGATCCCCACGAACACGTTCGTCCCCTAAGGCCTGGCCCAGCATGTCCAACGCGATCTTCATCCGCTGGACATGCCCGAGATGATCCGGTCCCCAAAGATTCACGAGATGGGTATAGCCTCGATCGAATTTGTACAGATGGTATGCCAGGTCATACAGGAAATACGTGGGTTCCCCATTCGATCGAATTAAGACCCGGGGTTTCTCGTCCCCGTGAGCATTGGTTCGTAAGAAGAGTGCCCCGTCTTCCACGAAGGTCATCCCGTGTTGTTCAAAGGCCTTCAGGACCTTTTCTGTGAAGTGGTGATGGATGCCGATCTTGGGGTCTTCGGGGTCCGGCTTGTGGAAGAAACTCTCGTGGACAATGGCATCAAAGGACACCCCGAATTCCCAGAGGTCCTTCATCTGATCTTTGAGGATCATCTGGGCAACCGCCCGACCGCGTTTCCCGCGAGGTAGATGCCGAACCTGGTGGGCATAGGTTTCCAAGTAGGATCCACGATACCCATCTTCCGGAAAGGTCTCCCGCTCCCCTAAGAGAAACTCGATGCTCTGTTCCAAGGCTCGAATTTGCCCACCCCCATCGTTGACGTAGTATTCCGAATCCGCGGGGATGCCCACTGCCCGGAGCACACGGACCAAAGAGTCCCCAACACTGGCCGCACGGGCGTTCGCCACGTTGAGCGGGCCGGTAGGATTGGCCGAGACGTACTCGACCAACACACGATCTGCATCCCGAAGTTTTGGCAATAGGCTCTCGGAGGATTGAGCCACAGAGTGGATCCACCCTTGGAGATAGTCGGTCCGGACATGGAGATTGAGATATCCTTGGACGCCTTCGATTCGTTCAATCCAGGGCCCCAACGCCTTTTGGGCCAGAGGGATCAGCTCCTCAACGATGGCCTGGGGAGGTCGGCGAAGGACGGAGGCCAGTTTAAACCCCACCGGGACACTGTAGTCTCCCCACTCCGGCTTGGGTGGGGGTTCAACGATCACCGGGTGGTCGACCCCGTACTGCTCCCGGAGGAGCTGTTTAAGCGTTAGTTCGATCCGTTGTTGTACGGTCAGGTCCTTCATCGCGCCATGAAGGGGCGTCGCCCCACAAACCTTCCAGGTTGTAATACACTCTGGCCTGGGGCTCAAAAATGTGGATGATCAAGTCGCCGTAATCCATCAAGACCCATCGCCCCACATCCTCGCCCTCCACATGGTCTACATGGATTCCGGACTCCTCGAGTTTCTCCTGGATATGTTCGGTCAGCGCGCGGACGTGCTCTTTTGAGTTTCCAGTCATGATGAGGAAGTATTCGAAGAAGTTAGAAAGCGTACGAAGGTCCAGGACTACAAGGTCTTCGGCCTTCTTATCCTGAGCAGCGGCGATGGCCAACTGAACATGGGTAGGGAACTTTGGAGTCGAACTTTTGGGCTTCATTCGTGCTCTGATGACTCCTCCCGTTTTAGGGGTTCGACTTGCCAAACCGCCGAAGCCCAGATCACCTGGTCCTGTCCCGTCACTTCGATATCCAGGACAGGTTCGGGCTCGTCGTCTTGCTTCGCCTGGTAAATCTCTTGGACGATGCTCAAGACCAATTCAATTTCCTCCGCATTCATCCCCTCGATCATCATCAAAAGTTTTTCCTTGGATGTCATTGGATCACAACCTCCATCATTTCGTAAATTGGGTTCCCGGTTAACGGGTGAGGTTCAAAGTTTACAGAGGCCGGATCGACCGCCATATGGGCTTGGAGATGCCGCATGATGGCTTTCCGGCGCGCCTCAATCAGTCCCGGGTCCTTCATATAAAGACGTATCGAAAACGGGCGACCCCACCGATCCTTCAAGAGATTCCAGATCTCCTGTAGGAGCGTATCCCCTTGCGGGGTGAGGGCCGCAGATCCGGTCCCGAAGAGTTGAGAAAGGGACACACGAACCCGCACCCCCTCGGGGTCAGTTGCAAGGAGCCCTTGAATTTTAAAGGCCTTCCCTAAGAATGTGCGAGAGGCCCCGTCTTTGGCATACACTGTCAGACGGTACGCGTAAGGCTCCCCCGGAATGGCCCATCCATCTTTTCCCACCGAGCCGTCCCATTCGATCGCTTCCGGCACACGGCCCTTACCCTCGATCGTTTTGACGGGTATGCCTAAGGAATTCACGATCTCCACTCGCCAGTGATCGATCCGTCCGGTCTCCTGGGTCGGCAAAGGAAGAGCAATCCGGATGCCCTGTTGGATCTTGGGGTGGAAAATCGGGACCTTCAGAACCGGGCTCCTAAAGGTCACGCTTCGGTTCAGGGCCTGCTCAATCAACGGGTTGGCTTCAAACGTTACAGTACGCTCCCGCTTCGTTAACACACTGTCAATGGGATTCCAGGGATCCGGGACCGCATCCAGAGGGGGTTTCTTGGCGTCTTCAATCCGAAACATCGCCTTGGCTTTAACCTCCTCGACCCCCAAAACTTTCTGTTGTGAGGGTTGACTTGTGTCAGGGGTCGGGGAACTCGCCTCCTGAGCCCACACCGAGGAGAAGAGAAAGAGTAAAACACTTGCAATTCGTGTTCCCATCTTAGAATTCAAGGACGAACCGAAATATTATAACGCCCCACTGGTTCTCTTGCATGACGTTTGCGGGCAGGGGATCGAAAACCCATTGTAAGGCTGCACGTTTTGCCGCCTGATCTAAGTCCGGGTATCCACTGGATTGGATGACCACGACACTCGAGGGGATCACGTTTCCCGCAGGATCAACGGCCAATCGGAGGTGGACCTCACCTTCCCAGCCTCGGCGCCGGGCCCGCTCGGGATACGTCGGCATGACCTTTTTCCGCACACGCGACGCGATGTCTCCCCGTACCTCGACTTTCGGGGCCTCTGTCTTGTTCTTGGGTTCGGCGAGTGTGGGGACCTTCGGTGCGGTCGGCGGTGGGGGCTTCTGGATCGGCGCCACCAGCCCCAAGGTCTCCCGAAGGGTGATGAGGCCTTGGGAGGGCGGGACGGCCGGACCTCCGCCACCAGGCCCGATCCCTCCAGTGCCTCCCAAAACGCCTTTCTCCAACGAAATCTCCGGCAAAGGGCTCTCTTTCAAGATTTCTTCTGTGCTCTTTGCGGCCTTGCCGATCGGGATCACAACGTCCACGACCTCACCCGGGAGGGTGGGTTCCAGGCTCTGGATGTCCAGTGGAGCCTGGGTCTGGGCGAGGGCCTCCATCCGTTCCAGGTTGATCTCTTCCTGGGGAAGCGTCGGCTCCGGGATTTTGGGGGCCTGAGGCACAGCGACCGGGAGTTCGGGCTCCGGAAGTTTGGGCTTTTGGGCTGCCACCGTCGGCTCCTTCTTCTCCGGACCGGACTTGGGCGGGGCCTGGGCTGCCTTGGACTGCGCCAGCATCCTCCGGACCTTTGGCGGCAAATGGGGCCGCACCCGCGCTTGCTCCTCAATGTACTGGACTTCCCGCAAGACCGGCGCTGAAATCTGTTCCCCCATGGGACCCGAAAGCCAGGTCAAGATCCCCCAGTGGATCAATACCGAGAGCCCAAGGCCAACGACGAGGACCTTCTTTTCCGGGGCGATCGAGCGGATCATGGCGCCAACTCGCGCTTCTCTTTGATCACCGCAAAGGCAACTCGCAGGCTCTTCCCCTTCTTGGCCGCATCCAGGATCCGTAAGACATCCCCAAAGGGCAAGTTTCGGTCCGCCCGGATCAGTACGAGTTTGGTGTACCAAAACGTGCTGTCGGGGTCTTCCCGCTGGAGCCGTTCCACCACCTCCGGGAGTTCCTCATACGTCACCGGACGATCGTTCACGTAGAGTGAACCATCGCGCGTGAGGGTGATGGCGATGTGTTCTTCCATCTCAGCCTCAATCCTCTGGACCTTGGGAACATCCACGGGGATTTTGGACTTTGACATCAGGTCTCGTGCCCCCATCATCAGGATCAGAAGGATCAAGAACGAGACGCCTGCCATGGGGAAGAGCCGCCCTCCGATGTCAATGTCTTCTTCGCTGACCATCCGCTCAATCCGCGGATGTCGGAACGAAATTCTCCTACGGTGTCGGGCGTTCTGCTTGGGGGGCTCTTGGGGTTGAGGGATCCCGGGAGCCTGGCTCATGATCGCTTCCGCTTGACAATCAGGACGTCCGCCGCCCCTTTGCCCTTCAAAAAGTCAATCATGTGGACCACGTCGTCGTATCGGACGGCACTGTCGGCAGAGAGGATGGCACGCTTAGAAGGGCTCCTCAGGAGGAGTTGCGGGACCAGGGTATCCAGGGCCTCCCAAGTCACAGGCTCTCCGTTGAGGTCAATCTGACCGTCCGCCCGGAGCACGATCTGGACTTTGACGTCGGGGGTTGAGGTCTTCTGGGGAGGGGGTTTTTTGCTTATGGCGGCTTTGGAAACGAACAAGCCCGATTCCACAAGAAAGGGGATGGCCAAGATGAACATGATCAGGAGCGCAAGAGACACATCCACCATCGGCCCTAAGTTGATGCGGGGGCTGGGGAGACCACCGTATGTCCGGCGTCTACGCATGCCACTTACGGGGTTCGGACCTTAGCCTTGTAGGAGACGATCAGGAGTTCCCGGAGGGTTGCATCCGTTTTGGCGGCGATTTCACCGGCCTTGCGTGAGAAGTAGTTGTGGGCGATCAGGGTAGGGATGGCAATGAATAGGCCAAACATCGTGGTCAAAAGCGCTACTGAGATGCCCCGTCCCACGACTTCAGGGCCGCCGGCCCCGGTCACCGCGATCTGATGGAATGCCTCAATCAGGCCCGTGACGGTTCCGTAGAGACCGAGGAGTGGGGAAATCGCAGCAATGGTCGCCAGACCCGTGAGGTACTTGGTCATCCGTTCTCGCTGCCGCAGGATCTCTGCGTCCACCAGTCCCATCAATAGGTCTTCCGAGAGGTCAAAGTTGTCCACAAAGACCTGGAGGACGTTGTGGAATGGGGTTTTTCGTTCGTATGCGATCCGGCGAATCTCATCCAGATCCCCTTTCGCCATCAACTTCAACAGACGGTCCGACAGTCGGTCTAACGAGACACGGTTCCGAGCATAGAACCAGACCCGTTCAAAGAATAACGCCAGTCCGATGATGGAGGTCAGGAACAGCAGTTGGACCTCATAGGAGGTCCGTGCCATGTTGATGAGTTCACGGAAGATCCACATTTAGGGTTCCTCCTTCTGGGGTTTGGGTTCGGGGGATTGTGGGGTGGATGGGGGACCGAGCCCCTCAATTTTTGTTTTTAAAGCCGATCGGATCTGGGGATCTGGGGCCAAATTGTAGGCGTATTGATAGTACTCCAAGGCCCGAGCCGTGTCCCCTTCTGCAATCATCCAGTCACCCGCTGTGGTGTAATACTCTGTTGCCTTTTTGAGTTCGCCAAGGGCTTCGTAAGACGAGGCCATCAAGGCAACGGCCTGGGTTTTAAATGTGGAGTCCGAGAGTAGAGGAGTCAGGATCTCTACGGCGTCTTGGTATCGTTGAGTCTGGTATGCGGCGAGGCCCAGGAAGTATGAAGCGGTGTCCCAGAGCGGGGCATCGGGATAAAACGTCACGAGTTTCTTCAAGGCGACCCAGGCGTCTTCGTATTTTTTGGCTTTATAGAACACCTGGCCAGCGATCAGGAGCGCCTTTGCCGCCTTTTCGTGCGATGGATGGTTCAAGGCAAACGTCAAAAAGGCGTTGGCCGCCGATTCCAATTGACCGGCGTTGTACAGGTCTACCGCACGCGCAAACTCCGCCTCGGCGAGTAAGGGGGACGTAGGGTACTGCTCCTGGAATTCCCGGAGTTTTGTGGTATCTTCTTGTGCGAGCCAGTAATACGCATATTCAATCAACTGCTGGGCCTGGTCCCGATACTCGTGGTCTGGATGGAGTTGCAGGAAGGTTCGCAGGTTGAGGATGGCCTGCTCATAGTCGCGGGTATTGTAGAAGTTCTGGCCCAAGTCAAATTGTGCGATGGCGGCCTCGGGGCTGTTGGGGAAGTGGTCCATCACCCATTGAAGGAGTGTGTTGGATTCTGTGTATTTTCCAGCCTTTTGGTAGATTTCTGCTGCACGGAGGCCGGCCTGTGCTGCCCGAGGGTGGTCGGGATAGGTATTGACCAGGTTTTCCCAAGCGGCCACAGCGTCTCCATAAGCCTTGAGCGCCCAGGCGGCCAGACCTTGATCGTACAGAAGGTCGGGCAAGACATCCGCACGGTCTGGGAAGGTATGGACCAGACGCGTGAAGTCCTGGTAGGCCTCCAGGTAGTTGCCACGGTTGAACTGGGTAACGCCACGGCCGTAGAAGGCTTGAAGGATCAGCGCACTGTCCTGGAGGGTCAGCCCCAGGTTGGCCATCGCGTCAAAGAGCGTGTACGCCTCGTTCTCTCGGTTTTCCTGGAGATAACACCACGCGAGGCCCACCTGGCTCCGTGTGATCAGAACCTGGGATTCGGCCTTTTGTGCGACGTCGGCATACAGGTTTTCGGCAATCGCGAAATTGCCTTGATAGTAGTTGGCTTCTGCCAGGAGGAGATGGAACCATTGGCTCCAGGGGGAGGCCGTTACCGGGAGCCAGGGCTGGAGCATGTTGCCAAAGGTGATTGCCTGATCCCAGTCGCCCATCCGGATCATTGCGAGCAACGCCATGGTCGCGCCCGGGATGAGGAATGGGGAGTCGGGGATCCGCTCCAGGATGGACTGGAAGTTCAGCAGGGCTGTGGAGTCTTCATGCCGTAAAAAGGCGATGGTTCCCATAAGGTAGGCACCGATGCCGGCGAGGGCCTCAAACTTCAAGAAGTCCTGAAGTTGCGCTGCAGTCAACAGGGCCTGGTCTGTGGCCCCCATCCGCTGGAAGACTTCAACGAGCCGGACGAAGGTAAGGGTTGCCAGGCGCGCATCCGTCGCATTGGACCGGGCCTGCTGGTAATAGGTCAGGGCTTCCTCGGGTTTGCCCAACCGGAGTTTGATGTTGCCGGCAAAGTAGGCTGCATGAGGAGCAAAGACAAAGTCCGACCGTTTCGCCAGATCTGCGAAGTGAGATAACGCTGTGGCGTCATCCCCCAACTCGTACGCTGCCAACGCCAGGTAAAATTCCATGTAATCCCTCAGGGGATCGTCCATGGCGTGGGTGTTCAAGAACTGTTGGGCCTCGTGAAGCACGCCTTGGTAGTCCTGGACCGCGAGCAGGGTCTCCATCATCCCATAGACGGTGAGAAAATCCAGGGTGGAGCCCTGGGGCTGTGCGGTCAGGGTCTTGTATAAAGCAAGCGCAGGCAGCAGTTGGCGATTTTCCGTCTCGATCCGGGCCATGAGGATCTTGGCCAGGGGCATGTCCAACCCTTCCAGTTTCTTGCTGGCCTCTTCCAATTTGCCTTGGCGGTATGCGAGGAACCCGAGTGCCAGCCGGACCCGGTCGGTTCCGCGGTACTGGGGCTGCTCGTTGACCCAGTTGAGTTCGGCCTCTGCCCGATCCCAGTCCTGCTTGAAAAGATAGGTCCAGCCAAGCAGGAGACGCACCTCCGGCTCCAGGTAGGTCCCGGTGGTCTGCGGTTTCAGGGACTCCAGGATCTTCTTGGCACGGTCATAGTCTCCCAGGTTCAAGGCACACTCGGCAAGCCGGAACGCCATCTCGTGTTTGTACCCGGGCAACGTCTTTTGGAGGTGTTCGTAGATCGGCTCCGCAGCGGCATAGTTGCCTTGGCGGAAGTACGTTTCTGCCTGGAGATATGCCTCCTGCGGCGAGACAGAAAAGACGATGAATGTGAGGAGCCACGCGTTCATCACGACATTCAATTATACGCCGGATACGTCGGTGGGATGAGATTCACCCCCATCGGAGTTTTTTCCGGAGCACATCATAGAACCCGGGTGCTCCGGGGGTTCGGACAATTTGAGCGTCAGGCCCCCGTTCAATGACCAGGGTCGTGCCAGACTCCAACTCCTTCTGGACTTGCCCGTCCGCAGAGAGCAAGATGTTGACACCCTTGGAGAACGCTCGAACCTGGAGGTCCTCGTCCGCCGGCAAAATCACCGGTCGGACCGTCAGGGCATGGGCACAGATGGGGGTTACCAGGATCACGTCCAAGAGGGGATAGACGATGGGCCCGCCTGCCGCCAGGTTATAGGCTGTAGAGCCGGTGGGGGTAGAGATGATGACCCCGTCCGCCTTGTAACGGTTCAACAAATCCCCTTGGAAATCCACTTCCACCGTGATGAGCCGGGCAGCGCCGGTGGCCGTGATCACCAGGTCGTTCAGGGCATTGAAGACCTGACCCTGGTGTTCCACTTTCAGGGTCATGCGCCGTTCCGTCTGGTAGTTCCCGGTCAAGAGGTGGTCTAGGACCGTGGGCAGTTCGTCGGGCCCGTAGACGGTGAGGAACCCCAGGCCGCCGAGATTGATGCCCACGAGGGGTTTCCCCTTGGCCAGCCGTGCGGCCCGTAAGAACGTCCCGTCTCCCCCCAGTGAGAAGACGAGGTCCACTCGATCGGCGAATTCGTCATCCGGGACCACCCGATCTGTGGGTTCGGCAAACGTCTGGTCCTCCCGGGTCAGCACGAGTGGCTGAGGGGCCTTGGAACGGATGACGGCCAGGGCCTCCTGCACCCCGGGCCGGTGGGGGTTTAGAACCACCCCAAAGGTCACGATTTCCTCCGACGCTTCACGCTCTCCCAGTCTACCACCAACGATGCGACCACAAAGATGGAGGAGTAGGTCCCGACCACAATGCCGACGGTTAACGCAAAGGCGAAGTCAAAGATCACCGGGCCACCGAAAACAAGCAGTGCGATCAACACCAGAAGGGTCGTCAGAGAAGTGATCACTGTCCGGGATAGGGTCTCGTTGATGGATCGGTTGAAGATCTCAATGATCCGCTCAATAGGGGTTTTCGGGGTCACCCGCTTCAGGTTCTCACGGATTCGGTCGGAGACCACAATGGAGTCGTTAATGGAATACCCCACCAGGGTCAGGATGGCAGCGACAATGGCGGTGGTGATCTCCTTGTTGAACAGGGAAAAGAACGTCAGGGTAATGAAGACATCGTGGAACAGCGCAATGACGGTCCCGACAGCAAATTCAAAGTTGAATCGGACCGTGATGTAAATGAGCATGAGGAGGAGTCCGACGAGCACAGCCATGACGGCTTTCTCTTTCAACTCCTTCCCGATCCGTGGGCCGACCTGCTCGGATCGGTCAATCCGAACCCCGACCCCCAGCGCCTTCTGGAGTGCTTCCTGGATCTGGCCGGGCTCCACCTCTTCTTTGTATTTGATGAGGAACTCCTGGGGGTCCCCAAAGGTCTGGATCTCTGCTCCGGCCAGACCTAACTGTGCGATGCCGGAACGGATCTTGGAAATGTCCACGACCTTGTCCACGTGGATCTGGACCAGGCGTCCACCGGTGAAGTCAATGCCGTAGCGATACCCGCCTTTGATGACATAGGTGATGAGGCCCAGCAGGATCAAAGAGCCTGAGAGCAGATAGGCCCATTTCCTTCGGCCGATGAAGTCAATGTTTGTGGATGTGAAGAATTGCATGGTTCTCTCCGTTCCTTAGATGGAGACCTTGGCGACTTTGCGCACGCCCAGGAGATAGTCAAAGATGATCTTGGTCACGAAGATGGCGGTGAAGAAACTCACGACGATCCCGAGGGAGAGCACGACGGCGAATCCGCGGATCGGGCCGGTCCCGAACCGCAGGAGCACCAGAGCGGCGATCAGGGTGGTAATATTGGCGTCCAGGATGGTGATCATGGCGCGGCTGTAGCCCTGGTCTACGGCTGCCCGGGGCGACTTCTTGGCCCGGAGTTCTTCCCGAATCCGTTCAAAGATCAAGACGTTGGCGTCCACCGCCATCCCGACGGTCAGGATCAGACCGGCCATCCCGGGCATGGTCAGGGTCGCCTTAAAGGCAGAAAGCAGAGCAAGGATGAAGATGAGGTTCAGGAAAAGTGCCAGATCCGCGATCAGACCAGCAATGCGATAGTAAAAGGCCATAAAGAGGACCACGATAACGAAGCCGATGACCAACGCGATCATGCCGCGTCGGATGGAGTCATGTCCCAGGAGCGGGCCAACGGAGCGTTCTTCCAGGACCTTGACGGGTGCGGGCAGCGCACCGGCGCGGAGCACGATGGCCAGTTCCTTGGCTTCGTCCATAGAGTCCAGGCCGGTGATCCGGGCACGCCCACCCGAGATCCGCTCCTGGATCGTGGGGGCCGATTGCACCACGTTGTCTAAGACGATGGCCAACGGCTTCCCGACATTCTCTCCGGTGATCCGGGCAAACCGTGCGGCCCCCTGCCGATCAAAAGTCAGCAGGACAATGGGCCGATTGGCCGTGGTGGGATCATTCGGAGAGCCCAACGTGTGCCGGGCGTCCGTGATATGGGCCCCGGTCAAGACGGCCTTCTTCCGAACCAAATAGAGGGCCCGGTACTTTCTACCCTGGATTTCCTGGGTTTTGCCCCAGAGAAACTCGTAGCCTTTGGGGATCACGTCCTGGATCTCTTTGAGCGACAGGATGGAGTCCACCTTGGCCCAGTTGTCTTCCACCACCACGACGGTGGATCGACCTGGCCCTGCATTCAGGAGACTGGTGAAGGGGTGCTCTACGAAGAAGGAGTCCTGTTCCGCTGCGAGGGTATCAGGAGGGGGCTGGAGTTGCTTAAGTTTCTTGTCAATGCGGTCCAGGACATCGTTGAGGACATCCACATCCGCGAGGAGCCGGAACTCCAGTTGAGCGGTCCGGCCGATCAGCGATTTCGCGCGCTGGACATCTAAGACACCAGGCAACTGGACCAGGATCCGGTCTTGGCCGATCCGCTGGATGGACGGTTCAAAGACACCCCATTGGTCAATTCGGTTCCGGATGACTTCAATGGCGCGGCTGACGGCACCTTCCACTTCCTCGGGTTTGAGTTTAGAACGATCCACTTCCAGCAGGAGATACATGCCGCCTTGGAGGTCTAACCCCAGGTTGATGGCCCGTTTCTTGAGGTTCACGAGTTCGGAGCGGGGCATCTGGCTCCGTGCGTCCGGGGAGAGGGTATAGTAGCGGATGGTAGGCCAAAGCGTCCAGAATGCAAGAAGCAAAATAATCACGACCACCGCAATACGCCACCGCAAATTCTTCAATGCTGAGCCTCCTTTTGGTGAAATTTGGGAGTGCCCAATTATAGTTCATGCGGCATAGGGTCTCAACAGCGTTTTGGACACGCCGGACGAGGTGGCTGGCGTGGGCTTGGCTTCTACACGATGACAAACTGCCTTGCTCACCACGATTTCCGTTGACGAGCGACCTCCCGGCCTGGTCCCCATAGACTTCATACCACCTCTTTGTGGGCAATGGACGCTCCTCTCTCAGGGAGGGGAGATTGGTTGGGGCTGTAGGTGTTGTCGTGTGGATTCTCCAGTGCCGGATTCTGATTTACCGATGTCTCCCTTTGTAGGAGCCCCTTTAGGGGCGATCCTCACCCAGATCCTGGTAGGACCCCCTGTAGGGGCGATGGGATCGCGGCTAAAGCCGCTCCTACAATGTGGTTTGCCTTTTTTTGCAATTCTCCAGGATTCCGATGCCAGAACCTCTGATTTCGGATTCTTCAGATCCGCCATTTTTCTTTTTTCAGCCCCGATCCCCTTTTTCAGTGCCCAATGCTGCCTCCCTTGCCAAGGTCATCATTTTGCCCCCCTTTGTTAACGCCATCATTTTGCCCCCCTTTCTTAAAGGGGGGCCGGGGGGATTCCAGTCATGCGTTTTGTGTTCTGTCGTGACGGATGCCACTCTCCCCCAGCCCCTCCCTGAATCCAGGGAGGGGAGATTGGTTGGGGCTGTAGGTGTTGCGGGGTTTTGTGGGGGCGTGTGGATTCTCCAGTGCCGGATTCTGATTTACCGATTTCGCCCTTTGTAGGAGCCCCTTTAGGGGCGATCCTCACCCAGATCCTGGTAGGAGCCCCTTCAGGGGCGATGGATCGCGGCTAAAGCCGCTCCTACCGATGCTATTCTCCCCCAGCCCTTCCTTCTTGGTGACCGACATCCCCACATTGTGCTTTAGATTCTTTGGGCTTAGAATGCAGGGATGAGGATGACACCTCGGATACTGGCCGTTTTTGCGCATCCAGACGATGAGAGTTTCGGACCTGGAGGGACCCTGGCCAAGTATGCCCGGCAGGGCATCCCCATCCACTTGATCACGGCGACGCGCGGGGAGGCCGGCGAGGTCCAGGACCCGAATCTGGTCAAGGGGAAATCCCTGGCCGAGGTCCGGATGGAGGAACTTCACTGTGCGGCGCGTGTCCTTGGCATCCAGGAAGTGGTCTGCCTGGGATACCGAGATTCTGGCATGGCGGGCGACCCGGCGAACTGGCATCCGGAAGCCTTTATCCGTGTTTCGGACGAGGAGGTCGCCGCACGGCTGGTCTCCTGGATCCGGAGATGGCGGCCTACGGTCGTGCTGACCTTTGAGCCGGGCGGGGGCTATGGGCATCCTGATCATGTGAAGATCAGCCGTGTCACCCGTTGGGCAGTGGAACTCGCTGCCCGTCCTGAGTTTGGAGTGGATCTGGGACCACCCTGGACGGTTTCCCGATTGATCTACACGGCACTGACCCGGTCCCAACTCCTACGCCTCCGGGAGAAGATCCGAGAACACGGTGGTGATGTCCGGGGGATTGACCAATTCCTGGCGATGGGAGCGGGCTGGGACGACGCAGCGGTCAACCTCTGGGTGGACGTCACGGAGACCTTGCCCCTGAAATGGCAGGCCATGCGATGCCATCGGACACAGATCCACGAAGGGCACCCGTTCCTCCGACTGCCGGAATCCTTGAGGAGAGAGATCTTCCAAAGGGAGGCCTTCGCGGTTGCTTGGCCCCCACCGGAAGAGCAGGCGACGTATACCGACTTTTTTGAGGGGCTGGAGGGAACCGATTTCTGACCGACCGGTCAGTCAAAATTGACAGATTTGAACGTTGCCGTGTATGATTTGCATCCATGCGTTGGGTTGGTCTTTTCCGCACGGCGTTCCTGGGTCTGAAAGCCAACCGACTTCGGGCCTTCCTCACGACACTCGGGATCATCATCGGGGTGGCGACGGTGATTTCCATGGTCTCCATCATTGAGGGGATGAACCGCTACACGTACAAGGTTTTGGGGGCTATGGGGTCCAACACCATCTATGTCCAGAAATGGCAATGGCAGATCCGTATGGGGCGGATGACCCAGCGGGAGATCCGGGAACTGGCGAAGCGGCCGGACCTCACGGTAGAGGACGCCCGAGCGATCGCGACGCTTCCTGGAGTCCAACGCGCAGTCCCTTTCCTCCGGTCCTGGGGCTCCACGCAGGTAGGCTATCGGGACGTCTCTTTTGAGGTCGGGGAGGTGGTCGGCACGGAGCCCGGATACCTGGACGTTGTGGGGTATGAGGTGGCCCAGGGCCGGGATCTTGCGCCGGAGGATGTGATCTACCGGCGCCAGGTCGTGGTGCTCGGGGACTATGTGGCCCAGAAACTCTTTGAGGGCGAAAATCCGCTGGGTAAGGAGATCCGGCTGGGCCGATATCGGTTCGTCGTCATCGGGGTTCTCAAGAAACGCGGCTCGTTCCTGGGGAACAACCTGGACGACATGGTGGTCATTCCAAGGACTACGTATGAGAAATACTTTACTGCGCGGGGTCCCTTCCGGGTCTTTTCCTCGTTGGCTATTGCCGTGCAGGTTGCGGAAGGCAAAATGGCGGAGGCGATGCAGGAGATTGAGGAGTTGATGCGGGTTCGGCGTGGGCTGCGGTTTGATCAGGAGAACAATTTCGGCCTGAACACCCAGGAGATCCTGGTGGAGGCGTATCGAAAACTGACGGGAGGGATCTTTTTGGCGATGATTGCGATCGCCTCGCTCGCCCTGCTCGTGGGTGGAATCGGGATCATGAACATCATGCTCGTCTCGGTCCGAGAGCGTACCCGAGAGATCGGGCTTCGGATGGCAGTCGGCGCCAAACGACGCGAGATCCTCCTGCAGTTTCTCCTGGAGTCCATGGTGCTGACCGCGACGGGTGGGGTGGCCGGGGTATTCCTGGGGTTCGCCATCGCCAAAGTTGTGGATTTCACCACCCCGTTGCCCTCGTCCATGCCCCTGTGGAGCGTGGTCGTGGGCGTGGGATTTTCCGCCCTTGTGGGCCTCTTCTTCGGGATCCATCCCGCCTCGGTCGCCGCACGGATGGACCCGATTGAAGCCCTACGATATGAGTAGATGTCTGAGCGAAAAAAGAAGGAGGTCAAGATGAGAGATCTCATCCAGGTTTGGACCCGACCTGCCGATGTCTTTGAACGGAAGCCGCCGATTTGGGTCCCTTTTGTGGCGGTCGTGATCGTGGCCCTCGTGGCCGTTGTGATTGCTGGGCCGGTGACCTTCCAGATCGCCATGGAACGTGCACAGGAGGCCATGGCAAAGGCTGGAAAAGAGTTTGAAGGCTTTACCTATGACCGGTTCATCGCCACCACCCTGATCGCCACATTGATCGTGGTGCCCGTCAAGATCCTGTTGCAAGGGCTCGTCTATAACATCTTCATGCCCCTTTTTGGAGGGATCGGCGAGTATGCCTATGGCGTGCTGGTCGCGACGTTCGCATCCTGGATCTCCAGTATCGGCACACTGTTGAAAAGCCTCTTAATGCGGTTGACGAAGACCCCAGAGATCCATTTTGACCTTTCCCTCTTTTTGCCCCAAAGCATGAAGATGTCGTACCTCTACAAGGTGTTCCTCCACATTGATGTGTTCACCATCTGGGCCCTGGTGATCTCGGCGATCGGGCTCTCGGTGCTCTATCAAGTGGACCGCAAGAAGACCTATGGGTTTGTGTTTGGGGTGTGGGTGTTGTACATCCTCCTCTTCTCGTTGATCCCTGGAGGCAAGGCATGATGGCATGGGGGCTTTTGCTCCTGCTTGCCTTTCAAGGGGACACGCTCACGTACGAGGCGGCGGTTCGGTGGTTCCAGCAGGAAAACCCGGATCTCCGGATCGGGCAAATCCAGCGGGGGATGGCGCATCTTTCTTGGTGGCGGGCGTTGACCCAACTGTTGCCGACCCCTGCCCTGAGCGCCTCCTATTCCAGCCAGACCCGCCCGTACCCCCTCTGGCCCACACCCATTGGGCAACCCGAGGAGGCATATTCTGTAGAGTTCTCCCTGGAACAGGTGCTTTTCAGCCCCCAGGTATGGAGCCAAGCCTTGGACCAGCGGTTGAAAGCGATCCAGGCAGACTGGACATACCGGGATCTTCGGAACACGATGTGGGCGTCGTTCCGGCGTGCGTATTTTGAGGCGTATCTGGCCCAGGAAGAGGTCCGGCTCCGGACCCTGGCTGTGAAGCGGGCACGGGAGGCACTGGCGTTGGTCCAGAAAAAGGTAGAACTTGGGCAGGCTGTCCGGCTGGACCTCCTCCAGGCCCAACTCGCCGTGCAGCAGGCGGTGCGGGATTCCATAGCGGCCGTCCAGACACTCTCAAGTCGGAAGCAAGCCCTGGCGTCTCTTTTGGGGAGGCCACGGGCGTCGTTCTCGGTCTTGTTGCCCCCGAAGACCCTTCCGGATTCTGCGGGGATTGAATCCCTGATCCAGCGTGCAACGGTTTTGCTGGAGCAACACCCGGCCATCCAGAAGCAGAAGGTAGAGGTCCAGGCCTCCCGCATTGCCTTTTGGGCTACAGTCCTTTCGTGGCTCCCGACGGTCAGGTATGGGGTTTACTGGAGTTATTACGAACCGGATTTCCCGACCTGGCGGCGGTTCCAGGATCAGTCGCGTGAGGTCCGAGGGGTTTATGTGAACCTTTCGTTGTCCTTTTTCACGTATCCGTTGGATGCGGTCCTCAGCCAGAAGAACCGTCGGCTCCAAGTTGAACTCTTAAAAAAGGCGAGATTACAACAGCGGGTTACGCTCCAGCAGGCGCTTTCTACTTTTGAGACCGCGCGCAAGAGTTTGGGTATCGCAGAGTTGTCTATGGAGACCGCGCGTGAGGCCTTTCAACTGGCCAAGGCACAGTACGCGGTCGGAGCCCTCTCAACCTTGGATCTGTTGAAGGCTCAGGAACAGTTCACACAGGCCGAAGTCCAGGCGCTTCAGGCCAAAGTTCAGTGGTGGATTGCTCTGGATCAATTGAAATTGGCGATCGGGGAGGCGTTTCCATGGTAAAGAAGATCCTTGCAACCTTGGGTGTAATCGGGGTTTTGGCGATTTTTGTGGCACTCAACCTCCGGACCAAGGGAGAACGTCCGAAGGTCTGGGTGGATGTGGTCAAGCGGGGCCAGATTCGGTCCACCGTGAAAGCGGAAGGCGTGGTCAAGGCCAAGAATCAGGTTCGGATCGGGTCGGATGTTATGGGCCGGATTTTGGAGATCCGCGTGGAGGAAGGGGATACGGTCCGGCGGGGGGATACCCTCTGTTTGATTGACCCGTCCACGTATCTGGCCCAGGTCCGACAGGCTCAGGCCCGGTTGGAGCAGGACCTGGCGCGTTTGGAGAAAGCCCAAAAGGATTATCGTCGCGCACAAGAACTCTTTGCGGACAGCCTGATCCCACCCTCCACGTTGGAAGAAGCCAAGACCGCTTATGCCACACTGCAGGCGCAGATCCGGGTGGATTCCTCCCTGCTGGAGGAGGCACGGTCGACCTATGCCAAGACCGTGATCACTTCTCCCATTGACGGGGTGGTCTTGGGCGTTCACAAGGAAGTCGGAGAGATGGTGGTCGTGGGGACGATCAATACGCCGGGCTCGGTGATCATGGACATTGCCGACCTGAGCCGGCTGGAGGTGGAGGCCAGTGTGGACGAGACGGAGGTGGTCAAGATCCATCCCGGCCAAAAGGTCCGGGTGAAGGTGGATGCCTATCCCGATACGGTGTTTCAAGGGGTTGTACGCCGGCTCAGCGGGATTCCAACCTCCAGTGTCCAGGTCGGGGGCGGATCGCTCCAGGGGGTCAGTTACCCCATCCTCATTGAGGTTTTGGGGCATCCGAACCTGTATCCGGGCATGACCGCCAGTTGTGAGATCATCACCGGCGAAAAAGATTCAGCCTTGATCCTTCCCTTCACAGCCCTGGGCAAACGCACGGTGCAGGGGAAACCACGGGATGTCGTGTTCCGCGTCCGCGGGGATCAGGTGGAGATGGTTCCTGTAACCTTGGGGTTGATGGGGATTCGGGTGGTGGAGGTCCTGGACGGTGTCTCCGAAGGCGACACCATCGCCGTGGGGCCTCACACGGTTTTGTCGAAATTGCAGGACGGGGAGAAGGTCACCCTGGAGTGGAAGAAAGGGACAGAACAGAAGCCATGGCAGAAAACAAAAACGGCCAGCCGCTGATTGAGACCCGGGGCTTGGTGAAGATCTACCAGATGGGGACCGTGGAGGTTCACGCCCTTCGAGGCGTAGACCTGAGGATTGAAGAGGGGGAGTATGTGGCGATCATGGGACCGTCCGGCTCCGGGAAGTCCACCCTCATGCACATCCTGGGGTGCCTGGATCGGCCAACCCGCGGGACCTATCGTCTGGAAGGCATTGAGATTGAGAGTCTGGACGAGAATCAGCGGGCCGAGATCCGGAAATCCAAGGTGGGATTCGTCTTTCAGAACTTCAATCTCTTGCCCCGTTTGACGGCGGTGGAGAACGTAGAACTCCCGATGACGTATACCCGACTCCATCCTGCCGAGCGTCGCAAGCGTGCCCTCGCACTGTTAGAGCGTGTGGGGCTTCTGGAACGGGCGAACCACCGGCCGACCGAACTCTCGGGCGGCGAGGCGCAGCGTGTTGCCATTGCGCGAGCCTTGGCCAACGACCCTGCGGTAATCCTCGCAGACGAGCCTACAGGAAACCTGGATACCCGGACGGGTCAGGAGATTTTGTCTTTATTCCGGGAACTTCATCAAGAGGGCCGGACCATCATCGTGGTGACCCACGACCCGGAGGTCGCCCAGGAGGCCGAACGGATCGTCTATCTCCGGGACGGACAGGTGGTGGACCACCTTTAGCCTGTCAAACGTTCCGTAGCAAAACTTCTTGAAAATCCACCCTTAGCGGTTTATTCTGGTAAGGGAAACCGTCTCACCGGTGTGAACTTCAGGAGAAAGCAAATGCCACGGTCTAAAAATCGACCCAGAAAAGAGAAAAAATCCAGCCCCGGTTCAGAGCCCCGAGGGGTCGATGCCAAAAACGTAGGTGTGACAGAACAACGACAGGAAACCCCGAAGGGATCAGACGATGCATCGGGGCTTTTTTCAACCTTCCGATATGTGACGGAGCCCCTCCGAGGGGCATTGGACGTCACATCGTGGGGACCTTCTGTTCTTCGAAGACTTCTTGAGGTCTGGGAAGTGTCCGCAGGGTGCTTATGCCTTCGGGTGGACGATCACGGATGGAAGGTGGTTGCTACTGTAGGGCTTCCGTCGGAGGCGATTCCATCGGATGGCCAGCCCACACCAGACTCCCTGATTCCCGATTTCCAAGCCATCTTACAGAAGATCGCTGAAGGTCCTCTCCATCTTCAGGATATCACTCGATCCAAAAGGGCTTCTCGGAAGATCCCTCAAGAGAGTGTTTCCCCGTTGTTCCAAGTCTATCTTCCTTTACGTTCGGGTGGAGGCGATCTTCTCGGCATCCTTGTGTTGCGGCAGAGAGAGGAGCGGCCATTAGCTCCCGAAGAGCGGGTTTTCTACACTCTTCTTGCGGAGGCTTTGGGTTGGGCCGCTGAGCGAACCCATTTGCTCCAGCAGTTAGATCGGATTCGACGTTTTGTTGCTCCGGATCTGCTATGGCGACTCCTCGAGTCGGTAGTGCGCCAGTCTGTCCCCCAAGAAATCCTTCGGGTTGCCGCTGAGATTGCACACGAGGCGTTTCGTGCTGATGCGGTTGGGGTTTGGATCCCGGACTGGGAGCAGAAGAAGCTGGTCCTTGCCGTCGACCGGGGGTTGGACGCCGGTGGAAGGCGCATCCCCTTGGAGGCATCGTTGGAGGGTGAGGCCTTAGGACAGGTAAGGCCACGAGTCCGGATAGGTATCCAGAGAGAAGATCTCCCTCGGGCCCACCCGATCCGTCGGAAACTTACGTTCCCCGCCACAGGGCTCTGTGTCTCGTTGAGATTTTCTGGAGATATTTTCGGCGTACTGGCGGTCTACTTCGCTGGAGAGCGCCTCGTTACCCGGGCAGAACAAAATGCCCTCACCTGGATTGCTCGCTTCATCAGTGGTGCGTACGACCAGGCCAAACGCCAGGAGGCCTTGGACAAAATTGCGCGGGGACTGACCGGGCTTCTGCGGGTGGAGGACATGGTCCGCTGGGTGGTTCAGATTCTACACCATGATTTGGGGTATCCTCGCATCCGTCTATATCTTACCGATCCTACCGGTCATGAGACCATTCTTCGAGCGATCGAAGGCGAATATCCCGGGATCATCCAGGTGGGCACCCACCGATACCTCGTAGGACACGGGCCCGTTGGCCGTGTCCTACAAGAAGAAGGGTATGTGCATGTACCCTCAATGGTGGAAGCCGAAGATCCAGAACTTTACGCCGCAGGTATCCGTTCCCAATTAGCGGTGCCCATCCAGGTAGAGGAACATATCTTAGGCGTATTAGCAGTGGATAGTGAGCAGCCTGAGACTTTTGATCAAGGGGATGTAGCCTTGTTGACCACTGTCGCAGAACTCCTTGCAGTCGCCTTAGGGAAAGGGATTCTCTTTGAGGAAGTTCAACGACGCGCTGCACATCAGAAGGCCCTGAGTGAGATGGTCCTGTTAGCCACCCAAGAGAGGAACCTTACATCCCTTCTCCAAGGAATCCTACAGAAAGCCATGGAGGTTCTGCAAGTAAACATTGGTGCGCTATGGGTTCGAGGGCACGTTGTGCTTCAAGGGTTGCCTTCTTCTTTTCTTCAAAACCACCGACCTCAAGAAGTCGGAACTCCCTTAGATCTCCCCCATGTCATCGCCATTCGTGACTGGACCTCCCCCAACCTTCTTGAGGAACTCCGTACTGCTCCGGAGATCGAGCCTGATGTTTTGGCCATGATCCGAGAAGGGATCCCTCTGCTCAGGGAGGTGCTGGTTCAATACGGCATCCGGGCATCGTTAGTTGGACCGTTAAAAGTAGGGAACCGGCGTTTGGGTGGGATGGCCCTTGCTGTAAGTCATCCGCGCATGTGGTATCCAGAAGAGATCCGGTTCATAGAAGACATCGGGCGGGCTGTAGGGACAGCCCTGGAACGGTTTACCCTGCTTGAGCAAATCCAGCGTCAATTAGAATGGTTGGAGGGGGTTCTCAACGCCGCGCCTCTCGGTATGGTCCTGCTGGACGCCCAGCGAAGGGTCCGGATCGCTAACCAACTTGCGAGAGAATACCTTCAACTGCTTCGATGTGACTTTAGCCAGGACCGGTTGACCAAAGTTTGTGGCATTGATCTGAGTGAACTTTTACAGAAAGAAAAGGCTCCCCGATCACGCGAGTTGGTGGTCCCAGGGCCGCCGAGCCGAATTTTTGAGTTGTCTGCTCATCTCGTGACCAAGTCTCCGGAGGAGCAATGGGTGTTGTTGATCCGGGAGATCACGGAAGAGCGGGAATTACAGACCCGTTCGGAGATCCAGAATCGGTTGGCGGCAATTGGTCAATTAGCCGCCGGGATCGCCCACGACTTCAACAACATTCTGACTGTCATCATTGGGTTCTCCGAACTTCTGAAGAAGAGTGAGGACCTTCCGGAGTCCGTACGCCAGAAAATTGATGTGGTCTACCAGCAGGGACTCCAGGCCGCCAAACTCATCAAGCAGATCCTGGATTTCAGTCGGCAGACCAAGCCTGAGAAACAGCCGTTGGATCTCAAACCCTTCATCAAGGAGATGGTCAAGCTCCTCCAACGCACAATTCCCGAAAACATCCATATTCGATGGGATTATGACGAGAAGGAGACTTACCTCATCCATGCGGACCCGACACAACTCCAGCAAATCCTCACGAACCTTGCGGTCAATGCCCGCGATGCGATGATGCCGAAAGGAGGAACGTTGACGTTTCGGCTCAAGAAGTTGACGTTGGGGCCTGAGGATCGTCCGCTTTTCCCGGATATGAAACCCGGGGAATGGGTCTGCATTGAGGTCTCGGATACCGGGACCGGAATCCCCCGTGAGATCCTCCCCCGGATCTTTGACCCGTTTTTTACGACGAAGGGGCCGCATGGGACTGGATTGGGCCTTTCCCAGGTGTACGGCTTAGTCAAACAGCATCAAGGGTTTATTGATGTGGAATCCGAGGTAGGGGTGGGCACGACATTTCGGCTGTACTTCCCAGCCCTGAAACAGAAGACGCGTGAAGAACGGGAAGAATCCCGTCCATTGCCTCGAGGCCAGGGCGAATGGATCCTTTTGGTGGAAGACGATCCGACCATCTTAGAACTCTACCGGAGCGCTTTAGAGAATTTGGGTTATGTGGTCCATACTGCCAAGGACGGGCCCTCTGCCTTGTCTCTCTTTGAGCGGCACCGCAACCAGATCGCTGTGGTGGTCACGGATATGGTGATGCCGGGAATGTCCGGGGCTGATCTCGTCCGGGCCTTAAGGAAGATTCAGCCTGAACTTCCGATCGTTCTGATGAGTGGGTACCCTGTAGGTGAGGAACACGAGGCGTTGAAACAAGAGGTTTCCGCCATCCTCCATAAGCCCGTCAAGATCTCAGACCTTGCTCCCTTACTTCACCGACTCCTACAGGGGGGAGGGCCTCCTTCCAAGTCGAGTTAAGTTAGGAATCTGGAGATCAACAGGCCTACCGTAACCAAGACCCCGAACGTTAGGTGGAGTTGAGCGGTGAAGAGGTCCAGCAACCCGAACTGTAGGTAGTCTGGCCGATACGCCAGGCGGATGTTCCGATAAGCGAGAGGGACAGAAAAGAGGACAATCAGAGTTTGCCACGGGAGAACTTTCAAGACCACAAGAACGATCAGGCTAAGGTAGGCGAGCGTGACCAGGGCGAGGTAATAAAACGACGATCCACGGATCCCCAGGAGGGAGGCCACGGTCCGGTAGCCCGCTTGGATGTCTTCCACTAAGTCTCGGAAGTTGTTGCCGTGCAGGATGCCGATGACGAGGAGACCGATGGGGATCGCGGCCAGCACGGGGACCCAGGAGAGTTGGCGGGTTTGGACGTAATAGGCCCCCAAGGTCAACAGGGGCCCGAAGGCCAAGAAGACAGAAAGGTCTCCCAAGGCTCGATATTTAAAGCCCTGGGTACGAATCTGATAATAGACACTCAGATACCCACCGAGGACTCCTTAATACAGAGAATGGATGAGCATATGG
>CAYQZW010000012.1:0-26101 GCA_964422065.1 uncultured bacterium | reverse complement strand
GCCCCGAATTGGCCGGAGACGGGGTTCCAGACCTTTCCGGTGAGAAAACGGGTACCGAAGGCTCGGATCGCCGGCCAGGATTGGTGGACCAGGCTCACGAAGACCCCGATTGCGAGGGCCAACATCGTGAGCCCGGCCCCCCATAGGAATCCCCGGAAGACTCGGTCTCGCCACTGCGAAGAACCTGAAGAGGCCATAGAGCCCTTGACGTTTAGTCCGTCAGCAGCGGCTGACCTTGATACGTGAGCGAGCGCAGGAGGGATTCGGCAGCCTTGACTGCGGGCTCCGGGAGGGGAGCATAGTTCAGGGGCTCGGCATAGGATTGGCCTTCGTGAATCATCCACCACAGGAGGTTGGCCAAGGCTTGGGCACGGGCCTTGGCCCGACCCCCGTAGTTTTGCTCCTGGTAGACGATGATCCAGGTGAAGCCACTGATCGGGTAGCCGTCCGGGGCCTGGGTGTTCGTCAAAGAGATCCGGGTGTCTGGCGGAATGGGAATCTCTGCGGCCTTGCTAACGGAGAGAACACTGGGACGGACAAACTTGCCACTGGCGTTCTGGATGTCCGCAAACGGAATGCCCATCTGCAAGGCATACGTCAACTCGATGTAGCCGATGGCGCCTGGCGTTTGCTGAATGAGGCCTGCAACACCGGGGTTCCCCTTCGCACCCAATCCCACCGGCCAGTTCAGGGACTTCCCCCGTCCGACCTTCTCGGCCCACTCCGGGCTCACCTTGGAGAGATAGTCGCTGAAGATGTATGTGGTGCCGCTCCCATCTGAACGGTGGATCACGGTAATCTCCAGGTCAGGAAGCGCGATCCCAGGGTTCACTTCCGCAATCCGAGGATCGTTCCATTTCGTGATCTTTCCGAGGAAGATATCTGCGATGACATCGGGAGTGAACTTGAGGGGCGGGGCATTCGGCACGTTGTAACTCAGGACGACCGCCCCTAAGCAGATGGGGATATGCAGGATCGATCCTCCAGCCTGCTGGAGTTCCTCCTCAGACATAAAGGCATCTGTCGCCCCGAAATCCACGGTATGATTGAGCAGTTGACGGATGCCTCCACCGGAGCCGATGGCTTGGTAGTTGACCCGTGTGCCATGGGTCGTTTGGTACTCCGAGAACATCTTGGAGAACAGGGGATAGACGAAGGTTGAACCAGCGCCCAGGAGGGTTGGGGCCTTTTGAGACGACCCACAACCCTGGGCAGCGATGAGGACCACGACCATTAGGAGACCCGGGATGATGCGTCTCATCAAAAACCTCCTTACCATTTGGTGTAAAACGTCACACGGGCATAAAGATCTGGCCCGATCGTGTTGCCCTCCGAAGGGGTGTCATAGAGGGCATACTCGACATGGGGAAGGATAGAAAACCGTTCGTTGACTTTCCACGCCACTCCCGCAATAATGAGGTGGAACGGGACCGCTGAAGAAAACGGGGAATATGCGATGTCTTCGGCGGAGGGGTTCGGGTCCATCATTCGATCGTAGCGAAGATACCCTGCGAGAGTTGGGGTCAAAGCCTGGGTGATGAAGCCGGAGAATATGCGGAGCGTCTGGCCGTCGGGTTCGCGAGATTGCTGGGTCCAATGGGCGCCAAAATGGAAACGATCTCCTTGATATGCAAAGAAGACCTGGGCCGTCGTGAGTCGTCGGGCATCCAGGAGATCGGCATAGTCTCCATAGACCTCCACGATCCATCCGGGCAATGGGGTGAACGACAGGGAGGCCAGGACCATTTTCCCGCGGTTGACTTCGGCTTTGCCGCCCTCTCCGTTGCTGACCATCACCCAGTACCGAGCCGGGATGCCAAACCGGAGCGAGCCTTTAAGTGAAACGCCAAGGTTTCGTGAGGCTCCGAACTTGAAGAGATCTGGCGCGGCCTTTTCCACCGCCCGATAGCCCCAGATCTTTTCAATGTTTGACCAGGTGGGCGTGGGGGAAAGGCCCAGGACCAGGGTGTGCCCGGCAAGGGGCGACCATGCGACATACGCGTCTTTGACCTTCATGCTCAAGCCCGATGAAGTCTCGAAGTCCCCAGGACTGTTGAATTCCATGCGGAATCGGATGCGGACGTTGTCCGTAAGGGGCCGGTCATAGGTCTGGTAAATCCGACGGAACCAAAACCCGGTCCGCCCCTCAATCGTGGTGTCATGGTTCTGGGCCACCCAATACGCATCGAACAGGGCATACCCCGACCAGAAGCCCTGTGTTTGTTCTCCTTTATGACCACAGTCAGCCTCTGTATACCCCTTGCTGACGGGGATGAGGAAGAGGAGGCTTCCCAGGACCAGCAGTACTGACCGGTACATCTTCATTTTTTGGACCTCCTTGGTGGTGTGTGGTGATGTTCATCCATGTGCATAAGATACGCGACCGGTGTTAAATTCCGGTGAACGGGCGGTTAAGATTTGGTTAAGGAGGGGCAGATCAAGATCGCCAACGGATCCAACGAAGGCCGGGCGGTAGGGGGATTCCTCCCAGACGGATGGTCTCTTTGGTCGCTGAGCGAAGCAGAAGCAGAAGGAAGAAGCCCAGAGTGACATAGGTTGACCCCCCCAGGAAGACCCAATGGAGGCCGAGGTGGTCATAGAGGAGGCCGGAGAGGATCGGGCCCAGGATCATCCCGATGCCGAAGGCTGATTGGTTTAGGCTCAAGACAGTCCCGGTAGAGTCATTGCGAGCCCCTTCGGAGGCCGCCATCCCCAGGGCGGTAGGGGCACTCAAGGCGCTGGTTAGCGCGAAGGCTATGCCAATGCCCAGGTAGCCTTGGAAGGTGCTCAGGAAAGGGAGGATGAATAACGTTATCGCGGTCCCCACTAAAGTTCCATAGAGGATCAGGAACTTCCGTTCTACCCGGTCGGCAAACCATCCGGCAGGAAACTGGAGGAAGGACATGAGGAGCATCTGCACAGAGATGACGACCCCGATCTGCGTATTGGAGAGCCCTCGAATGGCTCCAAGAATCGGGAAGAAGGAGAAGACCGTACTGCGAGCCATTGCAAAGACCACACGATACAGGATCAGGGCCAAGACCACAGGATTGCGGAAGACTTCAGAGACCGGGATCGGTTTCGGCCGTTCCTCTACTTCCTGTTGTTTAGGGTGATCGAGACATGCGGAGATCACGATGAAGGCCAGGATGGCCGTTGCGGCGAGGCTCAGAAAGGTATATCGTGAACCCCAGGTATCGGCGATCCAACCGCCGATGGATGGCCCCACCCCGAAAGCGAAGAAGAAGGCCGTACTGTAGGCGCCCAGAAAGGTCGAAACCCTACCTGGAGGGGCAAGCCGTGCAATCGCAGAGCCGGCAACGGGAAAGATGAAGGACATGGCCACCCCTTGAATCATCCGCGCGACAAAGAGATGGGGATACCACCGTGCATAGAAAAAGGCAAACGCCGACAGGAAACTGATGAAACTCCCGATTTGGAGGAGGGTTCTCCCCTTCAGGGTTCGATCATAGAGACGACCGATGATCGGGCCCAGGAAGACCCGGACAAGGTTCATGCCGGAGAAGATCAGACCAATCCATAGCCCTGTGGCCCCCAGTTCCCTTGCGTACGGGGGAAGGATTGGGGAGATGATGCCCAGGGCCAAAGATAGAAAAAAAGAGGCCGCGATAATGCCCCAAAATTCGCGTCGCATGCAATTATCCTCGTCCCAGCCCCAAATTATTCAACAGGGGCAGGCCCGGAGCAAGTGTTTAGGGGGCGGAATGCTTCGTGAAATGTCCCCTTCTCTACGGCTCGATCTTTGTGCCCAGCACCTCCAGGAATTTTGCGAGCCACTCCGGGTGGGCCGGCCAGGCCGGCGCCGTCACGAGATTGCCGTCTACAACCGCCTGGTCTACTCGGACCGCTACATATTCGCCACCTGCAGCCTGGACCTCCGGTCCGACGGCAGGGTAGGCCGTTAACTTCCGCCCCTTGACGACACCCGCCGCGGTCAGGACCTGGATGCCATGACAGATCGCAGCAATCGGCTTTTGGGCCTCCGCAAAATGCTTGACGATCTCAAGGACTCGAGGGTTCAATCGAATGTATTCCGGCGCACGACCTCCCGGGATGACCAGCGCATCGTACTCTTCCGGCTTTACCTCATCAAAGGTGTAATTCAGGGTAAAGTTGTGTCCCCGTTTCTCGCTATAGGTCTGATCCCCTTCGAAGTCATGGACTGCCGTCCGGATGAACTCGCCCGCCTTTTTATCGGGACACACCGCATGGACCGTGTGCCCGACCATCTGGAGTGCCTGGAACGGCACCATCACCTCATAGTCCTCGGCGTAATCGCCGACCAACATCAGGATCTTTTTGGCCATGGAGCACCTCCTTGCCTTACGTACTCCAATCTATACGCCCGTATTCCCCGGAAATCAAGCCCTGGAATTCTGGAAATCTTTCTGGGCCTCAAGGCCTTCGGTGGTCTCGAGGGCGTGAAATACAACGCTTCGCGTTGGCGGCTCAGCCGTTTGATTTCACTTTGCCGATCCCCCCTTATGAGGAGGGGACGCCACTACACTCCGGCCTCCAAAGCCCTACCGGATCCTGGAAGACCCTGGAGTTACTTCAGCAAAATGAACTTTTGGACTACAGTGGATGATGTGCTATTTTGGGCCCGAATGGTGTAAAAGTAGACCCCTTTTGTAGTCGGCGCGAATTTGAGCGTGTGTTTCCCGGGCGTAAAGAACCGATCGAGGGAGAGGAGACTCCTTCCCGTCACATCGTAGATGTTTACGAAAAGTCTCATGGGAGAAGGAACGATGAGTACCAGATTTCCGGAGAGGGTGGGGTATAAGCGGACGTTTGAGGAGGCCGAGGGGGGAGAAGTCTCTGAAGCGGAGACCCAGGATAAATTTTCGTAAATTTGGAATGCGGACCCGCCAAACCCACAGGTCGCATAGATGTATTTCCCGTTGGAAAACACACCATTCACAAAGGTGGGGGTTTCGTAGTACCCGACAAGTTGCGGTTCCGTTGGATTGGAGATATCCACGACCGAGATTCCGTCGTAGGCATTGGAGACATAAAGGAACTGACCCGAGCCGTGGATTGCCCAGGCCGCAGTCTGATCAAAATTTGTGACGAGTTGAGGGTTACCAGGATCGCTGAGGTCCACAATATAGATTCCCCCATTCGTTCCCGCGGCATACAGATACGTGTCCGTCAAGAACAGTTCATTCGGGGTTGCCCCGAGATAGACCGTGCTGACCTCCACCGGTGAGGTGGGATCAGACACATCCACCACGCGGATTTTCGACTCGAAACGATGGGCGATGTAAACGTAATTTCCTCGAACCTTAACATCTACAAAGTCAATGGGGTAAGGAGATGAGGGGGTGTACTCGCCCACTTCAGATGGGGACGTGGGGTCACTGATGTCCAGAATGCGCAAGCCGTGGTTGTATGTGCCGACATACGCATAGGTGCCTTGAACGTCTACAGAGACGAAAGACTCATTGGAATCCGTTGTGGAATACGCGCCGATTTTTTGTGGGTTCGTGGGGTCGGAGATATCGAGGATTTGAAAAGACTGTCCCCCAACAGTGTACGCATAGGGGGGAGAGAGGTCAATGTCCGCAACGGACATGGATGTGTCATTTGCTACACATACGGGGTAAGAGGGGTTTGAGATATCGAGGATGGTGAGACCCTGATAAGAGAGGAAAGCATAGGTGGTGTCCAAGACCCAAAGCCCGGAGGTTTGGGTGATGTTCGGACCCGTCTCATCGTGGGCATCGAATGCCCCGACAACGACAGGAGAGGATGGATCGGAGACTTGGACCATTCGGAATCCTTTTTCCAGCCCTGCCGTGAAGATGTTGCCCATCTGGAACACTTTGTACGCAGGAATCCCGGTAGAATCGTTGAGCATCACAGGATTCAACGGATCCGAGAGGTCCAGAACGACGAGCGTGTTACTTTTTGCCGCGAACAGCGTATTCCCAAGCAGAGCTGCACCGGTGTATTCCCCTTCATATGGCATGAGCGTATCGGCGATACTCAAGAGTTGTGGGGAAAGAGGATTCGAGATGTTGACGATATATACACCCCCGTACGTTGCAAAGGGGTATGCGGAGATCAAAGCCAGGGTGTCCTGGATGGTGATGTCGGTAAACCGTGCAACATCAAATGCTGAGGCAACCTGGAGAGGGGCTGCTGGATTAGAGACATTAAAGACCCGAAGCGCGCCCCCGAGAATAGGCCGCCCCACAAGGTACACATACCCATCTTTTGCATATACGTCCTTGGCAAAAATCGGGGTCGAACCGGAGAATCCATGCCCAATTTGTACAGGGTTGGTTGGATCCGAAACATCCAAAATCAAGAGCTGATTGTCCCCATCTGCAACGTAGAGATAAGGGTTGTTCTGATCTTTGAATACCCCATAGGGGGTTCCGGGGGTCTGGTAACTTGAGAGACGTGTGGGATTCGTGGGGTCGGAGACATCCCAAATTTCCACTCCACGGGAGTCCGCCGCGATATAGAGGATGGAGTCCAAAGGATCAGAAAAGATGTCCAAGACACGCCCACGGGTTCGGATGTCCGAGAGTTGTTCCATCGTGGAAAGGTCGATTAAGAGGACCGCCCCACCGCTTCCACTAAACCCAATATTCATCAGGGTATCCGCAGAAACAGCCCATGAGTACCCGTAAGGCCAGTTCCCCAGAAAGCTGACGTTGAGGGAGTCATAGTCGGACGCATTCAGAGTTGTGTATGCCAGTATTGCGATGATTGTACCCCTTACAATGTTCTTCATTCAACACCTCCTATGTTATTTTGTAATAATTCAACTATTAAAGGATAATTAACTTGGGAATTTTAAGGGCTCCAAAGTCTGGGGTCAACTTCTTGAATCGTGATCGACGGGGTGCCGAGAAGTTTGGATTCTTGTTAAAGAGCAAGGACCTTCACGGAGAATGTGTTTCCGTACGGAAGGAACGGAGTTCAGGGGTGGAGGAACGAGGGACAAGATAGGAAATGCTGCGCCTTCCATGGTGACTTAAGAAGAGATCAGGGGTATCCAACGCGGTGAAGATGTTTCGCTGAAACTTTCAGGATTCGACCGCAACCGTCGACGGGATGTTCCCACCTCCTCGCGGACTTCGACGAAATTCGTCGAAAGAGGTCTTTGTTAAAAGTTCCGGATCTCATTGGTTTCCAGAGCCTTATGTGCCTTTAAGGGAGTTTGGCAAAGGGGTTGCACTTCAGGAGATCAGATTCAAAACCCAAAAGGAGGTTGAACCATGAGAAGCATCAGAAGCAAAAGCATCGGAACCCTGGCAGGACTCTTGGTGGTGTTCGGCTTACTTACCGCCCAAATGGGGCCCTACTATGACCCCAACACCGAGGTCCAGATCAAGGGAGAAATCGTAGAAGTCCGGGAGGTCCCTGGACATCACGGCATGGGTGCGATGGTGGAGGTGGATCTGAAGGCAGAGGATGGTTCCCAATATACCGTGATCCTGGGTCCGCGCTGGTATGTGGACGAAAACTTCACCCTCAAACCCGGAGAAAAAATTCAAGTGGTCGGTTCCCGGACGATGATGGGACCCCAGAACGTCCTCATGGCGCGTGAGGTTGTGGACCTTCAGAATCAGGAACGGCTTGAGTTACGGAAGGCCAATGGCTTCCCCTGCTGGGTGGAGCCGGGGCCACAACGGCACCAGTGGCGGATGACCTCGGAATCGCAGAAGACGGTCAAAGGGAAGGTCGTGGATCTTACGGTCACAGCCCCGCCTCGAGGCTTCTATCCGATGATGACCGCGACGGTGGAAACCCCGGAGAAGGAGCAGGTCAAGGTGATGCTGGGCCCCACATGGTTCATTGGAGATCGGGTGCAGGTGGGAGATCCCATCGTTGCGGTTGGTTTTGAGGCGACCTGGGACCATGAGAAGGTTCTGATGGCCAGTGAAGTCGAGAATGAGCGGCTCCAGATCCGACTTGAGTTGCGGAACGCAGCCGGGATGCCGATGTGGTCCCACATGGGCATGATGCACGGCGGGATGATGCCCCACATGGGCGGTGGATACGGGCCTCAGGGCCGCGGCGGGATGCACGGCTGGGGCGGTGGCATGATGGGGAATCCGGGACGCTAAACCTAACCATGGACTTCGCGTGGGGAGGCCGTTCGGCCTCCCCACGCTTTTAAAATCTCAAAAAGGAGCGAACCACAATGAATACCCTTCTCCTTCTTTTGACCCTGAACTCGGTCCCCCATGGCTGGATCCGCGTTCAAGGGATACAGACCAACAACCTCTTTGCTCAACCCGAGGGCTCGCCCGCATGGGGAATGGCTCTGGACTGGAACGTCACCTGGGATCTCCAGCCCCGACTCAGCCTTTTCGCTATAGGCTCCGGAATGTCTTATCTCCCCGGAGACAGTACGTTGCTTGGATTCACATCTGGGTTTGGCGTAGAGTATCAAGGGTGGACGTGGACCCTGGGAGCCCGCGTGGCACCGACCTTCTACACCGGATCATTTTCGGACGCCCAGAACTGGGACCTTTCAGGATGGTCCACCTGGCGTACTCCCCTTGGAAGTCTCCAATTGCAGGCAAGACACCGCGTGTACCTGGAACTCTCGGCTTATGAGTTTTGGGAGTTCGAGATCTCCGGATCCCACCTCCGACGGAGAGGACCCTGGTCTTCAACAGTCTCCCCGATTCTTGGGTTCCGAGCGTATCCCGCCTCTTCGGCAACAGCCCCCTCATTCCCGCCGCACGGTGGGCATTTCCTCCCCCATGAACCCACAGCCTCAAGCGCCCGACAGATTCTTCGGCTTGGCATTCAATGGACCGAGACATGGCATCCCGATCCCTGGACCCAGATCGCCCTGGCCCTCACCTATTCCCGGGTCTTTGGGGACACCCTATGGACGGGCTTTGCTGCGGGGGCCTTGGGGGATCTCGAACTCTTTGATTCCCCTTATGGCCGGAACACCTTGGGATTAGAACTCACGGGAACCTGGGACCTTCCCTGGCGTTCTCAAGTACGCCTGGCTACCGATATTCTCATCAAGACTTATCCCTGGGTCGTGGTCGAGGAGGGGACAGGCTCGGAGCCTGCGAGTCTTCGGCAGGACCGACAGATGGCTTTGATGTTGGCCTGGGAACGAGGGCTGGTCGGCTCCAGCACGGTAGAAATGGACATCCGACTCCTCCAGAACGTATCCAACGACCCCAACTGGACTTATCAAGAGGTGCGGTTCGGCGTGGGTGTCCGTGCATTTTTCTGATCGGCGTATAATTCCTGAATGATGCGGACGACGGGTTGGCAACGGAGGTTCCTCGCATGGGCAAGCGGAGTCCTACTCCTGGCCTTTGTAGGCGTAACCCTATGGAACCTCCGGACCTTGGAACGGGAAGTCCAGCGGTTCACCCGGGAAGAGGTCCAGACTCGGGCATTTTTGGTCTCTACGAGCCTCCTGGGGATGCCGCAGTCGACTTGGACCGCGTTCCTGGAGGTTTTAGTCCGGAGTGAGGCCGCGGTCTATGTGGCGGTGCTGGACACCGCGGGCCAGGTCCAGGCTTGGGCATCCGCCTTTGAGGGGTTTCTCCCTCTGGATGTCCCCGCACCGACCACCCCAGAGGGGTACCGAAGGATTTCGACCCCGTTGGGCACGGTCCTGGAGATTCGGGTCCCCTTGGATGCCCACGAGACCCTGGTGTTGGGGTATCCCTACTTCCTCACGGAGCGATGGACCCGACGGACCTTCTCCCAGACCTTGAGTTTTCTTTTGATCCTCGGAGTGGTCCTGATTGTAGCGATTGGCGTGATTGAGCGACTCCGGCAGGAGACATTGAAACAAACCCAGCGCATCCAGATGCTGGAGGCAGAACAGGAGCGGTATAAAGCCCTCCACGAGATGGCCCAGGAGATTGCTCACGAGATCAAAAATCCCTTGAATGTGTTGGCATTGGCAATCCAACGGTTGTCTACAGAAGAAGACCCCAAGAAGCGACAGCAGTATTTGGAGACCCTGCTCCAGGAGATTCGCACCTTGGCCCGACGCGTCGAGGGGTTCCTGGAGGCGAGAAACCCGGTCGCCGTCCAGCGCAAACCTGTGCGTGTTCGAGATCTCCTCCAGGCATTGAAGGCCTGGTGGACTGAGCCGTTTCAGCAGAAGGGGCTTGAGTTCCACATCCAGGCCGATGAGGGGACCCTTTGGGCAGATCCGGAACTCTTGAAACAAGCCCTGAATAACCTGATTCAGAACGCGCTGGAGGCAACCCAGGAGGGCGGGGTGAAGGTGCGTGCGGAGAAACAACGAAAGGGATGGGTTCTGGAGGTTGTGGATACCGGCGAAGGCATTCCGGAGGAGCACCTGAAAAAGATCTTCTGGCCTGGATTTACAACGCGACGTACCGGGAGTGGGCTCGGGCTCGTTTGGGTCCGGAAAATCGTAGAGGCCCATGGAGGGACTGTGGACGTGGAGAGCAGACCGGGGGAAGGCACCCGGTTCCGGCTCTGGATCCCTCAAATTCCCGGAGGTGAGGAACCATGAACACCCCAAAAGTCCTGATTGTAGAAGACGATCCGGTCCAACAGGCCCTTCTCAAGGAATCCCTGGAGAGTCGGGGATTTCATGTGCTGGTGGCGTCCTCCGGCGAAGAAGCCTTGGAGACAATGGAGCAGGAGACTCCAGATCTTGTCCTCTTGGATCAGCGTCTTCCCGGGATCTCCGGCTTTGAGGTGCTCCAATGGATTCGAGAGCACCACCCCTGGGTTCCGGTCCTGATGATCACCGCTTTTGGCGAGATTCCTTTGGCCGTCGAGGCGATGAAGCAGGGGGCGTTCCATTATTTGACCAAGCCGGTGGATCTCAGGGAATTAGAGAGTTTGATGCGGAGGGCATTGGAGCATTCGGCTCTCCTCCGGGAGAACCAGATCCTGAGAGAGACCCTGGCGTCCACGGTACCTGAAACTCCGGTGATCTATGTTTCTTCAGCCATGCAGGAGGTGATGTCTTTCGTTGCACGTGTGGCGCCCACGGATGCGACCGTGTTGATTACCGGGGAAACCGGGACCGGCAAAGAACTGATTGCTCGCGTGATTCATCAACTTTCTCCCCGTGCAAGTCAGCCCTGGGTGGCCGTCAACATCGCGGCTTTGCCCGAGACCTTGATCGAGTCGGAACTGTTTGGTCACGAGAAAGGGGCGTTTACTGGTGCGGATCGCCCACGGGTCGGTAAATTCGAGGCTGCACACCGCGGAACCCTCTTCTTGGACGAGGTCGGAGAATTGCCCGCTTCCACCCAGGTAAAACTCCTCCGGTTCCTCCAGGAACACGTGATCGAGCGCCTGGGCTCCAATCGGCCGATCCCCGTTGATGTCCGGGTCATCGCCGCCACAAATCGGGATCTCGAAGCCCTGGTTCAGGAAGGCAAATTCCGGCAGGATCTTTACTATCGGCTGAATGTCATCCACATCCACCTCCCGCCCCTGCGGGAACGCCGGGAAGACATCTTGCCCTTGGCCCGGTACTTTCTGGAGCGTTATGCCAAAAAACATGGCAAGCCCGTACGGGAATTTAGCCAGGAGGCCCTTGAGGCCCTGCTCCGATACGATTTTCCCGGCAATGTCCGGGAACTTCAAAACCTCATTGAACGTGCTGTAGTTTTGAGTCGCACCGAGTATGTCACTGTCCAGGACCTTTTCCCAGGGACCCGGCCGGGCCTGGATCCAGCGTCCACAGGGACCTTGGACGAGCGTCTCCAGGCCTTTGAACGACAGTTAATCCTGGATGCCTTGAAGAAGGCCGGAGGGGTCCAGACCAAGGCCGCAGAACTGCTCGGCCTTTCGGAACGCGCGCTCCGGTATCGAATGCAACGCCTGGGCTTGAAAGGCCCTCGACCCCTTGAATCCGAGCCCTCGGAGCCATAGGCTTGAACTATCCCAAAAGGGCATTTTGGAGGTGCACGATGAGATGGCTGTTGTTCCCGTTCTTGAGTGCGGCCCTGCTGGCCGCACCCCCACAAGACAAAGGGACATTTGTCCTGAAACAGGCCGGCAACAAGGTCGGGGAAGAAAAGTTTACCCTCACCTGGGAAGGGGGCAAAGGCAAACTGGAAAGCGAGATGGTACTAACCTTACCTTCGGCCTCCATCACGATGGAGATCCAGGAAGAGGTTGACGCCTCCCTTCGCCCCCTGTCCTATAAACTCCAGGCAGAGACCCCCGGCGGAACCCAGATTGTAACCGTCGAGCCCACGGACTCCACACATTACGAGGTACTGGTGACGGTCCGAGGCTCCCATCAGTCTCGCGAGTTCGAACTTACGAACCCCTACATCTTGGATAACAACGTCATAAGCCATTATGCGCTTCTGGGCACCCTGCTGAAAGACCTGACCCAGGAGGTCACGAGGACGGCGATCGTTCCCCAGGTCATGATGACCTTGCCGCTGAAATTACAGCCGGGAAAACCGATCACGTTGAAATCCGGAGATCAGAGCCTTCAGGCGAAGGTCTACCGGATCTACTTGGGAGACATCGAGATCCGGCTTTATGAGGTGGACGGGAAAATCGTAGGGGGGCAAATCCCTGGGCAGCAGGCCACCTTTTACCGGTCTGACTTATATCCCCAGGGTTTGGAGGAAATCCCGGCCGAAGGCCAGATCCAGAGACATCCTCCTCCAGACGTGCAGGAACGAGAAGTGTCCTTCTCCAGTGCAGATGGGACCCGGCTTGCCGGGTCCTTTTCGTTTCCACGGAATGGGACCCCGCCCTTTCCCGTCGTTGTGATGATTCACGGCAGTGGAGGCGTAGATCGCAACGAGAATGCCCCGGGCTTCACCAGCAATATCTTCCGAGATCTTGCCTGGGGGTTGGCGCAAAAAGGGATCGCCAGCCTGAGGTATGACAAACGCGGAACCGGCCAAAGCAGCGGCGATTGGCACCGTGCCAGCCTCCAAGACCTGGTTCAGGACGCACGGGCCGCGGTGCAGTTCGTTCTACGGTTGCCCGAGGCTGGCCCTGTCTTCCTCTTAGGACACAGCGAGGGTGGCATCATTGCCCCAATGGTGGCCGTTCAGGAATCGGTGGCTGGGATCATCCTCCTGGAAGCCCCCGCAACCCCTATGGATCAGGTGATCCGGTATCAGATCCAGGTCTCTGCTCAGTCACGTGGACTGCCAGATTCCGTGCTGAGCCAGAACCTGGCAAAAGCCGATTCGTTCTTCGCTTTTGTCCGGATGTCGCAAGGAGATTGGTCCGACTATCCGGACTCTCTCGTGTCCCGGTATCCCCGGCAGTTCTCCCTTCGCTGGTGGCGCGAACACCTCACTCACGATCCCTTGGCCACGCTCAAAAAGGTGCATTGCCCGGTGCTCATTCTCCAGGGGGATCGGGACCCCCAGGTCCCTCCTGAACACGCTCAAAAGTTGAAAAAGGCCCTGGAAGAAGCGGGGAACCCGGACGTGGAACTCCATGTGCTTGAAGGGATGAATCACTTGCTGCGCCGGCAGAAAGGACCCCCGCAACTCATGGTCCAAGGGATCGACAAACCCTTGGATGACCGGGTCCTTCAGATCGTCGTCTCCTGGATCCAGAAACACACCTAATGTGAACCTCTCAGACTCCAGGAAGGGGGTGCCCCTACAGAAAGGCCTCCGGCCGATGGCGTCCGCGCCCGCGGTATAATTTAGCCATGGACATCACGCCCCTCCTCAAGCAATACCGCGAGATCAAGGCCCAGCACCAAGATGAACTCCTGTTGTTTCGGATGGGGGATTTTTACGAGTTGTTCTTTGAGGATGCGGAAGTCGCCTCCAAGGTCCTGGGGATCGTGTTGACCTCCAAGCCCATGGGGAAGAACCATCGGGTTCCGATGGCGGGGGTGCCGGTGAAGGCTGCCGAAGGGTATATCGCCAAACTGCTTAAGGCGGGCTACCGTGTCGCGATTTGCGAACAGATCGGCGAGCCCCGACCCGGCAAAGGCCCAATGAAACGGGAAGTGGTGGAGGTCATTACACCGGGGACGATCCTGGAGCCCTCACTGCTCCAAGAAAAAGAATTTAATTACATCGCAAGCCTTGCCCCGGCGCCTGACCGGTACGGGGTGGCTCTCCTGGACCTGACGACCGGAGACTTTGCCCTCTTTGAGGCAGATCCGGTCCGGGCCCGTGTGGAGTTAGAAAAACGACGGGTCGCAGAAGTCATTTTGCCGGAAGATCTGGAATTCGAAATGGAACAACCTCCCGCCGTTTACACCCTTCCCCCATGGCATTTTGACCCGGAGACCGCACAGCGGAATCTCCGCGAGTTCTTCCAGGTTCAATCCCTTGAGGCCTTTGAAGTCCAACATCTGCCTCTGGCTTTGGGGGCGGCACACGCACTCTTGGAATACGTCCGGGAACGGAAACCCGGAATGCTGGAACACCTCAAGGGCCTCCGTCGGTTGCCCTTGGAAGACCGGATGTACCTGGACCGGGCGACCCTGAAGAATCTCGAAGTCCTGGAGCCCATTCATCCAGAAGGGACTTCACTCGTAGAGGTCATTGATGAAACTCTGACAGCGATGGGAGGGCGGTTCCTCCGGGAGGCCCTGGTCGCCCCGCTCCTGGATGTCTCAACGATCCGTACGAGACTGAGCCGGGTTCAGGCCTTTGTTGAGGATCCATCCCTTCTCGAGACCGTGCGTCAGGTCCTGGATGAGATCCCCGATCTGGAGCGGACGGTTGCCCGCGTCTCTGCGAGGAAGAGCGGACCCCGGGAGGTCCGGAAACTCGCCGACGCCATTCGGAAATTTGAAGACCTTCGCAACGTCCTGGGGAGCCAGGAGATCCTTGCCCCACTTGTCAGCGACGCCCCTACACTGACCGACCTGGCGGAGGACATCGAACAGACCCTGGTCGACGACCCTCCGGTCTCGACCCGGGATGAGGCTTTTATCCGTTCCGATGCCAGTCCGGAACTCCGGGAACTCCGTGACCTGGCACACAACAGCAAGACCCACCTCCTCCGGTTGGAACAACAGGAGCGTGAACGCACGGGCATCCCCAATCTCCGCATCGGATTCAACAACGTTTTTGGATACTACATTGAGGTGACGAAGGCCCATTTACACCGCGTTCCGGAGCACTACATCCGAAAACAGACCCTGGTCAATGCAGAGCGATTCATCACTCCAGAACTCAAGGAACTGGAGGCGCGGATCCTTTCTGCCGAGGAACGGGCCCGGAAATTGGAACTGGAACTCTGGAACGCGCTTCGCGAGCGGATCCTGGCGCGAGCACAAGAACTCAAAACGATCGCCAACCGCATTGCAGAGTTGGATTTTTATCAGGCCCTGGCGACGGTGGCCCGAAAACGCAAGTATGTCCGGCCGGAGATTCGGGAAGACGGCGTCCTGGAGATCTTAGAAGGACGTCACCCGATCGTTGAAGCGATGAGTTCGGAACCCTTTGTTCCGAATGACACGAAGATGAATCTCACCACGCATCGGATCTACATTCTCACCGGCCCGAACATGTCTGGAAAATCCACGTATCTCCGGCAGGTGGCGTTGATTGTGCTGTTGGCTCAGATCGGTTCCTTTGTTCCGGCGAAGCGGGCGGAGATCGGCATTGTAGACCGGATCTTTACGCGGATCGGCGCCTCAGACGACCTCGCACGGGGCGTTTCAACCTTCCTCGCAGAGATGATTGAGACCGCGCAGATCCTGAGGAATGCGACCGAACGGAGCCTGATCATCCTGGACGAGGTGGGTCGGGGGACCTCTACGTATGACGGCTTTGCCATCGCCTGGGCCGTCGTGGAATACATCCTGAAACGGATCGGAGCAAAGACCCTGTTCGCCACCCATTATCACCAACTCAGTCAACTCGGCAAGCGGTTCCCCGGCGTCCAGAACTACACCCTCCAGGTCAAGGAGTGGGAGGGCAAGGTGGTCTTCCTGCGGAAGGTGGTGCCCGGCGAGACCGACCGGAGTTATGGGATCCACGTGGCACAATTGGCAGGCATTCCCGAGGAAGTCGTGGTGCGCGCCCGCGAGGTCCAGGAGGACCTGGAACGGGAGGGCATCATCCGGACTCGCCTGACCCAACTCTCCCTGTTCGATCCTCCACCCCGGCCCCGCGAAGACAGGCTCCGCAAGATGTTGAAAGAGATAGACCTTGATGGATTGACTCCGCGCGATGCTTTAAACTTTCTGTATCGCCTAAAAGAGGAAGCCGAACAAGAATGATTCAGTTCCTGAAGAAGTTCCTTCGATTTTGGGGTAACGAAGTTGCGGTAGATCTCGGAACCGCGCACACTCTGGTTTACATCAAAGGGGAGGGGATTGTCCTGAATGAGCCTTCCGTAGTGGCCGTAGACCAAACCACGGGCAAGGTCCTGGCCGTCGGCGAAGAAGCCAAGCGGATGCTCGGCAAAACTCACCAGGGGATCCTTGCCAAGCGCCCCATGAAGGACGGGGTGATCACGGACTTCGAACTCGTTCAGGAAATGCTCTATACCTTCCTGGCCCGGATCATCAAACACAATCTGTGGGCGAACCCCCGGGCGTTGATTGCCGTGCCTTCGGGCGTGACGGAGGTCGAACGACGTGCGGTCCGGGACTCCGCCGCAAGCGCCGGGGCACGGGAGGTCATGCTGGTCGCCGAGCCTATCGCGGCGGCGGTCGGCATTGGACTGCCGATCGAAGAACCCACGGGCAACATGATTGTGGATATCGGAGGGGGAACGACAGAAATCGCCGTGATTGCCCTTTCCGGCATCGTCACGAATTCCTCCATCCGGGTCGCAGGCGATGAGATGGATGAGGCCATCGTCCAGTTCATCCGAGAGAAGTACCGGATCGAAATTGGCCAACAGACCGCCGAACAAATCAAAATCCAAATCGGAAACGTCTTTCCTTTAGAAGAGACCCGACACATGGAGGTCCGGGGCCGCGACTTGGTCACAGGGACTCCCAAGACCATTGAAGTGACGTCCAACGAAATCCGGGAGGCCTTGCAACCCGTGGTACTCCAGATCATTGATGCCATTAAACGGGCCCTGGAGAATACCCCTGCCGAACTGGTCGCGGATGTGATTGATCGAGGAATCTACATGACCGGAGGCGGAGCGCTCCTCCGGGGCTTGGATAGCCTGATCAAGGAGGAGACCAACTTGCCGGTCCGTGTGGTTGACAACCCGTTGGAATGTGTGGCGTTAGGCGCGGGCAAGATTTTGGAAGAGATTGACCACTATCGGAACGTCCTGATTAAGTCCAAGGTCCCCTCCTTGAGTCGATGACCACACGGGGCCGGACCTTTTGGGTTTCCCTGAGTCTTTCCCTTCTTTTCCTCTTTGCTCCTGTTCGGGATCTCACGAGCCGCCTCCTGATGCGAACGGTCTATGCCCCCATCCTGACTACGGAGGCCTGGTGGGCAGAGATGCTCACCCTGCGGCAGCAGTATCGCAAATGGCTTCGGGCCTGGGTCGCGCTCAACCCCGAGATCCAACAACGAGCCTGGGCCCATCTGGACTCCCTGTGGCAACTTCCCCAGACAGATCGCACCGGGGTCGTCGCCCGCATCCTCGCCTTTGATCCCATGGGCGTTCCCACTCAGATTCTTCTGAATCAAGGGGCTCTGGCCGGGGTTCGATACGGCTCTGCTGTAATTGATGCTCAAGGTCTGGTCGGGAAGGTTACCCGGGTCTCCCCGAGGCAGAGTTGGGTCTCGACCGTGTATCATCCCGATTTTCGAGCCGGGGTCGTGGTCAAACGCAGTGGTGTCCTGGGAGTCCTCCATGGCGGTTGGCCCCCGACCGTACACTATATGCCCGCATGGGCAGATGTCCGGCCAGGAGACACGCTGTGGACCAGTGGGATCGGAGACCTCATCCCTCCGGGCCTCTTTGTCGGAGTCGTCGTAACCGTGGACACCTTAGAGACCAACCCGTTTTTCTTGAAACTTTCTTGCCGACCGGCCTACGACTTCTCACGGACGGGTGTCGTCCTGGTCTTGCCCCGTGTCGAAGCAGGTGAGGATCTCGCGGACACCCTCCAGCCCCAGCCTCTGAAGGTGGGCCCCCTCCGGGAAGAGTCCAAAGACCGCAGCACCACTTCCCGATAGAACCGCAGCCATTGCCCCGATCTCGAGAAGCCGATCTTTCAGCCGTTGGAGTTCGGGATATTCTCGGAAGATGACCCGCTCGAAGTCGTTGGTCATCGACTGCCGCAGGCCCCGTTCGTCTTGCCGCCGAAGGGAGACCAAGGTATCTCGAAGACGTTGATCAGCCTCTTGTTCATGCGTGTAGACACCATGCTTTCGGAGTGTACGATAGGCCCAGGCTGTCGAGATCTGGAGCGGCGGAACAGCGATGAGGACCTGATAGCGGGGTATGCCGGAGACCGCTTCCAGTTGATCTCCTAACCCCTTGCCGATCGCCGTGGTCCAGGGAACCACAAAGAAGGGGACATCGGCACCCACGTGTCGAGCGACCTCCAGAAGCGTAGACTGGGGAATCTGAAACACGTCGCCGACTGCCCGAAGTGCAGTTCCGGCGTCTGAAGATCCACCCCCTAACCCAGCACCAATGGGGATCTGCTTGCGGATTTTGACCTCTATCCTGAACGCCCGGCGAGTTTTTTCGGCAAGGAGTTGCAGGGCGTGATGGACCAAGTTGTTTTGGCCTTGAGGCCCTATGGGATGACAATGGACCCGGATTCCCGGACCCTCTGTGGGTTGGATGGTGAGCACATCGGACAAGGTAACCTTTTGAAATAAAGTGAGAAGGTGGTGGTATCCATCTTCCCTGGGGCCGGTGATCCAGAGCCCCAGGTTGATCTTGGCCGGTGCACGGAGAACGAGGGGGAACGGTATCACCACATCCACAACAACCCGTAGACCTTTTGGCCTCGATCCAACGACGAGAGGGTGATGAAGGGGGCCAAACGGGAGTGCGTCTGAGGCAGAGACCCCTGTGGGTGACGGAACGTTCGGTAGAGTTGCCAAGTCAACGTGAGATCGGTCGCCAGGAACACCATGGGGTAATACCGCCAGTACGTATCGGACGCGAAAAGGACCCCGAGCCCAGCAGTGACTCCATGGACCAAGTAGGGCACCAAAGCGCTGAGCACCGCACCCCCTACGGGGAGGTCATAGCGCAAAGAGAGACGTTGGGCCAGGATTTGGGCTCCGATCTGCCCAATCAAGGACGTGGTTTTGACGACTTGGGGATCGATTCGGTCTTCAAAGATCGGGGTGAGGATTGCCGGGCCGAATTCTCCGCCAATCACAGAAAACCGTAATTCAAACAATGCGTCACCAGGTGTGAGGGAGGGTGTGGAGCGGGAAAAGCCCAGAGCGAGGTATCCCTCGACGAGGGAAAGGGTGGCTGCGAACCGGGCCCTCGAGGCACCGGAAAGATCAAGCCCCAAAAGGTCTGACAGGAGATAGGCATGATAAAAGCCATAGAGGTTGTAATTGACTTTGCGCTGGATCACTCCCGGAGAGAACAAGAACCGGTGGGCGATGGTGCGATCCAGGAGGTTCTCGGCGACACTGACCGGGAAAATCGCCCGTGGACTTTGAAAGAGCATTGACCCATGGAACGCTCCCAGAAGGCCGCCCGTGAAACCCGCCCAGGCCTCACTTTCGGTGACCCGCCGGGCCCCGCTCTCCATCCAGTGGATGCCGAACCATGAGAAGGGCATGAAGAGCCCCAGTGCCGTGCGAAGGGTCGGATTGGATAGATTGAGAAACCATGGGAAACTCCAAGAATAAATAGAGAGACCTAAAAGCGTCTGGCCGATGAGATATCCGATGCGGGAAGAGGGCGGGTAGGATTGGAGACTTAGGGTTTCGCCTTGGGTCAGACGAGCCCATTGTTCCGAGGAGAGGGGGATGACCTCTTTGTGATCGGGGTACCACCCCTCAATCCAGAATTGGTTCTTGGGCCCACGGAAGACGTAGAGAGTCTCCGGCTCTTGTTTGAAAAACTGTGTGAGCCGCACATATTGGTCCGGAGAGACCGGGATCTTCTCCCATCGCTGAGTGGGGGCGAGGGTGACGAACAAAATCCACCCCACAACGAGAAATCCCATGATGCCACTCCTTGTGTGTGGCTATATTGTAAACTGCGGGCCGGGGTACACCATCGAGATGTTCTCTAAGGGTTGGACCAAAGGTGCTCGGCTCAACTATGCACAGCAACTCAACTTGTGGACGTCCACGGTAAAGGTCTGGGCAGCCAACCTCAGGCTCTCCGCATAGGTGAGATAGGGCGCATAACTTTCCACGAAGTCCTGGACCGAGAGCCCTGCCATGAGGGCAAGATGGGCCGCATAGATGACCTCCCCTGCGTGGGGGGCCACGATGTGGACACCGAGGAGCCTCCCTGTGGCCTCGGCGATGATCTTCACCACGCCTTCCCGATCCTCAACCCGTGCCCGGGCTACCGGCTGGAGGTCCATCACCGTAGTTTGGATTTCCAAGCCCTGTTCCTGAGCCTGGGCCTCCGTGAGCCCTACGGATGCCACTTGTGGGTCCGTAAAGATCACCCGTGGGGCAAGGGTGGGATCGAAGGTCTTGTTGCCTCCCAGGGCGTTTTCTGCGGCAATTTGGCCCATCCGAGATGCGAGATAAACGAATTGGGGGTGTGGGGTCACGTCGCCCGCCGCATAAATGCGTGGGTTCGTCGTCTGCAGATGGGCGTTCACACGGATAAATCCACGTTCGTCGGTCTCTACCCCTGCGACCTCAAGGTCTAACCCTTCCGTGTTCGCCCTCCTTCCAGTTGCCACAAGGATTTCGTCTACTTCAACCGGTTTTATGCCTCCCGAAAAGAGAATGCTCTTTCCGGAAGAGGTCTTCTCTACCCCCTGAATTTGGACACTTTCCAGAATTCGGATGCCCTCGTTTTCCAAGTTCTTGCGGAGGACTTCACTGACAATCTCTTCTTCGTAGGGTGCGATCCGGGGTTGTGCCTCCAGCAAGACGACTTCACTGCCCAGTCTTGCGAACGTTTGGGCGAGTTCAAGCCCAACGGCATTGGCTCCGATCACCGCAAGACGACGGGGAACCTCTCTGGCCTCTAAGGCCTCCGTACTTGTCCAATAGCCCACTTCTTTCAGTCCCTCGATGGGAGGAACCCAGGGGCTTGCACCGGTGGCAATCACAGCTTTCTCAAAGGGGATGACTTCGCCCTCAATTCCTATCTCAGACGGAGAGAGAAACCGTGCGGTTCCTTGTTTGATCGTGATGCCCCATGCCTTTGCCACATCCTCGTATTTCTCCTTCCGTAGCCTCTGGATTAGGGCGTTTTTCTCACGTTGAAGTTCAGAGAGATCAAGCAGTAGATTGCAAGGAGCGACCCCTGATGGGGGATGGGTAAAGACATGGAGGATTTCTGCACGGTGAATCAAAAACTTGCTGGGCACGCAGCCGATGTTCACACAAGTGCCCCCGAAGAGGGGGCCGGTGATCATCGTGACGTCCGCACCAAGTTCTCTGGCCCGGATCGCGGCGGCAAATCCCGCAGAGCCGGACCCGATCACGAGAAGATGTGTGGATTTTTTTGTGGTCGGGGCTGTGGGTTCTGGTTTGACGGAAACGGGCGAATACCCCACGCGCCGGATGACCTCTTTCAAAACCTCCGGGGGTTGATCCGTTTCGACCTCTGCATATCCGCGGATATAGGAAACGGCGAGGACCTTTGCTCCGACCTTTTCTAAGGCTTTGGTGACGGTGGTTTCGCAATGACGGCAAGACATGCCTTGAATCTCAATTCGGAAGCGTTTCATTTCATCCTCCTTACGTATTTTTTGCCAAGATGGCGACAAGTTGGGTGAGGCGCTGGAGGAGGGCATCGGGATCATCAACCTCTTGACGCATACACGTGCGGACACAAGTCGCCAGGTGCTCTTCTGCAATTTTGGCGGCAAGTTGGGCTGCGGCACCCTTCACGGAGAGGATTAAGAGGATGAGGTCGTCCGCGCAGACGCCGGATTCAATCTGTTTCCGGATGGCCCGGATCTGTCCTTCCAGGCGCGCCACCCGATTCAGCAGCGCCTTCTTGGTTTCTTCATCCAGATATGTGGTCAACACAGGCCTGTTCATTCCAAACCTCCTTCATACCCCAGGGGGTATTATAGGGGTGGGGGTATAGGATGTCAAGGGAAGTGTAAGAGGTGTTTCTCAGGAACGGGTGGCCAGGAAGTTACCTCTCAAATCCCGGAAAACGCCTATATAGAACTGGACACGGGAAGGATCAAAGTTCTCCCAGTCTAAGACTTTTGTAAATCGAATCCACCCAAGGAGCCCACGAGTCTTGGTCATGTACTTTGCCACACCAAAATGGACACTGAAGCCAGGACGGGCATCGGTCATTTTGGTAGGTGTGTCCCCAAAAGGCCCCCATGTATAGGACCATAAAGTATGCCATGAAATCCCTCCGCCTACCATCACTTCAAAGTCCGGCCGCATTCGTATCTCCTGCAGAGCATCGATTCCAAGGAACAAATCCTGAAATGAAATGTTCTTTCTGGGATATTCGGGGATCATGGTCGGAACAACCACCTTTTTTCCCATGTTGTACCCACCTTCAAATAAAAACAAAAAGTCATTCTTGACTTTCCACCCGACGATGGGCCATCCACCGATAAAGATGCTGAATTCAGGAGAAAGAGGGCGATAGTTAAGTTCAAAAGACTTATTCAACCACTGTCCTCCCCCTACAACAAAACCCTGATAAGGAAAAATGCTCGCCATACAGAGCAAGATGCTCACCATAATTCACCTCATGAGATAATAATCAACCAATGACAAGGCATAAACGACCGAAGCACCAAAGAGGGAGATCCCCGATCCCTCCCTGGCATATATCGAATAGAGAAAAGAGGACAGGGCAGAGTAAAAGAGCCCCCTCTCATTGCCCTCGTAGATATGACCTGCTCCGGGGAACAGGAGAGCCTGGACCCAACCCATGGCCTTTCTGCCGATCCATTGATCTATGAACCCTTCTTTCTGGGGTGTCTGAAGGCTGAGGGAAACCCACCAGTTGTGAGACTGGCCAAAGAAGTAAATGTCTCCGTCATCAGCGACATCCAGGTTGATTGCTCCAAATCGTATGCCCCACCCCTCTGTTTGACCCACTCTCATGCCAGAAGGATCTGCAAAGGTTCCCTTCCGATAAAAGAAGACGTTTAAAAAGCCGACCTCGAAGCCTTTACCGGACCAGATCTCGTGTCGGATCCCTACGCGGTCTTTCATCCAGTCCCTGGAATAGGTCAACGTGATGAGAGACGAGTAGGGTTCCCCGATGATCTTTTCAAGCAGGTCACGGAGTTTCAGTGTGAACCCATATCTGAGGTAGGTGGGCATCGGGTCTGGTTGAGCATTCGAAGCATATTTCATCGAACCTCCGTGATTACAGAGTGCGATCCCTATGGCGAAACCCATCCCCGGGTCAAACAGCAAGCCATAGTCATTTGTGAGTGTCCGCGCCTCACCGCTAACATCCTCTCCATAGATGAGCCTGATAATGTCATTGGGGGCCAGCAAACTGTAAACGTATTTCAGCGTGTAGCCGAGGCTTATTCCATAAGGAAAGAGGATACCGACATTGAGCGACGTTGCCTGGTCATAAGGGGCCCAGGATCCCAAATAGTTCCCGTGTTCATCAAAAGCAGTAACTGTCCCCCGGTTCAGCCGGGTTCCGGAGATTCGGATCGCGAGTCTCCGATAAAACCAGTGATGGAGTTCCCGCGTCCACCCGATTTCCCAGTAATGGTTTTCCATATCATCGGCAAGGGCATCCAGCCAGCTGGGCTGCCTTGGAATACCCTGTGATTCCAAAATAGAACGGATGAAGAGTTCTCCGGCACCAAAGGTGATGGTATTCAAGGTCGTGGCGGATAAACCCTTATGAAAAACTCCCGCGGCGGGGTTGAGGTAACTGGCAGCGGGGTCTTCCCATCGGGCGACACCTGTGTAGCCCATTCCAACCATTTGGGCGCTTTTTTGAATCGTCAGGAAGATCGCTCCTGCATCTGAAAAACTGGTCCACAACAATAACAAAATTACCCCCATACTGCAATTTTAAGGAAATCGAAACTTCTATGCAAGTTAAGCAGAGTATCCTAATTCGATAGAAGTCATAGTAAAACTTTGGCTCTGGGTATGCCCGTGTTGACAAATATCCCAGGGGCACTAAAATCTAAACCTCAGTTGAGGTTAAGAAATGCGTAGGCAGGAAAAGCAGTTACTGACCGTTGGCCAGGTGGTCGACCGGCTGAAGGAGGTCGCACCTGACCTCACGGTCAGCAAACTCCATTTCTATGAACGGCAGGGGTTGATACAACCGGTTCGGACTCGTGGTGGACATCGTCTTTATTGCCCACGGACGGTCGAACGGCTCCGGTTGATCCTCCTCCTGAGACATCGGGCTCACCTTCCCCTGGATACCGTGGCACAAGTTCTGGAAGTCTTAGAGGAAGACCCTGCGATGGCCTTCCTCCTTTACGAATGGCTTCAAAATCCTTTGATGCAAGCAATGCCTCCGACGCCCCGATCTGAGTCTGAAGCACTCCAGGCATCCGGGTTGTCCCCGTCTGTTTTCCAGCAGGTCCTCGCTCTGGGCCTGGTCCGTCCCTGCCCCAAGACCGGACGGTATGACCCCGAGGCGATCATCACGCTCCAGGCCATCCGGGACCTCTTGGAGATGGGATTGGCCCTTGAGGATCTGGTCCCTTACCGGATCCATATGGATGCTGTCCTGGAGCATGAAGAACATCTGTTTCGTAAAGTGTTTACAAAGCGAAACCGGGAAGGAGCCCAAGAGAACTATCGCCGATTCCGGGAAGTCCTTTCCCGGTTTCGGAGGTTCCTCTTTTTGAATCATCTCCGCAGGGTCGTTGAAAATACCCTGCAAAATTTGGAGGTCACCCACACAAGCAAGGAGGTTGAGCCATGATTAAAGTCAAAGCCCTCAAAAATGGACCGTATCTCGTTGAAGCGAAGGGGAAGTGGGTCTTGAGGATGGGTGGTGAAGAGAAAGAGGTTGACCAAACGACGATTGCCCTCTGTCGCTGTGGGCACTCCAAAAACAAGCCCTTCTGCGATGGCTCCCACAAAACCGTCAGGTTCGAAGCCGAAGAGTGTCAGTTATCCAGCGAGTAGGTTTTGCTGAAATTTCGCGACCACTTCAGGTATCGCTCGAAGGCGTTTCTTCCCTTCGGGGTTAAACGGCAGAGCGTTTGAGGTTTTTTGCCCATGAACCGCTTTTCGATCTGGACATAGCCGGCCTCTTCCAACTTGGAAAGGTGTACGGAGAGGTTCCCTTTGGTCAATCCGGTGTGCCGCTGGATAAAGAGAAAATCCGCCTCTTTGACCCCGTAAAGCAGCGCCATGATTGCGAGGCGCGAGGGCTCATGGATGAGGCGGTCCACCTTCGTGATCTCCCGATAGAAGTCGTTACTCATGGGACTGTGCCTCCCATTGTTTCGCGAGCCGACGATACCGCTGAAACTGAAGAATGCCAGCGATCAACATGGGCAGGGCAACGAGCCCCAGGAGAGCCATGACGAAATCGTTGAGAGATACTTGAACAGGGGTGAGGAGCCCGCCACCGAGGAGAGCCAGGATCGCGTAACCCAAAAACCGCAAGACCTTGGAATAGGTGTAGGTCCAAAACAGGATCAGGAAGACAAACGCGCCCGATAAGATCTTTGTGAGAAGGAGGTTCGGCGACAGGAACAGGGCAACGAAGACCCCGACAATCAGAAGGAGTGCAAGAACTGATCGGAGGTGAATCTTTGCCGTTTCGGGGTGTGCATAACCTGTTCGAGGCCAAATGAATCGGCGTTTGAGCCAGCGCAGGAAGAACTGTCCCCCAAAGGTGAATCCCAGCAAGACGACCATCCACGTGAGGTTCCAGAGAATTTGTGCGGTCCCGGAGGTATGTTCCCTCAGGATCCCGGTACTGGCAATCAAGAGCAATCCCAGTCCTGCAAAGATTTCCACGAGGCCGTCCTCCCACCAGGAGGCGCGTGCCTTTTGAATCCATCGTTCCACTTGATTTTTCTCCATGATTCACCTCCAAGTTAGGGTTTTTCTTGGTTTTTTGCGAGATCCAAGGTCTTTTTGAAGTCTACCCGTCCCCA
>CAYQZW010000011.1:24534-27174 GCA_964422065.1 uncultured bacterium | reverse complement strand
ATTCTTCGGACCCTTGCGGATGAAGGCTCCGGTGCAGACGTGGTATCCCAGGGGGAACTTCGCCAGGCACTGCGAGCAGGAATCCCGCCAGACCGTATTGTCTTTGCGGGCGTGGGGAAAACTCCTCAAGAACTTGACCTGGCGGTCTCTGTGGGGGTCTATGCGATCCATGTAGAAAACCCTGGAGAACTGGAGTATCTGGCCACCCATCACCCCGGAACCCGGGTGGGCATTCGCGTCAATCCGGACATCCGACCCCACGATGTCCACGAAATCGCGACCGGGGAGGGCTCCTCCAAGTTTGGCATCCCTCTCAAGGACGTAATTCCGCTGTACAACCGATACCGTGATACCTTGCAGTTCGTAGGCCTTCACTTTCATCTGGGCTCACAAATTCAAGATGCCACCCCTTATCTCCAGGCCATTCAGAAAGTCAGACCGTTACTTGATGCCCTGGATTCCCCAGAATACCTGGATATTGGGGGAGGGTTTTTTGTGGATTATGCCCATGGGGAAGAAAACGAAACCTTTTGGAAGACACTCGTTTCTACACTGGAGTCTCTACCGGTCCCTGTGATCGTGGAGCCTGGTCGGGTTCTTGTGGCCCGTGCAGGCATCTTGATCACCAAAGTCCTTTACGTGAAAGAGATGAAAGGCCGGACCTATGTGATTGTGGATGCGGGCATGAACGACTTTGTCCGTCCAGCACTCTACAAGCAGATCCACCGAATTGTACGGGCTGTAGAACGCGGCAACACGGTGACATATCGGTATAGCATTGTGGGCCCCATCTGCGAGAATACCGATGTGTTCGCGCACGACGTCCCTCTGGAGCCGGTGCACCCTGGGGACCTGTTGGTGATCCTGGATACTGGAGCCTATGGGTATGTCATGGCCTCCAACTATAACCTTCGCCCCCGCCCGCCGGAAGTGGTCGTTGAACAGGGCAAGCACCGCTTGGCCCACCCAAGAGAAACGGTCCCTCCTATCGGGCCCCAGGAGGAGATATGAGGATGGACCGATGGGTTGAGTTTGACTTTTCTGAGGAGGTGCTATACATTGGGCGCTATGATTGACACAACGAAGGTGGGGATCCTGGTTGTGTTGGTCGCTCTGGCAGGTTTGTTCCTCTACTGGATTCGTGAGGCACGTCGTCGGGAAATCCGTCTCCGGAAGATCCCAGGCTTAGAGGCGTTGGACGATGCCGTTGGCCGCGCAGCAGAGATGGGCCGACCGGTCCTGTATACCACGGGCATCCTGGGATTAAATAACATCGCGGTGTTGGCTGCCATGGGAATCCTCCGGAGGGTTGCCCAGAAGGCCGCCGAATATCAGGTGGGGTTCGTGATGCCCAACGCCGACCCCATCGTGATGGCAACGGCACAGGAGATCGTGAAAGAGGCCTATCAAAGTGCCGGCCGGCCAGACCTCTATTCCGAGACCTCCATTTTTTATCTGACATCGGACCAGTTTGGGTATGCCGCGGGTGTGGACGGCGTAATGCTCCGGGAGAAACCCGGAGCGGTCTTCCTCCAGGGATACTTCTACGCCGAGAGTCTGATCCTGGCCGAGACGGCCCAAAGCGTGGGGGCCATCCAAATCGCAGGCACGACAGCGACTACCCAGTTGCCCTTCTTCGTAGTTGCCTGTGACTATGTCCTGATCGGTGAAGAAATGCTCGCCGCCTCCGCAGTCCTTTCCAAAGAGCCCAACCTGCTCGGGAGCATCCGCGCTGAAGACTGGGCCAAGATGGCAATCGTCCTCTTCCTGATTGTGGCCATTGTGCTGAAGATGTTTGGGATTGACATCACCCCGTTACTGAACACACGATGAAACGGACGTTACCCTTTGCATTCTCTGTCGTTACGGGCTTTTTGATTCTTTCCGCGTTCTTCGTTCGTCCGCTCCAAAATCTTCAGCAAACCTTACTCCTGTGGTATACCATCGTTTCCGCCTTTGCCTTGGTGGTGGGCCTCCTCAACCTCGTCGGAACCCATCTGAAAAACCTCCAACGAGGCCGAAATGTTGCGTACTCCCTGATCCTCCTTCTGGGGTTCTTCGGCACGCTGGCCATTGGCGTGTGGTCCTTCCGTCAGGGCGACCCCTTTGGACCGTATTCCTCGTTGATGTGGGTCTATGGGTACATCCTTGCTCCTTTGCAATCTACGATGTTTTCACTCCTGGCCTTCTTCTTGGCTTCTGCAGCGTTCCGTGCATTCCGGATTCGGAACATGGAAGCGTTGCTGCTCTTACTGGCCGCAGTCTTGGTCATGCTCGGCCGGATCCCGGTGAGTGAGAAAGCGTTTGCCGGCGTCACAGAGTGGATCATGTCGATCCCGAACCTCGCAGCACAACGGGGCATCCAGATCGGGGTGGCGTTGGGGGCCATAGGGATGGCCTTCCGGATTTTGTTTGGCTTAGAACGACCGTATTTGAGATGAGGACACGACGGATCATCTATACATTGGTCTTCCTGGCGGTTGCCGTTCCGCTCCTGTTGCGGTGGACCGCCCGGGTCCAACCCTCGCCTCCCGTTGAGATGGCCTATCGGACGATTGAGGCGTTGCAACCCGGTGATCTTGTCTTGGTTGGCGTGGACTTCGGCCCCAGCACGATGCCGGAGATGAACCCCATGTACGA
>CAYQZW010000011.1:12606-24434 GCA_964422065.1 uncultured bacterium | reverse complement strand
TGGTTGGCGTGGACTTCGGCCCCAGCACGATGCCGGAGATGAACCCCATGTACGAGGCCATCCTGGAGCACCTGTTCCGAAAGAACGCAAAAGTGGCCATTCTTTCCCTGCAGAGCGCCCTGGATCTTCCGAACGGTGTCCAGGTCCTGGAAAAAGTCGCTCGTCGCCACAACAAAGTCTATGGCCAGGATTACGCCAACTTGGGATACAAGCCAGGATTGGAGGCCGTTATTGTTTCCATCGGCCAGGAGATCCGCGATGTCTTCCCTGAAGATGCCCTGGGCCACCCGTTGGATTCTTTGCCGATGTTCCAGAATGTCCATAATTACAACGATGTAGCACTGGTCATTGACCTGGCTTCGGGCGGAACCTATGGCTCGTGGATCCAGTTTGCACAGGCTCGGTATGGGGTCAAACTCATCGCCGGAGTCACTGCAGTCATGGGACCGGAGACCTATCCATACATCCAGTCCAAACAACTGGTGGGGATGTTGGCAGGGCTGAAAGGAGCTGCGGAGTACGAAACCCTGATCCAGCGTCCGGGCCTGGGCAGTCGCGGCATGCCCGCCCAAGCCATGGTCCACATCTTAATCATCCTCATGATCCTATATGGCAACTGGAGGTTCTGGGAACGATGGCGACGGTAATCGGGATCTGGCTTGCCGCCCTCTTAACCCTGGCAATTTTCAGCTTTCTGTACGGGGATAACCCCTTTTATAAGGCCGCAGAACACCTTTATGTCGGTGTTTCCGCTGCCTTCTGGCTCCTCTATATCTGGAGTTTTACCGTGGCCCCCAACCTCCTCGTGGGCATCCAGAAACAAGGGCTTTGGGGAAAAGACCTCCTCTTGATCCCCTTGGTTTTGGGCATCCTCATGCTCTTCCGGATCGTGCCAAGATATGCGTGGTATTCTCGGTATCCCATGGCCTTTGCCGTTGGGTTAGGCGCAGGACTGGCGCTCACGGGGACAACCCAAGGCCTCCTCTTCCCTCAGATCCAGGCGACCATCCTCCATCCATTCCGTTCCGTCAACAATTTCCTCCTCATCCTCGGGGTGACCACGTCATTGCTCTATTTCTACTTCTCCAGGGAACGACAGGGGGTGATGGGATGGGTGGCTCGCGTCGGCATTTACTTCATCATGATCGCCTTCGGCGCGACCTTTGGCTATACGGTGATGGCTCGGGTTTCTCTCCTCATCGGAAGGGTGGGCTTCCTCCTGTCCGATTGGCTCCACCTGATGTGAACCGTTAACGAAAGAGGTTCTTCAAAACAAAGAAGACATTCGCCGGCCGTTCCGCTAAACGCCGCATGAAGTAGGGGTACCATTCGGTCCCAAAAGGCACATAGACTCGGACGCGGTAGCCTTCTCGGACCAGGGCTCGCTGGAGGTCGTTCCGGATACCATAGAGCATCTGGAATTCAAAGTGGTCCGTTGAGATTTTCCGCTCTGCAGCGAGATCTTTGGTATACTGGATCAGTACCTCGTCGTGGGTTGCAATCGCGGTAAACGTCCCCTTTTCGATGGCTTCTTCACTGAGTAGAAGAGCCAGAAGCCGTTTGTAATTCTCGTCCACATCCCGCTTCTTCGGAAAGGCGATCTCGGGAGGTTCTTTATACGCTCCTTTGCACAGCCGGACGTTCGCCCCGATCTCAATCAGGTCCCGGATGTCCTGCTCGCTTCGGTAGAGATACGCTTGGATCACGATCCCCACGTGTCCGTTATATTTCCCGTGAAGCCAGTAAAAGAGGTCCAGGGTCTTCTGGGTGTAGGTAGAACTCTCCATATCAATCCGCACGAAATTCTCCAGTTCATAGGCCAACGAAACGATTCGGTCCATGATGTCTCGGACAATCCGATCGGAGAGGTCGAGCCCCATTTGCGTGAGTTTCAGGGAGATGCTGGCATCGAGTCTCTCTTGATGGATCCGGCGAAGGATGTCGAGATACGCCTCCCCGGCCCGGATGGCCTCCTCTGGGTTGGTTGTGTTTTCGCCCAGGTGGTCCAGGGTGACCTTGATCCCCTCTTGGTTGAGGGACCGGACGACCTCCATCGCTTCGTTCAAGGTGTGTCCTGCAACAAAACGGGAGGCCAATCTCCAGAAGGGATGCACTTCACGGGTGAGGCGTTTTAAGGATTGACGTTCGGAAAGCCATAGGAAAAAGCCACGGGTCATACGCCAATTATACAGAGAGCCTTTCAAATCACCAAAATCCATCACGCCACAGGGAACCCGATTTGCCCTGTTCTTGGAGGGCCTGTATAACTTTCAGCATGGATCGACGGACGTTCCTTCAAAGCCTGATTGGACTGGGAATCCTCACAATGCGTCCCCTCTCCCTATGGTCCTCGGAGGGGGCGAACCCGAAGGAGGGACTCATGGATCCTGAAGATCTCCAAAAAATCTTGGAACAGGCCTTATGGCAGGGCGGTGAGTTTGCCGATGTCTTCGTGGAACACCGCATACGCCGGCAGATTTCCTTAGATCAACGGCAGATCGAGGAACTCCACCTGGGTGTGGAACAGGGGCTGGGCGTCCGAGTGGTCCGCGGGGAGAGCACCGGCTATGCCTACGCAGATCAATTGGGTCTGAACGCAGGATTACAGGCCGCACAGGCAGCACGCACGGTCGTCATCCAGCCTCGCCCCTCACGGGTCTCCGTGACCCCTGAGTCTCGATCTTTCGATCGGGGCTTGACCCGCGCCCAGATCCCCCTTGAAACCCTCCCTGAAGACCGGAGGATCGAGGTCGTCCGTCGAGCAGAAGAGGCCGGCTATGCTTACAGTGAGGACGTCGTGAATGTGATGGTCTCCTATACCGAAGATCTTCGGCGGTTTCAAATCCTGACCTCCGAAGGGATCCTCACCGGTGATGAACAGCCCGTCATCTACTTCACCGTCCAGGTCCTGGCGCAGCGGGGGGATCGGCGACATTTAGGCCGAAAACGGGTCTCCATTAAAGGCGGCTTTGAACTCTTTGACCAGATTTCTCCGGAAGAGGTCGCCCGGGAAGCGGCTCGGGAGGCTGTCGCGATGCTGGATGCCGTGGACGCTCCGGCAGGGGAAATGCCTGTGGTTCTGGAGAAAGGCTTCGGCGGTGTCCTTTTCCACGAAGCCATTGGACATGGCCTGGAAGGGGATACCGTTGCGGAAGGATCGTCTTTTTATACCGGGAAACTCGGTGAGAAAGTGGGATCCGAACTGGTGACCCTCTTGGATGATGCCACCCTTCCCCACGCCAGAGGGTCCTACAATGTGGATGACGAAGGGACCCCTTCCCAGAAAACCGTGCTGATTGACCGTGGTGTCCTGGTCGCCTACATGACGGACATTCGATCGGCCAAAAAGTTAGGCTTGTCCCGGACTGGGAACGGCCGAAGGGAGTCTTACCGGTATCCTCCGTTGGTGCGGATGAGTAATACCTACATCCTCTCTGGGGATACACCTCCCGAAGAGATCATCCGATCGACGAAGTACGGCCTGTATTGCAAGTCCTTCTCGGGCGGGCAAGTAGACCCCACCAGTGGGACCTTTACCTTTACGGTTCGAGAGGCCTACTTGATTGAAAACGGGGAGTTGACCCGGCCGGTTCGGGGGGCGACATTGATTGGGAACGGTCCGGAAGTCCTCCGGACCATTGATCTGGTCGGCAACGATTGGGATATCGGCCCGGGGACTTGTGGCAAAGGGCAGTGGGTTCCTGTGACCTCTGGACAGCCCACGCTGCGGATCGGCAAAATCACCGTAGGAGGTCGAGCATGACCCTAAAAGGGCAAGCCGAGAAACTCCTGAGATGGGCAGAAAAACAGGGATTTGAAGCCGAAGTCTATTTGACATGGGCAGAAAGCGTCAGCGTGACCTGGAAAGACGACGATGTCGAACGGGTCAACTTTCGCCGTCCACAAGGCGCGGGTCTCCTTATCCGCAAAGGAGCCAAGACCACCTTCGTTGATTCCAATGACCTTTCCGATCAGGGCCTCGAACAACTCCTGGAGCGGGCGGTTGCCCTCTTTCGGTTCGCCCAAGAAGACCCGGGGTATGTGATGCCCGAAGGCCCTTTGACCGGCGTCCAGCCGTTGAAGATGGTAGACCTCTCTTACAAGCAGTTGGACCCCCAAACCCTGATGAAGGTTGCCGAACAGGTCGTCAAAGCCTTCCCCAACTCCTCGGTGATTGGCCTACGTCGTGGCTCAGCCGTAAAAGCGCGCACCCATACCGTCCTCTTGACCTCTAAAGGGAAGTTCATGGAGCGATGGAGCACGTCGTTCGCGATCGGGGCAGAGGTCCGGTTAGACGACAAGGGTGAGAAAATGGAAGGGTCTGCACGGTGGAACCGGAGGTTTTGGGACCAACTTCCTGCACCGGACGTCGTCGCGCAACGGGCCTACCAGCGTGCACGAGCGGTCTTGGGTGGGAAACCGATCCAGACTGCGGAGATGCCGGTCGTGTTTGATCCAGACGCAGCCACCCGGTTGGTCGTTGCGCTGTTCCAGGCCCTCAATGGCGAAAATCTCAATAGAAATCGCTCGTTCTTGGCAGGCCATATCGGGGAACAGATGTTCTCCCCCTTGCTCACGGTAATTGAGGACCCGTTCCGGACCGACGCCCCGGGCTTGAACTCCGTGGACGATGAAGGAACCCCGACCCAGCGGAAGGTTCTGGTGGACCAGGGGGTTCCGAAGCAACCCGTAGATCACTTGAGAAGTGCAAAGGCCGGAAATCGCAAGCCCACGGGAAACGGGTTCCGTTCGTACCGTTCCCGACCGGGCATCGGTTTCACCAACCTCTATTTGGCTCCCGGCCAGGACCGACCCGAGGAGATTATCGCATCGGTAGATCGCGGGTTCTATGTGATGGGCACCCTCGGCTTTGGGCTGGACATTGTGACCGGGAACTTCTCCACCGGGGCCTATGGACGGTTGATCTCCAAGGGGGAACTGGCCGACCCCGTCCATGGGGTCACCATCTCCTTGGATTTGAGAGACCTTTATGCCACGATTGATCGCGTCGGCAACGACTTGGAATTCCGTGGAAACGTGGCTTCCCCGACGATTTTGGTCCGATCCATGAAAGTCGCGGGGAAAGATTAAAAACCCTCTTTGGAAGGGAGGTTCATCCATGAAGAGTTACCGAAAGGAATTGTGGTTCAACACGCCCACACGCGTGGCCCTCATCAACATCACCCAAGAGGTCCAGAAGGCGGTGGAAGAGAGTGGGGTCAAGGAGGGCCTCTGCCTGGTGAACGCCATGCATATTACTGCGAGTGTTTTCATCAATGACGATGAGCCCGGACTTCACGAGGATTTCAAGGAGTGGCTGGAAAACCTTGCACCCCACGAACCGATCTCGCGGTACCGCCACAATCGGACCGGAGAAGACAACGGAGATGCCCACTTGAAACGGACCATCATGGGCCGGGAGGTTGTTGTCGCCATTACGAACGGGAAACTGGATTTTGGACCCTGGGAGCAGATTTTCTATGGGGAGTTTGACGGTCGTCGCCCCAAACGCGTTCTGATCAAGATCATTGGGGAGTAACCGGAAGGATGATTGCCTGGGCCCGGGAAATCCTGGAGGCCCTGAAAGGGCTCGGCATCGTGCTCTTTTATCGGTTGTGGCTCTCCACCCTCCGGATCCAGGCAGATCCCATCCCTGAAAAGAACGCTGTGATCACACTTTGGCATGAGTCCTTTTTCCCGGTGATTGGGACCTATCGGCATTGGAAGGTCACGGCCCTGGCATCCCAGCATCGGGATGGCCGGCTGGCCGCCCGAATCCTACGGACGTTTGGCTATGGTGTGGTTTACGGATCATCCACTCGGGGAGGGAAACCTGCGTTGGACATGCTGACCCGAGTTCTGGCGCGTGGGGGCGTGGTGGCCATCACGCCGGATGGCCCCCGGGGCCCTCGGCGGGTCTTCAAGCCGGGCGCACTCGCCCTTTGCCGTCGGACCCGGGCCCAGCTGTACCTCTTGGGGGTTGCCGCAAAGCCCGCTCGACGCTTGAAAAGTTGGGACCGGTTCCTGGTTCCGCTCCCCTTTGCCCGCTGTCGGATTCGTGTTGAAGGACCGTATCCCGTTCACCCCGAGACCACACTCGACGATTTGACTCATGCGTTAAATGCGGTGCATCATCGGGCAGAGGAGGATCTAAAATGACCCTTCGATATGACTTTTCTACTAAGGTTCTTGGCCAGCCGCTCGCAAAACACGCCGCAAGAACTGCATTACAGCATGGAAATCTCGCCCCGACCTATCTCCTGGAAGGTCCGGAGGGAGTCGGTAAAGCCACGTTTGCCCTGGAGTTCGCGAAAGCCTTGAACTGTGAATCTGAGGAAGTTCGCCCTTGTGGGCACTGTCCGGCCTGCCAAAAGATCGCACGCTTCCAGCATCCGGACCTCTGGGTCCTGGTCCCAGACAAGTTGCGCGGGGAACCCCTGGGCCACAAAGGATGGATCCGCCCTCCCGGTTACCATGCTCAACTCAAGATCTCGATTGACCAGGTCCGGGAAATCGAACAGGAAGTCACCCGAGCTCCGATGGAGGCCCGGTATCGGGTGGTGGTGATTCTGAATGCAGAAAACCTTACCCTGGAAGCCCAAAACGCCTTCTTGAAGGTCCTGGAGGAACACCCTCCTCACACCCTTTTTCTCCTGGTTTCTTCCCGTCCTACGGTGCTACTCCCCACGGTGCGCTCCCGTTGCCGAATCCTTAGGTTTTCCCTTCTGTCCTTAGAGGAGTTCCGAAAGTATCCCTGGCCGGAGTCCGGAGACGTTCCCGTGGATGTCCTCTACCGTTTGTCCTCTGGGAGTCTGGGATTGGCCCGGACCCTCATCGACCAAGCAGTTCTTTCCATCCGCAATGACCTATTGGATCAATGGGTAGAGGCATCGAAACCGGGGATCGTTGCACTCCTTCATCTCCTGAGCGTGGATACGGGCCAGGCCTTGGTAGTTCTGTGGACGCTGGCCACGCTGGTCCGGGATTTGATGGCCCTGAAACTTCAGACTCCCGAGATTGTCGCGAATATTGACCGTATCGAGGATCTTCGCCGCTTGGCGGAAGGTCTCACCCTCGAGCAGGTGGATGGCCTGCTGCGTCGAATCTCAGAAGTGGAAGAGGCCCTCCGACGAAATGTGTCGGCCCGAACGGCTATGGTCTCTCTGACCTCTCCCTTGTGGGAACCCCACTACTTAGATCTTTTCCGGATGTAATCCTGGACCTTCGAGTCCCTGAAAACTCCTGATTTTCAAAGAAAACCCGAATTGATTGTGTTTTGGGCACCCTGTAAAATTACGCTCCGATGCGGTGGTCCCAACACTTGATTCCCACACTGAAAGAAGATCCTCGGGAAACGCAGTCACCCTCTCACCGACTGCTCCTGAGGGCAGGGTATATTCGCCAGCATCAGGCCGGGGTGTACATCTTTTTGCCCTTAGGGTGGCGGGTGATGCAGCGGGTGATGCACATCGTCCGTGAAGAGATGGATCGGATCGGCGCACAGGAACTCTTCATGCCCAGCCTGACCGCTAAAGAATTCTGGGAGGAATCCGGCCGCTGGCAGGACTTTGGCGACGACATGTTTCGGCTCCGTGACCGGAAGGGACGGGATCTTGCCCTTGCCCCAACCCACGAAGAACTGTTCGCTGAACTCGCACGGCATTTCCTCCGTTCCTATCGCGATTTACCCCAGATCTGGTATCAGATCCAGACCAAATTCCGCGATGAACCTCGTCCCCGTTCTGGACTTCTTCGTTGCCGGGAGTTCTTGATGAAAGACTCCTACAGTTTTGATGCCACGTGGGAAGGACTGGATCACAGTTACGAACTCCACCGGGAGGCCTATACGCGGATTTTCCAGCGGTCGGGCCTGCAATTTTTGGTGATTGAAGCCTCTTCAGGCCTGATGGGTGGATCGCAGTCGGAAGAGTTCATGGTCATCTCCCCGACCGGCGAAGATACCCTGGTCCATTGTCCGTCTTGTGGCTATGCGGCGAATACAGAAGTGGCCGTCGCAAAACCTCAACATCAACAACTCCAAAGTCCGTTTACAAAGAAGGAGAAGGTCCACACCCCGGATGTCCGGACCGTTGAAGAGGTCACAGCCTTTTTAGGGGTAGGCCCCGAACTGCTCATCAAGAGCCTGGTATACAAAGTTGGGGATCGGACCGTTCTTGTTCTCGTGCGCGGAGATTACGATGTCAATGAAGCCAAGTTGCAGAGGATCCTGGGGCCCGATGTCCGCATTGCAAGTCCTGATGAGGTGCTGACAGAGTTTGGGGTAGAGGTGGGATTCGTGGGTCCCATCGGCCTTCAGGTGGATGAGATTCTTGCCGATGAACTTCTGGAAAACGCCACTGGAATGGTTTGTGGCGCCAATGAATCCGATTACCACATGGTAGGGATCTCCGTAGGAGAGGATTTCCATGTTTCACGGTTCGCGGATCTCCGAACGGTGAAAGCGGGCGACCTCTGTCCACAGTGTGGAACCCCTCTGGAAGTTGAGAATGCCATTGAGATCGGCCACATCTTCAAGTTGGGCACCAAGTATTCCGAGGCCATGCACGCCTATTTCACGGACCGAGACGGTCAAGAGAAGCCGATCATCATGGGGAGTTATGGGATCGGCATCGGGCGAATTATGGCGGCGGCTGTCGAACTTTACCACGATGAACACGGCATCCGCTGGCCGGCCTCTATTGCTCCCTTTGACGTAGAGATTGTGGAAGTGGATCCTGGGAAGGTACGAGAACATGCAGAAACCCTCTACCAGAGGCTCCAGGAGAAGGCCGTGGATGTGCTCTGGGATGATCGGTCGGTTTCCCCTGGCATCAAGTTTAAAGATGCCGATCTGGTGGGTGTCCCGGTCCATGTCGTTATGGGGCGGAAGGTCGCTCAAGGATTCGGAGAGATCAAGATTCGGTGGACCGGGGAGAAAATGGACGTTCCTCTTAAAGACCTGCCAGACCGTGTGGTCCAGGTTGTGAAGGACCTGAAAAGCCAAGAAAAATGACAGACTTAGAGCAAAAGTTAGAGAAGATGCTACAGCCTTTGCTCCAGGAACGAGGGCTCACCTTGGTGGACCTGGAGTTGAAAGGGGTGGGCAATCGTAAAATCCTCCGGGTGTTTATTGACAAGCCTGGTGGGGTTACAATAAAGGACTGCGAGGACCTCTCGCGCGAGTTCTCGGTCCTGTTGGATGTCGAAGACCCCATTGAAGGCTCGTATATCCTGGAGGTATCCTCACCCGGCGTGAATCGTGTGTTGAAAAAGGACCGAGAACTCAAATGGGCAACGGGGAAGGACGTGACGGTCCTGACCCTCAAAGGGTTCTATACTGGCCGACTTCAGGCCTTTTCCGAGACGGAAATTACTTTGCAAACCGAACAGGGAACCCTTAAGATACCGAGAGAAGAGATTACCCAGATCCGATTAGGGAGGTAACATGAACCAGGAAATTATTGAATCCATCGCCTATATTGCTCGGACTCGGAAGTTGAGTACCGACTTTATCGTGGATTCCCTGAAAGACGCCATTGTGGCGATCTTAAAGAAAAAGTATGGACCTGACCACCCGATCGAGGTCCGGCTGGATGCGAAGCGAGGAGACCTGGCGATCTTGATTGAGAAGACGGTCGTGGAAGAAGTAAGGAACCCAGAGTTTGAGATCTCGTTGGAAGATGCCAGGAAGGCGGTTCCGGATATTCAGCCCGGCGAGAAGATTATGGTCCAAGTACCCCTGGAGTCTTTTGGGCGAGGCCTCATCGCACGGATTCAAAACAACTTTCAACAACGGATCCGCGAAGCTGAACGGCTCCGGATCTACCGGGACTTCCAGAAACGGAAAGGGGAGTTGATCAAAGGACGGATTTGGCGGGTCGATAAGACTGGGGTGTACGTACAGATTGGCGCCGAGGGGATTATCCCACCGGAGGAGCAAATTCCGGGCGAGAAATATCGGATCAACCGGGAAGTTCTGGCCATCATTCTGGATGTGGACAAAGTAACGCGCCGAAAGCCCCAAGTGATTTTGTCACGTACCCATCCCGATTTCATTCGCCGATTGATGGAACAGGAGATTCCCGAGGTGACGGAGGGAACGGTGGAAGTCCGTGCGGTCGTTCGAGTGCCCGGACGACGAGCCAAGGTCGCGGTGCGATCGAAGGACCCCCGTGTGGATCCTGTGGGGGCCTGTATTGGGGTCCGGGGGACTCGCATTCGACCTGTCGTCCAGGAACTGGGGAGTGAAAATATCGATATCGTTCGGTGGTATCCTGACACCATCCGGATGGCGACCTCTGCACTTTCCCCTGTAGTTCCGCTGATGGTCTTTGAGAAGGACGACAAAATCTACGCAGTGGTGGAAGATGACAAGGTCGCCGATGCCAAAGGAAAGGATGGACTTAACATCATTTTGGCCTCTCGGTTGGTTGGGAAGGAGATTATCGTGGTGCCCTCCAGTGAGTATGAGTTGCCGAAGGATGTCTTTACGGTTTTGGAACTCGATGTCCCGCCCGATGTAAACGAGAAACTCCGAAAAGCAGGCTATTTCCAGTTTACGGATGTTCCTCTTCTGGCGGAACTCATGGAGCGCACTGGACTGGATGAACGAACGGCGCTCCTGGTTCTGAAGAAAATTGAGGAGGGCATCGAAAAGAAGGTGGTCCAATGACAGAGAAAGGACAGATCAAAGTTCAAGATTTAGCCAGGCGATTTAATCTTTCGACGAGCACGCTCTTGGGACTCTTGAAGGAATTGGGGTATACCCTAAAATCCCCCATGAGCCCGGTCAATGAGGAGATGGTCCAAGCGATCACCCGGCTCATGGAGGAACGACGGAAAAAATACCAGCGAACGCTGGAAAAAAAGAAAGAAATCTGGGGGATTCAAGGGGACCGGCGCCGGGGCCCTCGGGACCGCCGGCTAACCAAAGAAAAGATTCGGGAAAAGATCAAGCGAACCCTCCATGGAACGCCAAAGAAGGAGCCTTCACGTCGGCGAACTCGTGGTGCTAAGGGGCGTCCCGGTGGAGGACAACGAGCAGAGAGTCGAGTTCAGGAGGAAAGGACCCTGATCATTCCAGCACCCGTTACCGTTGCAGAACTGGCAAAGATGATGGGGGTCAACCCTGTGGATGTCATCAAAGAAGCGATGACCCTGGGCGTTATGGCTTCAATCAACCAAACCCTGGATCTGGAAACGATCACTGTGCTTGCCGAACGCTTTGGCTTTACCGTGTCCACAGAGGAGGTTCAGGAGGAGGTCATTGAGGAAGAAGTGGAGTTTACGGAGCCTCGCCCGCCTGTGGTGACGGTCATGGGACATGTAGACCATGGGAAGACCACGCTTTTGGACTACATCCGGAAGACCAATATTGCGGCTCGGGAATACGGAGAAATTACCCAGCACATTGGGGCATCCCGGGTGTTTCATGAAGGTCATCAGATCACGTTTATTGATACCCCTGGACACGAGGCGTTTACCGCTCTTCGGGCACGCGGAGCCCAGGTTACGGACATCGTGATTTTGGTGGTTTCCGCGGTGGAAGGCGTCAAGCCTCAAACCGTGGAGGCCATCAACCACGCCAAGGCTGCAGGGGTTCCGATCATTGTGGCGATCAACAAGATGGATCTTCCGGACGCGGATCCGGAACGGGTCAAGCGGGAGCTTTCCGACCATGGCTTGATCCCCGAAGATTGGGGGGGAGACACCATCATGGTGGAAGTTTCCGCAAAGACCGGTGAGGGTGTGGATGTCCTACTGGATGCGGTGTTGTTGATGGCAGAAGAATTGGATCTTCGGAGTACCTCGGAAGGGAAAGCCCGAGG
>CAYQZW010000011.1:0-12506 GCA_964422065.1 uncultured bacterium | reverse complement strand
TGTTGATGGCAGAAGAATTGGATCTTCGGAGTACCTCGGAAGGGAAAGCCCGAGGGGTGATCCTGGAAAGCCGCTTAGAAAAAGGACGAGGTCCGGTGGCGACCGTGATCGTCCAGCGCGGGACGTTGAAGGTCGGAGATCCGTTTGTTGCCGGAACGGCGTATGGCAAGGTTCGGGCGATTTATGATGAGTTTGGTCAACGCCTCAAAGAGTTGAAACCTTCCGATCCGGGGTTGGTTCAAGGGTTTGATGAATTGCCTCGTGCAGGGGATCAGTTGATTGTGGTAGACTCCGAACGCGAGGCACGCGAGAAAGCCGAAGAACGAAAAGAACTGTTAAAACACCAGATGGCGAAAGGCGATCAGCGAAGCCTCACCCGGCGGATCCAGGAGATGCTCCAAAAAGGGGAAATTACCGAGGTCCCTGTGATCCTGAAGGCTGACTGCCAGGGCTCCGTTGAGGCCATTGGAGATGCTCTCACTCAAATGGTCTTCCAGGATATCCGAATTGATCTGATCCATAGCGGGATCGGCAACATTACGGAAAGCGATGTCATGCTGGCCGCGGCCTCCCATGCGTTGATCCTGGGCTTCAATGTGGGCATTGATTCACGGGCTCGAGAGGCCGCAAAGCGCGAAGGTGTGGAGATCCGGACATACCGGGTGATCTACGACCTTCTGGAGGACATCGAAAAAGTCCTGAAGGGGATGCTCGAACCGGAGTACAAGGAAGAGGTCCTTGGAACTGCAGAGGTGCGTGAGATCTTTAAGATCCCGAGGGTAGGGACCGTGGCAGGGTGTTACGTGCTGCGGGGGGTAATCCGGAGGGACGCCAAGATCCGCGTTCGGAGAGATGGCGAAGTCGTTTATGACGGTAAAATTGCATCTCTCAAGCGCTTTAAAGAGGACGTTCGAGAGGTCAGCCAGGGATACGAGTGCGGGGTTCGCATTGAAGGCTTTGACGATGTGAAAGTCGGCGATATCTTGGAAGCTTATACCCTGGTGGAAGTGGAACGAGAGTTGACTCGGTAATACGATGCCGATCGGACTGCTGGAAATGGACCTCTACTTGCCGCAGTGTACGACCCGGAAAGAGAAACGGGTGATTCTTAACGGACTCAAAGCAAAGATGAGAAAGCGTTTCAATGTCTCTGTTGCAGAAGTGGACTCACAGGGGTTGTGGCAAAGGGCGACCCTGATGATCGTGGTGGCGTCTGCGGATACACAGGGCGCGAACTCTCTGTTGTCTCACGTGGTCACCTTTGTCGAGCGGGAACGGGGGGTCCATATCCTGGACTACCGACTCTCCTTCCTCTGAGTCGGCATGAAGGAACGCACCGTCAAAATTGTCAATACCCTTGGTCTGCACGCTCGACCGGCGGCGGCTTTCGCGAAATTGGCCTCGGATTTCGAGTCTCAGATCACGGTCGTCAAGGATGGGAATGAGGTTAACGGCAAAAGCATTTTGGGGTTGATGATGTTGGTGGCCCCCAAGGGATCAGAGATTACCATCCGTGCCGAAGGGCCGGATGAAGAAGAGGCGCTGGAAGCCTTAGTCCAACTGGTGGAAGATGGTTTCGGAGAAGACTAAAAAAGGAGAAATCACCCTCAAAGGGATCCCCGTATCGCCGGGCATTGCGATTGGGCCGGCCTTTGTCCTGCGACACGTCCAATTGAGGATCCCCCGCAAACTTATTCCTGTGGATCGCATCCCAGACGAAATCCAGGCCTTCCAGAACGCCCGGCAAGAGTTAGTTGCAGAGATGGAGCGAGAGCGGATGAACCTTCCGCCCAAAATGGCGCAACTGTTGGAGACGCAAATCCTTATGCTCCAGGATCGCCAGTTTGTCGATGGTGTGATCCATAGCATCGAGCGCCAGAAAGTCCGAGCAGATTACGCAGTCCAAAAGATGGCCAAGGATTTAGCCCGTCAATTTGAGGAATCCGAGAACCAATATCTAAAGGAGCGGGCAAATGAGGTTCTCCAAATTGCGAAGGAACTGATTTCGAAAATGCATGCCACAGAACCTTCTACGTTCCTACAGGTCAAACCGGGGACGGTGATTTTCTCAGATGACCTTTCGGTGAAGGAGACCATTTATTTGACACAGAAGGATATCCGTGCTGTGGTTCTCAAATCTGGAGGGCAGACCTCTCACGCCGCCATCATTTTGCGGGATTTTCAAATCCCCGGGGTTTTCTGTGTGGAGGGGATGGATACTGTCCGGAACGGCCAACGGGTCATCGTGGATGGCAATCTGGGGACCGTGATCCTCTATCCACGACGGCACACCCGGAAGATGTATGTGCTCAAAATGAAGGAGTTTCAGAAGTTTCAGTCCGATCTTTTGCGGTTGAAGGGGACGGAGGCGATCACAGAGGACGGGTTCCAAATCGGGCTCTCTCTGAATATTGATTTTCCAGAAGAGTTAGCCATTTTGGATCGGGTCGAGAAACGCGGAATTGGGCTGTTTCGAAGCGAGATCCTGTTTTATACCGGCCGCATTGATGAGGAGACTCAGTACCGGATTTACAAGGAGATGGCCGATCGGGTCTACCCCTTCACCGCCACCATCCGCGCCTTTGATGTGGGGGGAGACAAGTTTTTCGGGGAAAAAGAAGATAACCCTTTCTTAGGACTTCGGGGGATTCGGCTTCTTCTCAAAGAGGAAGGGCAACGGACCTTGCGTACCCAACTTCGAGCTGTTATCCGAGCCAATGAGCGAGAGAATCTGAAATTTATGCTTCCGATGGTTTCTACCCTTGAAGAAATACAGGCCTTCAAGAAGATATTGGCCGAGGTTACAGCAGAGGTTTATCCGGATGGACAAGAGCGACGATGCTGTCCAGACATTGGCATCATGGTGGAGACGCCGGCCGCGGCCCTCATGGTGGATGTCTTGGCTCAAGAGGTGAATTTCGTGAGCATCGGGACCAACGATCTGACCCAGTATGTGTTAGCTGTAGATCGAAAAAACCCCAAAGTCTCATATCTTTTCAGTCATCTCCATCCCGCAGTGCTCCGCCTCTTGGATGAGACGATTCGGAAGGCCCACAGTCGAAACGTTTTGGTTTCGGTCTGTGGAGAGATGGCGGCTGATCCCCTGGCCATCCCGCTTTTGGTCGGGATGGACGTGGATGAACTCTCCGTCGTCCCTGCCTATCTCCTCCAGACCAAAGAGGTCATCCGGAACATTTCCAAGGAAAAGGCACGGTCGTTAAAAGACGAAATCCTGAATCTGGAGACGGAGGAAGAGGTTCGGCAAGCGGTGTTGTCATACCTCAAAGGAAAAATTCGAGAACTCATTCCATTTATCCCCTTGAGTCAAGTTGACAGTTCTGAGGTCGCAGTTTAAGATTGACGCCATGGAAATTGTGATTGCTGTTGCACTTTCAGTCTTTATCGTTTTGGCCTTTTTCATCATCCTCCTGATTTATGACCTCCGGAAGACCCTTCAGGAGGTCCATCGGATGTTGCATGATTGGAATCGAGAGATCGAGCCGATTTTGAAGAATTTAAACGAATTGACCACACACACCACGCAGACAGTGAAGGAGGCTGAGCGGGGGATTGGGGAACTCCTCCAAATCCTCCGGGGTCTCTCCATGGGGATGGGATGGCTGAAGTTGGATAAACGGTTGTTCCCGTTCGTCCTCGGTGCTGCAGGATACCTCTGGGGGAAGATCAAATCCAAAAAGAAAGGAGGAGAGGAGTCTTGAAACCGGAAGATATTCGCAATGTGACCATCATTGGGCATGGCGGTGCAGGAAAAACAACTCTTGCGGAGAGCCTTTTATTGCAGGCCGGCGTCATCCAACGGAAGGGCCAAGTGGAACAGGGGAACACGGTCATGGACTCCGACCCTGAGGAGGTCAAACGAGGGATTTCGATCAACCTGGGTGTTGCTCATCTCCCGTGGAAAGGCCGAACCCTCAACCTGATTGACACCCCTGGTTTCTTTGATTTCGAAGGAGAGGTCCGCTCCGGGTTACGGGTCGCCGATAACGCTCTCGTGGTGGTTGATGTTCAGGAAGGCGTCGAAGTGGGGACTGAGAACTATTGGCGACTGGCGGAAAAACGGGACCTCCCTCGAATGATCTTTGTGAACAAGTGTACCATCGAAGAGACCGACCCGATCCAAGTGGTGGAGGAGATCCAGGAGGTCTTCGGCAAGAAGGCAATTCCGGTCCAGTTCCCCATCGGCAAAGGCAATGCATTTCAGGGCGTGGTTGACCTCCTGTTTGGAGACCTCTCCTCTGTAGACGATCCGGATACGGCGAATGCATGGAAAGAAACAGCTCTGGAGTCTGTGATCGAATTGTCGGATGAGTTGCTGGAACAGTACTTTGCGGGTGAAGAGATTGCTCCGGACGTGATCCGGCAAACCCTTCGGGAAGGCGTGATTCGGGGGGAGATTTATCCCATTCTTTTTGGGGATGCTTCAAAGGATCTGGGCACAAAGGAATTACTGGACTTCCTGGCAGATTTTGCAGCGTCCCCCTTGGATCGTCCTCCTGAGAAACTGATCCACGAAGATGAGGAGATTGAAGTAGACCCTACAAGTCCGGAACCAGTGGCCTTCGTATTCAAGACCTTTTCAGAACCTCACGTCGGAGAGCTTTATTTTGTACGGGTTTATTCCGGGGAGGTCCGATCCGGACAAGAGTTGATCAACGCACGCACAGAACGCCCGGAAAAGATCAATCAGGTCTACCTCATCCGCGGGAAGGAACGCACTGAGACGACCTCCTTAACGACGGGAATGATCGGGGTTTTGGTCAAATTGAAGGAAACCCATACTGGGGATACGCTGCGGTCTAAAGAGTTAAAAGGTGCGTTACCGGGCATCGAGTTTCCGGAGCCTCGCCTCTCTTTGGCAATTGTTCCGAAAACCAAAGAGGATGAAGAGAAGGTTTCCGAAGGCCTTTCCCGGCTCCATAACGAAGACCCGACCTTCACGTTTGGCTACGATCCGGAGTTGAAACAGACCCTGATTTCAGGGTTAGGGGAAGTCCATCTGGATGTGATTGTTTCGAAATTGCGGGAAAAGTTTGGGGTTTCGGTAGATACCGACCGTCCGAAGATCCCTTACCGAGAGTCCATTCGGAAACCCGCGCAGGGGATGGGCAAATACGTCAAACAAACCGGTGGACGAGGGCAGTACGGCATTTGTTATATCAAAATTGAGCCACTGCCGCGCGGTCAGGGTTATGAGTTCGTAGATGCGATTTTCGGCGGTGCGATTCCTCAGAACTTCCGACCCGCGGTCGAAACAGGAATCAAAAAGGCGATGGAAAAGGGGGTCCTGGCAGGTGTTCGGGTCGTCGACGTCAAAGTAACCCTTTACGACGGGAAGTACCATCCGGTGGATTCCTCTAACCTGGCCTTCGAGATTGCGGGCTCCATGGCCTTTCGCGACGCTGAAGAAAAGGCCGACCCTTATCTCCTGGAACCCATCTACGAGCTGGAAGTGAGTGTCCCTGAAGAGTATATGGGCGAAATCATCGGGGATATCAACGCACGACGTGGGAAGATCTTGGGTATGGACGCAGAAGGCCGGTACCAGAAAATCCGCGCATATGTGCCCCTGGCCGAGATGTATAAGTACGCGACAACCCTCCGCTCGATTACAAAAGGACGGGGGACGTTTACCATGAAGTTCTCCCACTACGATGAAGTCCCTCGCGAAATTGCTCAGCGAGTGATCCAGGAACTAAAAAAGCAACAGCAGGAGGAGTGACCGGCCTTCTGTAAAGACGCGAGGACGGAGGAAGACAGCAAGTGTTCTTTACGTCTTTGATTGGGGGATTTGCCGCCGGTACACTGGGAGGACTATTGGGATTGGGAGGGGGGGTGATCCTGGTTCCGTTGCTGTCAGAAGTTTTCCATTTGGAGCAGAAGAAAGCACATGCCACCTCCCTTTCCATCATTTTTTTTACGGGGCTGACCGGCGCCCTTTCCTACCTCCGATATGGCTCTTTACCCCTGATGGCCGCGGTGTGGACGGGCATTGGTGCCCTCCTGACTTGCGGCCCGGGTGTACTCCTTGCAGACCGAATCCGTGAGACCCGTCTCCGAGGCATCTTTGGTCTCTTCCTGGTGCTGGTCTCTTTCTCCATGTTTTATGGGGTCATCCGACAGTACACTGTCCATGAGCCCTCTGCATTTCATCTACCCTCTCCGTGGGTCTTGCTCCTCTTGGGCGCATTTACCGGCTTCTTAAGTTCTTTCTTAGGTGTAGGCGGCGGCTCGATTGATGTCCCCGTTTTCGTGTTGATCCTCCATTTTGCACAGCGGATGGCCCAGGGGATTGCGTTGGTCGTCATGGTTCCTCGAACTCTCGTGGCGTCCTTGATTAATCTCCGCTTGGGGAACATCCGGCTGGATCTGATCCCAGGGTTTGTTTTGGGGGTTTTGGGGGGTGCCCCGACCGGGGCATGGATCGCTCACCGGATCCCAAACCCTTATCTCACCAGACTCTTTGCGGTAGCTTTGTTCTTTTTAGGGGTCCGGTATCTTCGGGAGTTGAGAACCCGTTAGCCTTTTTCCTCCAAAATCAACGGGACTCCCTGAATCTTGGCTTGGTACATTCGGTTGTCAGCCAGGTCTACTAAAGTGTAGAAATCGGTCCCGTCCTGTGGGAATGTAGCGATCCCGATGTTTGCTTTGACCGTGATCGTCTCCCCCCGAATTTCCATGGGTTCTTCGATGACTCGAATGAGGCGCTCCGCCGCTTTGCCTGCAGCCTCATACGGTGTGTTGGGGAGGAGGATGACAAACTCATCCCCACCATACCGTGCAGCGATATCCCCACTTCGGATGACCTTCTGGATTCGAAGGGCGACTTCACTCAAGACCTCATCTCCAAAGAGGTGGCCATACGTATCGTTAATTCGTTTGAAGTCCGTGAGGTCGATGAGGAGGATGGAGAAGGCCTCGCCCGTCCGTTGGGATCGAGCAATCTCCTCTTTGCCACGTTGCACCAGGTACTTCCGGTTTCTGAGCCCGGTTAAGGGGTCCGTGATGGACTCCTGCTGGAGCCGTTCCTGGAGCCAGATGTTGTGGAGGATTACCGCTAAAAAGTCGGAGATCTCTTGGAGCCCCGCAACCTCTGCATCCGAGAAAGCATCGGGCAATTTCCGGCCCACGGCCAGGATCGCCAGAATCTGGTTTTGAAAATACAGGGGTAAGTAGACCAGACTCCGAATCCCTATTTTGAGATATCGGTCTCGGAGAGGCGCAGCTGGTGCAGGATCGGTGAGATCCGCAAAGACCACGGGCTCTCGGGTATCCACTACCCGAATCAGCCCTGATTTTTCCAGAGAGATTCGCTCTCTGACTTTAAAGACGAGGTTTGGCCCTTCGTGGAGGGAGAGGATGAACTCTCCAGTACCGTGGGCGTCTGGGGTCCGAATCAAGAGGGCATGATCAAACCGAATGATGGTTCCGAGTTGCTGGATCGCACGGGCCAATACCACGGATTCCTTGGGGTTTTCCAATGCCAGACGGGCGGTCCGATCAAAAAACTCCAACTTTTTGGCATCTGATCGAGAAGCCATCAAGATCGAGAGGGCACGGGTGAAAATCGTCAGGATGTGGATCCGATCCGCAAGGAATACCGGGCGTCTCGATGCCACCATCATCACCCCTAAAAAGCCCTCACTGGATTGCAAAGGAAAGAAACCCAAACTCCGGATTTCTTGTTCATGTTGGTGCACCTGCTCCAGGATGTACCCCCAGGGTACATCGGTCGTTTGGAGTTCAACCTCACTGAGGATGATCGGGTCATGAGAGGTCCGGATGATGTCCATGAAGAGATCCTGTGCGAAGAGATAAGTCGGCCCTTGCTTTGCACCCAAGAGAGGGCCAATCTGGGTCGGCAGAGACCAAGGAGGTTTGACCAAGGAATCTTTCTCGTACAGGTAATGTCCTTCAGCAAGCCAGAGCCGGACACCGATGACATCTGGAAAGGAAGCTACATCCTGAAGGCACGGCTCGATCACATCACCATGCCGAGGTGTCGCCATCAGCCGGATGACCGCGGCGTAGAAGTTTGCCAGATTCTCGCCCTTCTGATCCAATCGGGACAGAAGGCGTTCTCGCTCCATCAATACGCCGAGGAACTCAGCAATTGCCCCCAGGATCTGCAAGTCTTCCTCTTGAAAGACATTCGGATGTTCAGACTCCACAGCCAGGACCCCAAAGACTTGGCCGTCACGGAGGATGGGGTATGCCAGGCCGGCTTTCGCCTCCGAGACCGTGGGGGGAGGGTAAGAAGAAGGAGCCAAGTCATTGACCAGCACCGGCTGATGAGTTTTTGCGGCTTCACCGACAATGCCTTCCCCAACGTGGACCCGGGAAGCCTTGGCATCTGACGGTGCAACAAGAATCAGGTCCTGCGTTTCTTCATCGTATTCCCAGAGGGTGGGATAGCGATATTTGCAAATCTGCTTCAGGATCTCAACGGTCTGATCAAAGAGTTCGGAAAGGTCATGAGCATGGGTTAAGGCGCTCATGACTTTCATGAGGACCGTTTGGCGGGTGGTAGAGTGGGCCAGTTCTCGAATCTTGTTCTGAAGGATTTCTCCAAACACCCCGGATAACGCACCCGTCAAGAGCAGGAGTAGGACGACGAAGAGGAGCGTCGTGGGCGATTGGGCCATGATGGCCTTCGATCCCAGCAAGAGGACCAGCCCAAAGACCTGGATCGAAGCATAAAGGGCAGCGATCAGACCTCCGGTGAGTCCAAAAATCTCCCCTGCAAGAGCAATCGGCAGGATCAAGATCATGTGGACGACAGGGGAAGCAGGCCAATGTTGAACCACCAGCAGATGGAGGAGGAACAGTCCACCGATAAGCCAAACGACCAACCGACGTTTTTGAATCTTCCCGTAATCCATGTCTTTGCCCTTGGCCCAGAGGGGACCTCGGGCCGTCTTTAGTCTTCCCGGCCTTTCGGGGAGGAGCCTCCCCGAAAAGCCATACCCGCCAGATACGTGATGCTCCTATCGCTTTAGGAGCCGTTCATACGGCTCCCAAGGGTAGATCTCCAAAGACCGGATCCATGAAGAAAGTGCCTGGATCCGGTCCTTTTTGTCTTGGGGCAACCTCAAGGGCCGGCCTCGACCATCGAGGATGATCCCGACCACGCCACCTTCCAATTCCCCTTCCCAGCGTTTCCCCTTGCCCGCTCCCACATCAAATCCCCGTTCGGGCTCTAAAATGACGTGGGCCTTTTCTCCAACACCCAGAGGAATGCGCTTGATGGTCCCATAGGGTAAGTCGGTTTCAACAACTTCCCCATTGGGCAACTCAATGCGGGCGTGGAGCGTATTCTTCCCTGGCTTGGTTTCCCCTTTGGGCGCAACCGCATGTCCCAGGCGGATCAAGCAATCCCTCCAGAAGACCTCCATGGCGATCTCCGGCTCTACTTCCGCCAGCACACCGAGATGGGGCATCATGAAGATGGAGTCCACGGTGAGCATGGTCACCCCTTCTGGCTGGAAGGCGTCCAAAAGCATCAGTGCGGCTTGTGCACGACGCGGTGCGTGGGATAGGGCGCCCCCGGATCCAATAATTAAATTCAAGGTCATCATGTTGACCAAAGTGGCACCACTCAGGGTTTGTTCGAATGCATCGGAAATCGTCCGCTCGGTCTGTACCCCTTTCAGTCCGACCGCCATCGCCTTGTGGTGCTCGAACGCCAGCCGCAGCGCTTCCCGCGCAATGGCTTGCTCGATGATCAACTCCTCCAAAGTCTGTGGGATCGTCGTCGGCCGGATCATCTTGTTCCGGATCCGGTTCCGCAGATCCGAAGGCTCAATGTCAAATGGAACCCAACGAAGGATATTCTCTAAGCCTGCCTCGACCAGCACGTTGGAGATCGAATAGGACATGCCGAGGTTTGCGGACACCGTCCGATTGAAGATCCCCTGGAACACCGAGAAGACATCGGTCGTTGCACCGCCGATGTCTACCCCTAACACCTCAATGCCTTCCCGTTTGGCAACGATTTCAACGAGAGATCCTACAGCGCCCGGTGTAGGCATGATCGCGACGTCGGTCCAAGACATCAATTTGGCGTAGCCCGGGGCATGCTGCATGACGTGCTCCATAAAAAGATCGTGGATCTTCTCACGCGCCGGCTGGAGGTTTTCCCGTTCCAGGACTGGCCGAATGTTGTCTACGATGACCAGGGCGGTATGCTCTCCGAGGATCTCTTGAATTTGGGGACGGGCGTCCTTGTTGCCCGCGTAAATGACGGGCAATTGGTAGCCTGTGCCGAACCGTGGCTTTGGATCGGCCGCACGGATCAACTCCGCCAGTTCAATGACGTGCTTGGTGGTCCCTCCATCCACCCCCCCGGCCAGGAGGATCATATCCGGCCGAAGGCGACGAATGAGTTCCACGCGTTCGTGGGGCATCCGTCCGTCGTTGGAGGCGATGACTTCCATGACGATCGCGCCTGCCCCTAACGCCGCACGTGCCGCACTCTCCGCGGTCATGCTTTTCACCACACCCGCCACGAGCATCTGCAAGCCACCACCTGCAGACGAAGTAGAGACGTAAAGATCGACCCCTTCGGTTTCGTTTTTCTTGGGTTTGACGATGACTTCGCCGTCCAGGATCTTACGGCCCGTCAGTTCCTCCAGTTCGCGGAAAGCGTTCAGGACCCCGCGGGTCACGTCTTCGTAGGGGGCTTCCACCGTGGTGGGAGCCTCACCGCGTGCGATCAGGCGATATCCATCCCCTACCTTTTCGATGAGGATGGCCTTGGTTGTCGTACTGCCACAGTCCGTTGCAATCACACGTTCAATCTTTTGATTCCGAGCCTGTTGTTCCATGGTTTCACTCCCGGCGGTTTCTTGTGGAACCTTCGACACGGCAATATTTTACAGCCATTTTACGTTTGATCCTGAGGGTTTCGGAGTCCACTTTCTGGATGTTTGAACAGCGGGACTAAGAAGATCGGGGCCATCAACGTCGTAATCATGGTCATCATGACAGCCACGCCGTACATGTCGCTCTGGATGGTGCCCTTTGCGATGGCGACCCCGGCGACGATTAACGCGACCTCGCCACGAGGCAACATGCCAATGCCGATCCGGAGTGACCCCAGTCGGTTGAACCCGACCCCCAATGCAGGGAGACCGCAGCCTACAACCTTCCCGATGATGGCGACCAGGGTCAGAACCGCTCCGAACGCGAGTGCGTGGGCCACGCTCCCCAAGTCTACCATCATCCCCATGACCACGAAGAAGATGGGGACGAAGATCTGGTACACCGGTTCTAACTGCTCGACCAACTCTGAGGCTTCTTCGGTTTTCGAGAGGGAGAGTCCCACGGCGTAGGCCCCAATGATCATGGCCAATCCGAAGAGTTCGGCCAATGCAGAGAAGAAGAAGGCGATTGCGACAACGAGGGCCAGCATGGCCCCAGTGGACCGGAACCAGCGTAAGGCTTTCATGACCCGTTCCGCAGAAAGAATGCCGACGATCATCAGGACGATCCAGAACCCAGCCGCTTTCAGTGAGATCCATCCAATGGAGCCCCATGAGACCTTCCCTTGGACGCCAATCGCGACTACGATGGCCAGGACCAAGATGCCGAGGACGTCGTCTACCACAGCACCCGCCAGAATGGTGACGCCTTCAGGGGTGTTGAGTTTCTTGATGTCCGCGAGGACACGGGCGGTGATGCCGACCGACGTCGCGGTCAGCACTGCCCCCATAAACAAAGCCGTAGGGTGAAGAAAATGATCCGCAAAGCCAAACCAAATGGTGGTCAAATCCCCCAACACGAACGGGAAGATGACACCCCCGACGGCGATGACCGTCGCTTGACGCGCATACCGGAGAAATTGCTGAAGGTCGGTGTGAAGCCCCGCGATGAAGAGCAGGAGGATCACCGCAATCTGGGAAAGGGAATAGAGTTCTGGACTGATCGGGATGTTGGTGTGGGTCGTTGGCAAAGGGAATAAAGGGCCAATCACCGGAAGGTGGATCAGCCGGCCGAGCGCATAGGGACCGATCAGGATTCCGATGGCCAGTTCCCCTAAGACGCCTGGCTGTTTCAGGTATCGCTCGCTCACTTCACTGGCGACCTTGGCTGCCGCCAGGATGACCGAAACTTGGAAGACCAAACGGATTAGGATCTCGGTGATGCCATGGCTTTCCACGGTTTGCCTCCAGGTAGGGTTTCAAATCGCAGTTCCACTGGCGACACAATCCCCACCGACCACTGATCCCATAGGAGATACTGTTGGGCCACCTCCTGGACGTCCGCACGGGAAGCGCGTTCCAAATCTTCTAAATAGGCTTCAATGGCAATCACTTCACCGATGAGAAGTTCAAGCGTCGCTAAATGCATCATTCTCTGGGTCAACGACTCCCGTGAGAGAAGTAAACTGCCACGGAGCCGGGTTTTTACCCGTTGCAATTCCCCCTCACGGATCCCTTCCTGCCGCAACTTCTCAAACTCAGCAGAGATCTCCCGAACAACCCCCT
>CAYQZW010000010.1:0-29234 GCA_964422065.1 uncultured bacterium | reverse complement strand
AGACCCAATCTATACCTTTACTTAACTTTTTTCTATTCATTGCATTCCTCCTCACGGCTCACACCTCCTACACGGTCTCCTGCCGCTTTGGATCGCCTCGTCCCGGGTCTTGAAATAAACCCGGTTCGAGGGCCGGATGGCCATCCAGGATCTTAAGCAGTCAGACGGGAGCCCTGGGAGACCCCCATAGGACGGATACACAGAGAAAACTTGAGAGAATCTGGGAAAGAGCCCCCCTACCGTTCCAATTTTTACCCTCAATGTCCTCTCCTTGTTGCAAGCACTTTATAAACCGTCACCTGGGGATTTGTCAAGAATGCAATTGCCTCTTGTAGAACCTGGGAAAATGAGATGAGGCAATGTGGGTGATTTTCCGTTTTTCGCTCGGTGGGAATGGTCTTTCCCACGCCTCAAGGTGCTGATCGCTACTCCCATAGGGGTGAGGACAATGCGCAGCAATTCAAATCTGGCTTGAAATGGGGGTTTCCCGTATTATTTGGGGTATGGCGGAGAAACCGGTCTTTGTGGCCATCAACGGCTCGCCCCGGAAAGAGGGGAACACCGCGGCACTCCTGGAGGTCATCCGCGACGCGATCCTGGAAGCGGGGGGCGAGGTCCACGTGATCCACCTGATTGATTACCCGATCCGACCGTGCCTGGGCCACTACAGCGAGGACCCGCCGTCCTGTAACCCCCGCACGTGCACGGAAGGGGAACTGGACGACGGCATGAAGGGCATCTTTGATCGGCTGCTCTTCGCGGATGGCCTGTTGATCGTGACCCCGGTCTACTGGTTCCAGCCGTCGGGGCTGGTCAAGACGTTTATCGACCGGCTCACGGCCTTAGAGAACGCCGGTCGGCTTCTGGAAGGCAAGATCGGTGGGGTCGCCGCCGTCTGCGAGGAGGAGGGGGCGGCCAGTGCGATCATGGCGCTGGTGGCGACGCTGAACGACATGGGGCTGTTGATCCCACCGTATACGATGGTCTGGCACCATGGCCATACCCCGGTCAAGGCCGATCCGGACACGGTCCGCTATGCCCGTCGGCTGGGCAAAAACATGGTCCAACTCTACCGCCTGGCCGGAGGGCGGCTCTGGAGCCCGGGGTTCGATGCCCCGGAGTCGTAAACTGAACAATTGTTCTTCTGAGTCCTGGAACACTTGAACAGCCCCACACTTTCTCATACAATTCGGGGTATGTCAACCACCCTGGCGTTTGCCAACCAGAAAGGTGGGGTCGGGAAGACCACCCTGGCGTTCCACCTGGCACATCTGTACAGTGAGGACCACGGCCGGCGGGTTTTGGCGGTGGATATGGACCCCCAGGGCAACCTGACCCAGTCCCTGCTGGATCAAGACTTCCCCCAGGAATCCAACATCAGTTTGATCTTTGAGGGGGAGACCCCGAAGCCGATCCCGATCTCGGAGACCCTGGACCTTGTGCCCGCCGACCTCTCGCTCTCGGTCCACGAGAAGAACCTGGTTTTGTCCAACTATTTCCGGCTCAAGACCTTCCTTGCGGGTCTGGACTACGACCTCATTCTGGTGGACTGCCCGCCCTCGTTGGGGCTCTTCACAATCAATGCGCTTGTGGCGACCCGCTGGGTCGTGACGCCGGTGGACATCTCGGCGTTCAGCATCCGGGGGTTGCGGGATCTGCAGGACTCCATCCAGGAGGTCCAGAGCACGGTGGGGAGCGAGACCCAACTCCTGGGTGTGGTCATCAGCGGCTTCAGTCGGCGGCATCTGGCGAGCCGAGCGATTATTGAACTCCTGGAGACGGAGTATCGGCAGGTGCTCTTTGAGACCCGGATCCCACAGTCCACCAAGGTCCGGGAGGCCATGATCGCCGGGGTGCCGGTCTGGAAGATCGTGGGTCGGAAACACCCGGTCAGCCAGGCGATGGAACGCCTGGCCCAGGAAATCCTGGAACGGATGGAGAAGGAGACGGTGCCATGAAAAAGAATCGTGTACGGGATCTGGTGGAACGGACCCGGAAGAAGAGTTTGATCTCTGCGGTGGTGGAAGAGGAGAAGAAACCGCAGGAGCCGAAGCCGCCGAAGTCGGCTGCCCCCCATGCATCCTCGGGGACAGCGAAGCCTTCGGGCGCCGCCAAACGGCATGTCCACATCATGATGAGCGAGGACGTCTATACGCGGGCGGTGATCTATCAGGCCAAGACCCGGAAGTTCTCCAGGTTGAGTCATCTGATTGAGGCGGCGCTGGTGGAGTACCTGGAGCGTCATGAGCAGGAGTAGGGGGATCGGTTAGGGCCTGGGCGGGGGATGAGGGGTATGGGGACGCGGTCTGAAGAAGAGGGCCAGCCCGATGCCCGCGATGCCGATCCCGATCATGAGCCATAGGGTCTCCAGGTTCCAGCCTGCGTGAAACGGGCCGGGATGGCTCAAGAAGAACCCGGCAACGATCAGGTTCAGCCAGCCCCAGAGGACGTTGGTCAGGGGGGAGGAGCGCCCCCGGCCAGGGGGATGGGCAAATGGCGTAGGGAACGGTTCACCGGTCACCCCTTTGACGAAGTGCGGGACGGCATTGGCCAGGAACAGGCCCGCGATCAGCCTTGTTATGCCGACGGTCCAGGGCATCCTCTGTGCCTCCTTGTTTCTTGTGTACGGATGAACACAAGTTTAGAGTAGTGCCCTGTTGTGGATTTCTCAAATTGAACGGAAGGGGAATCCCCCTTGGTCCCCCTTTGGAACAGGGGGAGACGTCAAGTCCTGAAATATGTTGACACGAAAAAGAGGGAGGATGTAAGAGGCATGGAAGAGGGGGAAATCCCCTCAATCCCCCTTTGGGAAAGGGGGAAGAAAAATCCCCCTGAGTCCCCCTTTAAAAAAGGGGGAAGTGGGTGGGACAGGGGGGAGTGGGTTTGTTGACTTCGTTATGGGCTGAAGGTATAATCCTACCCGTCAATTTTCCGAAAGGGAGGCAATTTTCCCATGAGAGTGAAAACGGGATATACACGGCGAAGACGCCACAAGAAGATCAGGAAACTGGCCAAAGGGTACTACGGACAGAAGTCCCGGACCTACCGCAAGGCCCACGAAGCGGTGATGCGGTCTCTGCAGTTCGCGTACATGCACCGTCGAGAGAAGAAGGGGGATTTCCGACGGCTCTGGATCATCCGGATCAACGCGGCGGCGCGTGCGGAGGGGCTGAACTACAGCACGTTCATGCACGGACTCAAGAAGGCGGGCATCCAGATGAGTCGGAAGGTTCTTGCTGACCTTGCCGTTCGGGACCCTCAAGGGTTTTCGGATCTCGTGAGTCGGGCCAAGGCCGCCCTGGCATCCGCATGATGCTGCACCTCGAGGAGGGCCCCTTTGGCAACTTTAGACGACCTCAAAGAAAAGGTCCGTATTCTGCGGACCGAATTCCAGCAGGCCCTGGCACAGGCCGAGGATCTGGGCCTCCTCGAACACGTCCGTGTCCGGTTCACCGGACGCAAGAGTGATCTCACTCAACTCCTCCGCTCTTTAAAAGACCTCCCCCCGGAATCCCGTCGCGAAGCGGGCGAACTCCTCAACCGCCTCAAAGAGGAGTTCCTGACCGCCCTCCAGGAAAAACGCCAAGCCCTGGAGGCTCGTGCGGTTCGGCGTGTGGACCTCACGTTGCCCGCCCGTCCGCTCCGGATCGGCACCCTGCACCTCCTGACACTGACCCTCAAGGAGATCCTGGAGATCTTTGCGGGTATGGGGTTCACCGTGGAGGAGGGCCCGGAGATTGAGTGGGACCACTACAACTTTGAAGCGCTGAACATCCCGAAGTACCATCCCGCCCGGGAGACCCAGAGCACGTTCTTCATCACAGACGAGATGCTCTTGCGGACCCATACCTCGCCCGTCCAGGTCCGGGTCATGGAGCGCAAGAAGCCGCCATTGCGGTTTGTCGCACCGGGCCGGGTGTTCCGGGTAGACCCGTTTGATGCCTCGCATGCCCCGGCCTTCTTCCAGATGGAGGGGCTCTATGTGGATCGTCGGGTGACCTTTGCGGAACTCAAGGGCACCTTAGAGGCGTTCCTGCAGCAGTTCTTTGGCAAGGGAACCCGGGTTCGGTTTGTACCGTCCCACTTCCAGTTCACGGAGCCCTCTGCAGAGGTCCTGATCTCTTGGAAGGACGCGCAAGGGCGGGAACAGTGGCTGGAGGTCCTGGGGTGTGGCATGGTGCATCCGAACGTGTTCCGGGCGGTGGGGCTGGATCCAGAGGAGTGGAAAGGGTTCGCGTTCGGGTTCGGCATTGAACGGCTGGCCATGGTCAAGTATGGCGTCCCGGATATCCGATGGTTTACCGAAAATGACCTGAGGTTCCTGAAGGGGGCACGGCGATGAAGTTCCTGTATTCCTGGCTTCTGGAATACCTGGATGTAGACCTGCCGCCGGAGAAGATTGCAGAAATCCTGGAGAGCATGGGGGTGGAAGTGGAGGAGATGGTGGACCTGGCGGCACCCTATCGGGACACCGTGGTCGTGGGCGAGATCGTGGAACTCCAGCCACATCCGAAGGCCGACCGACTCCAGGTCCTCAAGATCCATATCGGCACGGAGACGATCCAGCAGGTCTCCAGTGCGCCAGACCTCTATGTCGGCAAAAAGGTGGTCGTGGCGTTACCGGGAACCCGATTGGAGAAAGGGGTGGTGGAGGCCCGGCCTTTCCGCGGAGTGGAATCTTACGGGATGCTCCTCTCCGAAGAGGAACTGGGCTTAGAGGAGCATTCCACGAGTGTCATTGAGTTGCCGAAGGAGGCCAAGCCGGGCGAACCACCGTTCCGGTATCTGGGGCTGGAAGACACCCTGTTTGAAATCTACACGGCGACGAACCGTGCGGACCTGTTGGGTGTCGTGGGGGTTGCCCGTGAGATCGCCGCAAAACTCGGCAAAAGGGTCCACCCCCCAAAGCCTCAAGTCCAGGAGACGGACCGGACGTATCGGATCATGCTGGACGATGCCCAGGGCTGTCCTCGGTACACCGCCCGGGTGATTGAAGGGGTCCGGGTCGGGCCTTCGCCGGCCTGGCTCCGCCGCCGTTTGATGCTCTGCGGCTTCCGGTCCATCAACAACGTCGTGGACGTCACCAACTATGTCCTCCTGGAACTGGGGCACCCGCTGCACGCCTTTGACCTTGCCAAACTCAAGGATTTGATCGTGGTCCGCCGGGCCCGGGACGGCGAGTCCATCCTCACATTGGACGGAGAAGAACGGACGTTGGACCCTGAGATCCTGGTGATTGCCGATGCAGAGCGGCCGGTGGCCATCGCCGGGATCATCGGAGGAGAAGAGACCGGGGTGACCGAAGAGACGACGGACATCCTGCTGGAGAGCGCGTATTTTGACCCGGAAACGATCCGGCGTGGGGTCTCCAAACTCGGCATCAACACGGAGTCCAGTCGGCGGTTCGCGCGGGGTGTCGACCCGGAGATCCCACCGATCTCTTCGGCCCGTGCGGCCCAACTCATCCTGGAACTCGCAGGCGGCCAGAGCGGACCGCTTGTAGACGCCTATCCCCATCCGATCCCCCGGACCACCCTGATGACCACCGGCGAGCGGATCGGGGCCATCCTGGGGATCCCGGTGTCCAACGAATCCCTGATCACCACCCTCCGCCGCCTTGAATTCCAGGCGGAGGAACGTGAAGGTCGGGTTCAAATCGTGGTCCCCTCGTTCCGGCAGGACGTCCGGCTGGAAGAGGACCTGGCCGAGGAGTACGCCAAGGTCCTGGGATACGACGAGATCCCCGGGACCCTCCAGGCTTCGGGCGCTTTCCAGGGGACCGCGAAGATGCCCTATGAAGACCTCTTATCGTGGCTGACCCGGGCAGGGTTCACCGAGGTGAAGACCTTAGAGTTCGTCTCGGAATCGATGGTGACCCCCTTCACGGGCCTGGAGCATGCGGTGAAAATCCGGAACCCACTGGGTGCGGAATACGCGTACATGCGGGTCTCGCTGTTGCCCGGGCTCTTGCAGGTGGTCTCGTTGAACCTCCGGCGTGGGGTGAGCCCGGTCCTGATCTTTGAACTGGGCAAGACGTTCCACTGGCAAGGCCCAGACGTCTTACCGAAGGAGGCGGTCCGGCTCGGTGCGGCGGTGGCCGGGCGGCTGGAGGACCACTGGGCCGAGGCGGGCCGGGCTGTGGACGTCTATGACCTCAAAAAGGTGCTGACCGCCCTGGAAGAGGCCTATGGCGTCCGATTCCGGCTGATGCCCGCAGAGTTCAGGTTCCTCCAGCAGGGCGCGGAGATCCTGCTGGACGGTCAACCGATCGGCTGGCTCGGCGAGGTCCATCGGGACCTCTTGCGACTTGCGGGGATCAAGACCCCGGTCTATGCCCTGGAACTGGACCCGACGCGGTTTGAGCCTGCGGCGCCCGCCTTTGAGATCCCGCGGTTCCCGCCGGTCAAGCGGGACCTCTCGCTCTTGGTGGATGCCGACCGGACCTATCAAGAGATTGCCGAACTCATTGAATCTGCACATCTGAAGAGCCTGGATGCCTTCTGGCTCATTGATCTCTTTGAGGGCGATCCCCTCCCCAAGGGCAAAAAGAGTTTGACCCTCCGGTTCCGGTTCCTCAATCCTGAAGGGACATTGGAGCAGGCAGAGGTTCAGAAGGAATTGGAGCGGCTCGCGGCGTTGCTGACCGAGAAGGGGATCGTAATCCGGGGGCTGGACCGTGGCACTTGACCTCCTTCGGGATAGGCTGGATAAATTAATTGAGCAAAAGGAACGCTTGGCTCAAGAAAATCAAGCGTTAAAACGGCGAGTTGAAGCGTTAGAGACGGCGGTCTTGAAGATTCGGGAACGGCTGACACAGTTGGAACAACGGTTGACGAAACTGATGGAACAGGCCGAGGTACTGAGCGATGAGTGAAGGAGGATTCCGACCGGTGAAAGTGGAACTGGATGGTGCGGTCTATCGGATGCGAACGGATTTTGACACGGATGACCAGGTTCGGCGGGTTGTTGAGTTTCTGAACGAGCGGATCGAACACTATCGAGCGCGTCAACGGGATGTCCACCTGAGTCGGGAGCGGCTGTACCTCTTGGTGGCCCTGAACATGGCGGCGATGTACTTAGAGGAGCGCGACCGGCGGACGGCGCTCGAACAGGCCTTAGAGGAACTGAACCACCGTCTGGCCCAAGTTGTGGAGGAAGGATGAATGTGACAACCCCCTGCGGTACTCGTGCATTAACGGGGATAAGCCCGAGGCCAGCACCATTCAAAGGGGGGTCGACTGAGATCCCCACGTTGAATGAGGGACCTTTCGGGCCTATCCCGGCGCGGTACCCGCGGGGGGTCCTTTTCTCATCCCAGGGAGGTGAATTTCATTGGAAATTTTTGAACGTGTTGAGGCGTCTAAACCTGAAAAAGAGCGAGTACCCCTTTCTGCCCGTGTTTATCCCGAAGACTGGGACGAAGTCCTGGGACAGGACCACCTGTTGGGCCCAGGCCGTCCCCTGCGGAGGTTGATCGAGGAGGGGAAACTCGTCTCCGCAGTCTTCTATGGGCCACCGGGGACGGGGAAGACGGCGGTGGCTCGGATTTTATCCCGGAAGATCTCGGTGCCGTTCCTGGCCCTGAACGCCTCCCTGGCCAAGCCCAGTGACCTCAAGAAACTCATCCAACAGGCCCTCCACGTCTACGAGCGCCGTGGGGTGCGGCCGGTCCTCTACGTGGAAGAGGTCCACCGGTTCAACCGGCTCCATCAGGAGATCCTCCTTTCCGCGACGGAGCAAGGGGCAGTGGTCTTCGTGGGAAGCACCGTCATGAACCCCTACTTTTACCTTTCCAAGGCGCTGCTTTCCAGGGCGTTGGTGTTTGAATTCCGGCCGTTGAAAGAGGAGCACCTCCTGGCGCTTGTGGCTCGGGTCCTGGCCAAGGAGTATCCGGACCGAGAGGTGCCGGAGGAGGTTCGGACTGCGATTGCACGGCATGCCGACGGCGATGCACGGCGTGCCCTCAATCTCCTGGAAGCGGTCCTGGTGGCGTGCCCGGACCGCCGGGTTGCGCCGGAATGCGCGGCGTCGGTCCTGGGACATAGGGTCCTCCGTTACGACCAGAAGGGGGACGACCATTACGACGTCATCTCGGCCCTCATCAAGTCGATCCGAGGGTCGGACCCGGATGCCGCGATGTACTGGCTCATCCGGATGTTGGAGTCTGGAGAGGACCCGAGATTCCTGTTGCGGCGTCTGATGATCCTTGCGGCAGAGGACATCGGACTGGCCGATCCCCGGGCCTTGGTGATCGCCACGCAAGGGGCCGAGGCCTTTGACCGGGTGGGCCGGCCAGAGGCCGACTTGATTCTGACGGAAGTGGTCCTGTACTTGGCCACGGCTCCCAAGTCCAACACCGTGCTCCGGGCCCTGGTCCGCGCCAAAGAGGCGGTGGAGAAAGGGCCTTGGGCAGAAGTGCCGGACCATCTCAAGGACGCCCATTACCCCGGCGCAGAGGCGCTGGGACGGGGCAAAGGCTACATCTACCCCCATGACCATGAAGGACCGATCGAGCAGGCTTATCTGCCACCTGAACTCCAGGGACTCAAAATCTTTGAACCGAAACCGATCGGTGAAGAAGCGCGGTTGGTTCAGAACAAGGAGGTGAAAAAATGACTCTTTTCCCAATTTTCCTCGCTGCCTTTGGGGGTGCAATCATTGGTGCCATCGTTGCGTTTGTGTATTACAGAAGGGGCTATTTGAAGCGCATGGAGGAGGCGCAGGGGACCTACGAATCCATTATTGAGGAAGCCAAAAAAGAGGCTCAGCGGATCAAAAAGAACGCAGAGATCAAGGCCAAAGAGCACTGGCTCAACGAGCGCCGTGCCTTTGAGAAAGAGACCCAGCGGATGCGCAAGGAACTGGAGAAGGAGCGGCGACGTCAGCAGGAACGCGAGGCACAACTGGAGAAACGCATGGAGAGTCTCCAGCGTCGGGAGCGGGAACTCCTCCAAAAGGAGCGGAGCCTGCGGGAGGCCGAGGACCGATTGGCCAAGCAGGAGAAACGGCTCCAGGAACTGATCGACGAAGAATCCCGGAAACTGGAAAGCATCGCGAAAATGACGCGCGAGCAGGCCAAGGCGGAACTCTTGAAGAAGGTGGAGAAGATTGCGAGCCTGGAGGCCGCCCAACTCGCACACCGGATCCGCGAGCAGGTCAAAGAACGCGCCATGAAAGAGGCCAAAGAGATCATCGCCACGGCGATCCAGCGGTGCTCGGCGAGCCATACGGCAGAAACGACAATCACGGTGGTCCCCATCCCTTCCGATGAGATGAAGGGCCGGATCATCGGCCGAGAAGGGCGGAACATCCGCGCGTTTGAGGCCTTGACGGGCGTGGAGGTCATTATTGACGACACGCCGGAGGCGGTCACCCTGTCGGCATTTGATCCGATCCGGCGGGAGATCGGGCGCCTGGCCTTAGAACGGCTCATCCAGGATGGCCGGATCCACCCGGCCCGCATTGAAGAGGTCGTCAACAAGGTTAAAGAAGAGTTTGAAGACTACGTCAAGAGCATCGGGGAGAACACGATCCTGGATCTCGGACTCTCGGGGATGCATCCAGAACTTCTGCACCTGATCGGCAAGATGAAGTTCCGGACCTCTTACGGCCAGAACCTGCTCCAGCATTCCATTGAGGTGGCCCATCTGGCGGGCCTGATGGCGGGGGAACTGGGGCTCAACATCGAGATGGCCAAGCGGGCCGGGATCCTGCACGACATCGGGAAAGTGGTGGACCAGACCTATGAGGGGCCGCACGCCCTGGTCGGCGCCCAGATTGCCAAGCGGTACGGCGAGAACGACCTGGTGGTCAACGCCATCGCGGCCCACCACGAGGAGGAAGAGCCGAAGACCCCGATCGCGATCCTGGTCGCTGCGGCCGACGCCATCTCCGGGGCACGACCCGGTGCACGGCGCGAGACCCTGGAGGCCTACATCAAACGGATCACGAAACTGGAAGAGATCGCACACTCGTATACCGGGGTGCAGAAGGCATATGCGATCCAGGCAGGCCGAGAAATCCGCATCATGGTGGAAGCCAACAAGGTCTCAGACCTGGAGGCGGAGGAACTCGCCCGGGACATTGCCCGCCGGATTGAGTCTGAACTGGAGTATCCCGGCCAGATCAAGATCACGGTGATCCGAGAGACCCGAGTCGTGGAGTATGCGCGCTGATGCCTGCACGAATCCTCTTCATCGGCGACATCGTGGGGAAGCCGGGGCGCAAGGCCCTGCGTGAACTGCTCCAACCCCTCAAAGAGGAATACAATGTAGACCTGACGATCGCGAACGTGGAAAACGCCGCGGGCGGGGCTGGGGTCACGGAAAAGGTCCTGAACGAGATCCTGGGGTACGGCATCCAGGTCTTGACCTCCGGGAACCACATCTGGGACAAACGGGAGGCCCTGGACCTCATTGAGCGGTACCCCAACCTGTTGCGGCCCGCGAACTTCCATACGTCCAACCCCGGTCGTGGCTGGGGGATCTTCTCCACGGAGACCGGGGTCTCCATCTGCGTCATCAACCTGATCGGACGGTTGTTCACCGGGCTCTATGACTCGCCGTTCCGGGTGGCGGATGAGATCCTGGAACAGGTAGAGACCCCGATTCGGATTGTGGATTTCCATGCGGAGACGACCTCGGAGAAACTCGTTGCCGGCTACTACCTGGACGGCCGGGTTTCGGCGGTGATCGGGACGCACACGCATGTCCAGACCTCAGACGAGCGGATTTTGCCGAACGGGACGGCGTACATCACCGATGTGGGGATGACCGGGGGGCTGGAATCGGTCATCGGCATCAAGCCGGAGCAGGTCATCCGGCGGCTCGTGTACGGCCTGCCCAACCGGTATGAGCCCGCCACGGCCCGGATCGGACTGGAGGCCGTGTTCCTGGAGATTGAGCCGGAGACCGGGCAGGCCTTGAAGATCGAAAGGATACGGAGGGTGCTCACATGAGGGAGATCCCGTACGAGACGGTCGTAGAGACCGTCAAACAGATGTGCATGGAGGCGAACTATGAGATGGGGCCGGACATGTATGCGGCCCTGAAAGCGGCCCTGGAACGGGAGGAATCCCCCCAGGGCAAAGCGGTCCTCGAACAGATCATAGAAAATGCGGAGATTGCCAAAACGGAGCGGGTCCCCATCTGTCAGGATACCGGGGTTGCGGTGTTCTTTGTGGAAGTCGGGGAAGACGTCAAGATTGTGGGCGGCAGTTTGAAGGAGGCGATCTATGAAGGGGTTCGGCAGGGCTATCAAGAGGGGTATCTCCGGAAATCCATGGTGAAAGACCCGCTCCGGCGGGTCAACACCGGGGACAACACGCCGCCGATCATCCACTTTGACCTCGTGCCCGGGGACAAACTCCGGCTTCTCTTTGCGGCCAAAGGTGGGGGGAGCGAGAACATGAGTGTGGCACGGCTTTTTGCACCGGCCGCAGGGAAGGAGGGGATCAAGAAGTTCGTCCTGGAGGTCGTGGAGAAGGCCGGGGGCAATCCGTGTCCCCCGATCGTGATCGGCGTCGGCATCGGCGGCAACTTCGAGATGTCTGCGATCTTGGCCAAGCGGGCCCTGTTCCGTCCTATTGGGTCACGGCACCCGGACCCCTTCTACGCCCAGATGGAAGAAGAGATCCTGGAAGAGGTCAACAAACTCGGCATCGGGCCCATGGGAATGGGCGGCCGGGTGACGGCCTTCGATGTCCATATTGAGGTCATGCCTTGCCACATCGCATCCTTGCCGGTCGCGGTGAACATCCAGTGCCATGCTAACCGGCACGTAGAGCGGGAACTCTAAGGAGGTCGTCATGGAAGCGTACAAACGGATTACAACGCCATTGACGGAGGACGTGTTGGCCGATCTTCGGATCGGGGACCGGGTCTTGATCTCCGGGGTCCTGTACACGGCCCGGGATTCCGCCCATAAACGGCTGGTCGAACTCATCCAGCAGGGCAAGCCGTTGCCGATCGATCTCAAAGGGCAGGTCATCTATTACGTAGGACCGGCGCCAGCCAAGCCGGGCCAGGTGATCGGCTCCGCAGGCCCGACCACCTCCTACCGGATGGACCCTTATACAATCCCGCTCTTGAAACTCGGCTTAAAGGGCATGATCGGCAAGGGCAACCGCAGCCCGGAGATCCGAAAGGCCTGCCAGGAATACAAGGCGGTGTACTTCGAGGCCGTGGGCGGGGCCGGTGCCCTGCTGGCGAAACGGATCGTGGCGGTGGAAATCGTGGCCTATGAGGACCTTGGCCCGGAGGCGATCCGACGGCTGGAAGTCAAGGATTTCCCCGTGATCGTCGCCAACGATATCTACGGCGGCGATATCTTCGAGGAAGGCGTTAGAAAGTATCGGCGGACCGGCACCACCGACTGAGCACCGGCCGGTGTTGTGGCCTGCCAGACCTCGGGGCCGGTGTACACGTAAAAGTGGTACTGATGGGGGCTTTCTAAGTCGACCGGCCAGATCCGGAAAAACATGAAAAAGACAAAATCGAAGAAGAACGTCCACCAGTTGGTAGGCGCCAGCGTCTCGGTCATGAAATAGAAGGTCCCGTGTCGCCAATACGGGACCATGGGACGCTGGATGTTGGGCAAAAAGACCCATTGGGTGTCGTGGGTCGCCCAGTGGATGAGGCCGAGATATTCTTGCGTGCCGGGCGGGACGAAAATCAGCCAGGAGTCCGGCCCAAACGTCACGAACCGCCCCAAGGTCGTATCCTGAAAGAGCACCTGACCCTGCATGTCGTAAAGGATCCCTCGGTGGTCGAGCACCCAGGGCCCCTGAACTTCAAACCCATGCTCTGGCGGGCTGATGCCCGTGAATTCAGGGGTTCGTTCCAGGGTCGGCAGGGAGACCCGCTGAAACACGCTGGAGTTTTCAGGGACCGCGAGGAAGGCCTCCGTATCCCCGGGGATGGACGCAAGGTACAGCAAGTCTGTCGGCGACTCTAAGGTGTCAACCTGCGGGGTCTCCGAATCGGTCAGGGTGACCCGGACCAGGCTGGAGCCGACCCGGGCGATGAAGGCCTTATCCCCCAGCCAGAGGGCATCGTACAGGGGATGGAGCGAATCTGCGGGTACCCGTCCCTGGAGCCCCAAAGGCTCCTGCCAGAACCGGACCCCTTGGCGATGTGCGGTAACACAGATCAGCGAATCGCCCGGTGTGATCTCAAAGAGTTTCAGCAGGACCCCCTGGATTTCCCAGGTCCGCCGGGGTTCCCAGTATTGTGGGACCTCGGGGGGTTCTTCAATCGGCTTACAGGTCCAGAGCCCGAGGCCCAGGATCAGGATGCCGACGATGGCCCCACGCTTAGAACGCATAGCCCACCCCCACTTGGAATTGTTTCCATTTGGCAGTCCCTAACCGATTCTCTTGTCGGACGTCCAAGGTCGCCAGGAATCGGGTGTGGGGAATGCGGACCCAGACCTGGAGGCCGTAGAGTAGCGGAAACTCGGTTCTTGTAGCCTCGCCTTCAAAGGCAGGGGAGCGATACCCCGGAGTCCAGCGGGTGAGGGTGACGTCCTGGAACTCGATTCCGATGCCGAGATAGGCGGCAAGGGTCAGCATCGGTCCATGCAGGGGCGCGACCCGTAAGATGGACTGGAATTTCATGCCTTGGAACTGGGCCACGGTGAGGGGGTTCCCCAGGTGGTCCTCTTCGCTTGCGTAGAGATTGTAGAAGTGGAACCGGATCCCGGCACCGACAAGGTGGCGGGTATAGGTCCAAAACTCGAGGCTGGAGGACCAGGCGTCCAGGCTGCGGACCCACCGGTTCGCCTGGACCGCTTCGCGGTCACCGAAATCGCGGACGATTCCCACGATCCAGGCCAACTCATTGGCGTTCCAGCTCGGCCGTTCCCCGGTCCGCCACCGCTGTACCGCCTCCAGGAAATCCCGTCTCTTCCCCCGGTCTGCGCCCAGCCAGAACCCGATGGGGATCGCAAAGAGGGGTGTCAAGAAGACGGAGAGGGAAGCCCCGAGTAGCATGGGATACCCCAACCGGTGTGCGAGGGTGAGATAAGGGGTCAAATCGTCTTCGGAGAGTACTTTCCCGTCGCGGGTTACTACGATCCCTGGGGGTCCTGGAGACTGGACCCATCGCATGAGCACAGAGTCATAGGGCGTCTGAAGGGTCCGATGAACAGTCCAGGACGTCTTTGAGCCAAAGACGTCGGTCGCCGAACTCGTGATGGTCAGGACAGGAGGGGAACCGGAATCCGAGCGTGTCACGACAATTTCCTGAACCTTCCCTGCGACCCCTTCGACCCAGATCCACTGGAGTGCCTCCCCCTGCAAGGTCCAGGTTTGCGTGACTAACACACTCCAAAGAATCCAACACCCCAACATCAAACACAATCATAACCAAACCATCTTGTCCGGTCAAGTTTGGCAAGGCGTGGAGGGCCTGGGTGGGGGCGCCTCGGGGATTCTGGAACCCGGACGGGATACTCCCTGAACAATAGAGGTCTCAGGGGCGGTCAAATGAGGGTGTCCCTAAGGTCTGGTATCTCCGGAGCCTGTTCGGGGGAGGTTTCGGAAGATGAGGGGTACGAATCACCGTCAAAAACATAACACCTCTTCATTGACAGGTCTTGAGCCCCTCCCTATAATTGGCGTTCAAGGAGGTGTTGAATGCATTGCAGATTTAGGACTGTTGTTCTTCTGATGTTTGTCACGGCCCCGCTACGGGCCGACGTCTTCCTCGAAAGACAAACTGTACTGGAGGGGCTCCTGACTCTTGGAAAGATGAAGATGTTGTCCCAGGTCTATATCCACGGGGACCTCAAGCGGGAGGAGTCGGTAACCACATGGAGTGGGTTGTTGGGTCTGACCGCGGCTCCACAAAAGGATTTCATCCTTATCGACCTCAGCAAAGGGGTGCAGTATCGACTCGATCTGGATCGCAAGACGTACACTGTGGACTCGTTGCAGGCGTTGGGAGGCGTATGGACGGGCCATGAGGAACCTCCAACAGGTGCCCCACCGGACACCGGGCTGGCCTCCCCCTTCCCCGACTCCAGCACAGTGGTTCTGGTGCGGTCGAATTGGACCGTTCAGGGGCCATTGGAGCGCCAGACGCTCCACGGCTTCGAAGCCACACACTACCTCATCGAATGGGTCTCCGTCTGGGCTGATACCGCAAAACAGGAGACCCTTCAACACACCTTAACCCTGGACCTCTGGAACACGGAAGACCCCACCCTTCAGCAGGCCTTGGAGGAGGAGGCAGACTACCAACGCCGGCTGCTGGCCAAAATGGGCATCGAGATCCCTGAAGGCTTGGGTTCACTTTCCGGGATCGAGTCCGTGGTCTTGATGCTCCAGACCCAGTTCCCTGAAGGTGCCCAGGAAGACCTGGAGAAGCAGTTCAAGCGCGTGCAGGGAGTGCCGGTCCGGCTGACCCTGACCTCCAAGACCACAGTCTTGGGGGAAACGCAGGAACCCGTGGAGGAAGAGGAACCCGAGCCGGAGCCCTCCGGTTCTCCATTTGGGGGTCTGTTCGGCAAGATCCAGAAAAAGGTTCAGGAACAACTCCAGAAACCCGTGGAAGAGGAGCTTTCCAAGCGGGCCGAAGAGAAGCTGAAGGGGCCGGTCATCCAGATCACGAGCGAGATCCTTCGAGCTCAAGTGGCGCCGCTGGAGCCGTCGATGTTCCAGATTCCGGAAGGCTTTCAGGAGGTCTCTCCAAGCCTACAGAAGTGAATGGAATTCCTTAGATTCGGGCTCAAAGACGTTCTCGATGTCTTCATCGTCTGGTTCCTCATTTACCAGGTCCTCAAGTTGTTCCGGGGGACCCGGGCCACAGTCATCATGCTTGGCATTACCTTCCTGGTCCTGGTCGCCCTTTTCGCTCAGTTCTTCAACCTGGAGGCGCTGAACAGCATCATCTCGTCGTTCCAGACCTTAGGGCTCCTGGCGTTGATCATCATTTTCCAGCCGGAGATCCGGCGTGCGCTCGCTACCCTGGGCCGACACCCCTGGATCCGTGCGTTGTTCCGGAGCCAGGAGACCTACAACATCCCCGAGATTGCGGAGGCGGCGTTCCAGATCCAGCGCCGCGGACTGGGCGCCATCCTGGTCATTGAGCGGACGACGCCCTTAGACGAGTACATCCAGGACTCGGGAGTCCCGCTGGATGCAGCATTCACTGCCCATCTGGCGGTCTCGATCTTCTTGAAAGGCTCGGAGTACCACGACGGCGCCCTGATCCTCCGGGGGAACCGGATTGTTGGTGCAAAGGTCGTACTCCCCTTGAGCCATCAGCCGTTACCCCCACAGTTCGGGACCCGACACCGCGCGGCCATCGGGATCGTAGAGCAGACTGACGCGATCTCCATCGTGGTCTCCGAAGAACGAGGCGAGGTCCGATTGATCCCGGACGCCAACCACATCTACCTGGTCCATACGAAGGCGGAACTTGAAAACGCGCTCTACCAGCTCCTCAAGCCCAAGGAGATGGAAGTCGAAGCGGAGCAAGAGGAGGAGACCGAGGCATGACGGACGGCGTCCAGAAGGCCCCGGTCCCCGAGGCCCGATCTGACCGGCGCCGGCGGCTCCGTGCACTTCGGCGGCTCTACCGGGATCTCGGCCTCAAGATCTTTGCGCTCTTCCTTGCCATCTTGTTCTGGTTCCATATCCACACGGAGAAGACCTATGAGGTCACCCGGGCGATCCCGATCCGGTATGAGATGCCCTCGGACACCCTGGTGGTGGTGAGCGACCTGCCGAAATCGCTCGAGATCCGGCTCCGGGCCAAAGGCAAAGCCCTAATGATCCTGGCGTTTCGGAAACCGGTGTATACCGTGGACCTGCGCCGGCTTCGGCCAGGCCGCCGGACAATCAAACTCCAGGCCGAAGCCTTGAAGTTCCCGGAATTTGTGGAGTACCAACTCTTAGACCTCTCGCCGAAGGAATTCCAGGTGATCCTGGACCGGCGTCGGACCCGACAAGTTCCGATCCGTGTACAACTCCAGGGCGCACCGGCCGAAGGCTATGTGGTGTGGAGCCAGGAGGTACGGCCGGAAAGTGTGGTGGTCTCCGGGCCCGCAAAGTTAATGGGCCGCATCAAGGACGTGTTGACCGAGCCAGTGAACATCCAGGGCCGGTCAAAGTCCTTGAAAAAACGCGTGAAACTTCTGCCGCCCTCCCCAAAATTTGAGATGGATCCGAAGACCGCAGAAGTCCGAGTCCAGATTGAACCCCTGAAAACGGTCACGTTGTCCGGCATCCCCATCGTCTTGCACGTCCGACGCGGGTACCAGGGCACGGCCATACCCGGCAGCCTCCAGGTCGTCCTGAAAGGCCCCCGCCCGATCGTAGACACGCTGAAACCTACAGATGTCCGAGCAGACCTCTGGATCACGAAGTTCCGGTCCGGCAAATACAAGTTTGCGGTCCACCCCCGATACCCTCGGCTCCTGGAACTCCAGGCCCAGGACCCGGAGACCGTTCTGGTAACCATCCGACGGAAACGGTGAGGGCGACGGTGGAATCCCATGTCCGTGCGGTCCAGAAGAACCGGGAACTCTTTCAGTTCCTGACGGAACTCTTTGAGCCTGGAGACCTCCAGGCCTTCCTGGAGGCCACAGAGTCCAAGTTGCCCTCCGCCATCCGTTTGAATCCATTGAAGGCCCCACCGGAGGAGACCCGGGCCCAGTTGGAGGTCCAGGGCTTCGTTCTGGAGCCGGTCCAGGGGATCCCGAACGCCTATCGGGTCCGCCATGCGCCCTTCCCGATCGGCAAGACCCTGGAACATTTCATGGGCTATATCTACGTCCAGGAGGTGGTGTCTATGGTCCCACCGCTCGTCCTGGGCCCCGAGCCTGGCATGCGGGTCTTGGACCTCGCCGCAGCCCCGGGTTCCAAGACCACCCAGATGGCCGAGATGATGGCCAACCGCGGGGTCATCGTGGCGAACGACATAGACGTCTCCCGGTTCAAAGCCTTGACCCACAACCTGGATCGGATGGGGGTCCTGAACACGATCGTCACCCTGGTGGACGGGTTCAAACTCGGGTTCTGGTTCCCGGACACCTTTGACCGGGTCTTGCTGGATGCCCCCTGTTCCGCCATCGGCACCCTGCACCGAGCCTACGAGATCCTGAAGTGGTGGGGCTGGAGCAAGGTCGGGCGGCTCGTACGAACCCAGAAAGGCCTAATCCTCGCAGGCTATCGCGCGCTGAAGCCCGGCGGCCTCATGGTCTACTCCACCTGCACGCTTGTGCCCGAAGAAAACGAAGGGGTCGTCGCCTTTCTGCTGGAACGATACCCCGAAGCAGAGGTCTTGCCGATCTCTCTACCATTTCTGAAGACCCGGCCCGGGCTCCTGGAATGGAAACGCAACCGCTACCCGGAGGCCGTCCAACACACCGTCCGGGTCTATCCCCAGGACAACCAGACCGAGGGCTTTTACATCGCATTGATCCGAAAGCCCGAAGCGTGAGCCGGCCAGCCAAGACGGCCTCGGCAGCATTTGACACCCTTTGGATGCCGTCTTAAATTAAGGCCACACGCCACTCCGACACCTTTCAGTCGACAACAAAGGAGGCGTTATGGACGGGTTCACATGGTTTGTTGTGGTGGGCTCTTGGGCCGTCCTCTGGGTCCTGACCCTCCTCTACTATGTCTGGACCGGCCGGGAACAAGAGGAGGAAGAGTCATGAACCCCGTACTGCTTGGACTCCTGATCTACCTGGTCTTGGTGCTTGTCGTGGGCTTCGTGACCTACCGGTACATGGGCTCGCTGGACGACTTCCTGCTGGGAGGCCGCCGACTCGGCGCCTGGGTTCTGGCGATCTCCGAACGTGCGTCTGGAGAAAGCGCCTGGTTCCTCCTGGGATTGCCCGGCTTGGCCTTCGCAACGGGCATGTCCGCCTACTGGACCGTGATCGGTTGCGGCATCGGGATCTTCCTGAGTTGGACCCTGATCGCACGCCGGCTCCGGGACGCCACCGGCCGGTATGGCGCCCTGACCATCCCGGATTACCTGGAAGAACGGTTCCAGGACCGAAGCCACGTGCTGCGGGTGGTCGCCACGGTCATTATCCTCGTCTTCTACACCGTCTACGTCGGGGCCCAGTTCATTGGCGCGGGTAAGGTGCTGAACGAGACCTTCGGGATCCCCCAGTTCTACGGCATGCTCATTGGGGCCGGGATCGTCATGTTCTATACCCTGATGGGCGGGTTCCTGGCCGTGGTCTGGACCGACGTGATCCAGGGGCTCCTGATGCTGGTTGTGTCGGTGGTGCTGCCGATCGTCGGAATCGTTGCGATGGGTGGGTTCTCCGCATTTCTCCAGGGACTGGCAAAGGTCGGGCCGGAGTTCTTGTCCATCACGGGCGGAAAGACCGGGCAATCCTTGATCCTGGGGCTGGTGATCGGAAGCCTCGGGATCGGACTGGGATACATGGGGCAACCCCACCTGCTCGTGCGGTATATGGCGATCCGGCGGGTCCGGGAGGTCCGACAGGGCGTGTTGGTGGCGATGTCCTGGGTCCTGTTTGCCTACTGGGGGGCGGCCCTGATCGGGCTCGTCGGGCTCTCTTACCTGGGGCCGTTCGGGGTCGCGGATCCGGAGAAACTGATGCCCCGACTGGCGCTCATCCTGTTCCCCGGGATCCTGGCCGGGTTGACGATCTCCGGCGCGATCGCCGCGATGATGTCCACCGCCGACTCCCAGTTGCTCGTGGCGACCTCTGCGGTTGTGGAAGACATCTATCGGAAGTTGTTCCGACGCGATGCGTCTCAGCGGAGTTTGGTCTTTTACTCCCGAGTCTTCACGGTCCTGATCTCCGTGGTTGCCTTTGTGCTGGCGGTGATGGCGAAACAGTTGATCTTCTGGCTTGTCCTGTACGCCTGGGCCGGGCTGGGCGCGAGTTTCGGACCGCCCCTACTCCTGGCGTTGTGGTGGAAGAAAACCACCAAAGCCGGCGCCTTGGCCGGCCTGATCCTCGGGACCTTGACGGTTTTGGTGTGGTATAACGTGCCCGCCCTGAAGGGGATCGTCTATGAACTGGTGCCGGCCTTCTTTGTGAGCCTGATCGCGGTGATCGTGGTCAGCCTCCTGACCCAGAGACGGGAGGCGGCGGCCTGAGATCAGGACGGTGGGCAATCAGACAATAAACTCCCCGCCGTCCACGTTGATCACGTTGCCGGTCATCCAGCCCAGGTCCTCGGAGGCCAGGGCAGCGATGGCGCGGGCGACGTCTTCCGGGGTCGTCAATCGGCCGCTGGGGTTCCGTTCCTGAGCGATCCGGATGAGTTCTTCGTGGCCCGGGATCTTCCGGAGGGCCGGGGTGTCCGTGACTCCGGCCCGGATCGCGTTGACCGTGATCTTGCGGGGCGCGAGTTCCAGCGCCAGTTGCCGGACATGGGACTCCAAGGCGGCTTTGGCGGCGGACACCGCACCGTAATAAGGGAACACTCGCTCACTGCCCGAACTCGTCATGGCAAAGATCCGGCCACCCTCGGCCATCAGACCCCGCGTGATCAACGCCTGCGTCCAGTAGACGAGAGTGTGTGCCATGACGTCCAGGGTCATGTTCATCTGGGCGGGTGTGATGTTCTCGTCGGGGTTGTCACTGACGAACGGACGGAGGGAGCCAAAGGCGAGGGAGTGCATCAAGATCCGGATGGTCTGGGGCTCTGAGGCGGTCCGGAAGCGTTCCTGGATCTCGTCGCAGACCTGGTCGCGTTTTCGCGGATCGGCGGCGTTGATGTTGAAGAACCACGCTTCCTGGCCGGTGGCCTGGATGTCTGCGATCACCTTTTCGGCCTGAGGCAGGGTGTCCCGTCGGTCTAAGTGGATGCCGATGATGTGGTAGCCCCGCTTCGCGAGTTCGCGGGCGGTCGCCGCCCCGAACCCGCTGGAGGCTCCTAAAATCAACGCCCAGAGACGAGGGTTCGATGTGTTCGTGCTCATGCCCCTATTTTACATGGTCCCGCCCCACGTTTTCCATCTCCGCGCTTCCCCACCAAAATTCACCCAAACCGAATCTTATCCCTGCGATTTTTCAACACGCCGAAATTTTGGCAGGGTTCCTTTGGAAGAGTGTGGAGTGCAACGTGTGGAAACTGTCCCAATGTCAGGGGGTTTCTTCGCAAAGGACTTGGGGAAACGGCTTCTGGAGATTATGCGACTTTCTGAAAGTGTGGAGGTAGTGTACCAGGAGGGCCTTTGAAGGCTCTCAGCCTTAGGGGACGGGGGGATTGAGGCGGGAGCGCCAGAAGGCTTTCGGCATCCAGGCGCGTTTTTGCGCCCAAATCCCCTGGAAGTATGCACGGGCCTTCGAAGGATCCTGCAGAAGGTGATAGGCCGTGACGATGTCCTCCTGTGTGCTCGGGAGCCACTCCTCGCGCAACCACTCGGTGTAATAGCCCCGGATCTTGAGGATGTAGACCCATTGCGAGCCGGGCGATGCGGGTGGCGCTTGGAAAACCAGGTGGTACTGCTGGGTGGGATAGAGGACGAGATAGGCGTCGTCCTGGGTATTCAAGACGTTGAGGAGTTCGGGCGGAACAAGGGAGTCCTCCGACGCGAGGATCTCGATCGGTTGGAGGATCCGAGTCTCCTGGATGGCGTTCGGATACCCTGGATGGAGTGCCAGATAGTCCAGGGCCCAGGCACCGGTCGTGAAAATCAGTCGAACCCAGAGGGTCCCCGCCTGTACGGCCTCATTGGGTAACGGCAAGGCCGATTCCTTCCACGCGATCGGGCCGGCATCGGCGATCCGCCCCACTCGCTGCCAGCCCCGCGTGCCCTTCACCTCCACGGTAGCTCCCGAAAGTTGTTGGTACCATTGCCAGACCGATAGGGCAGCAACGGGATTTTTGTTCAACGATTGGAGCCAGGATTGGGCCTCGGACCCGAGGAGATCTAACAGGCCATAGAAGAGGGTGGTCGTCCAAAGCGTACTGCGGTATCGGAGGGCGAGGACCGGTTGCTCGTGCTTGGCTGTTAGCCAAAGGAATCCCAAGGTGACCGTGTCCAAGCCGAAGGTATCCGGAGAGGTGTAGGCGTCCCCATCAGGGGCAAGGATCTGGGAAAGCACCGACTGGCCCAATTTGTTTTTGCCCTCAAAGGGCAGGGTTGCGGGCCCCACAGGCAAAAACTGATCTCCGTTGTTCCAGAGGTCGAGCGTATCGGGGACCCGGACCGCAATGAGTTTGAGTTCATTGATCTCATGGGTCTCCAGGGCCTCGTTGCACACCAACAGATGGAGACGACCGGCGTCGTCGGGTTGGAGGACATGGAGCCGATCCCAGTCGGTCGCTTCAAACCACCGGGCAATGCTGTTGGAAAAGCCTTCGGATTCCAAAACCCATTCGTGCCCGTCCCAGGTATACGTGGTGGGGCAGGACCCAAAGATCGCCTTGAGAAGGAACAAGGCAAGGAAGGAGGCCAAACACCCTACGGGGATCCCCAGAAGAAGATTCTGAACCCCGAGCACCTGGAGTTTCTTGCGGCCCTCGGGAGAGGACGCCCAGTACCGCAGGAAGACAATGTCCTCGGTGGGGATCGTAAAGGTTCCCTCCTCCTGGAGTGTGTACCCGGGCGTGTAGTGTTCACCTTTTCCTCCGATGCGGTCGCCTTCCCGCCAAACCGTATGTAAGAGGTAGATGTCCCCGGATCGGGTCCGGATTTCTAAAATGGAAGGATGGGTACTGTCGGGGGTAAACGACGCAATCTCCTCGGGCCGGGTCAAAACTCGTGGTTGATACACCTGGCAGGCGGTCATCCAGAAGGTGGCGATTAGAAGCGGCCATGGCGAGGGTCTCATCGAGTTCCTCCTTTCGGGAACCGGAATCGGAGCCCGTAATAGAGTTGGGGACCTGTGGCAAACCAGGCCTTTTCCCATCCTTTCCATCTGCCGCCAAAGGAATGGGGTGGCGGAGGTTCCTCGTAAAATACGATGAAGCTCAGGGTGAGCATTCGGATCCCCAGAAAAACCCAGAGATTCCTTTGCCACACGGCTCGCTGAAAATCCGCAGTCAGGACCCCACCATAAATGGGATTCAACAGAAATGCCAAACGAAACTGGGTTGGTGACGTCACAGGCAAAGTCAGGATATAGGAACACTGGACATCCACATGGGCCGGGTAGAAGAGGGGGTCGTGATTCCAGGGAAACCCTACGGCCATGACCGTCAGACGCAGGTGGTGATGGCGCGAAACACCATAGTTCAGTTGCAGGAAGGAAAGGGTCAGGGTGAGAGAGTTCCAAAAGATCTCTCCTCTGGTCCCCCAGGCCTCCAAGGCGATCTCCCCAAGGGGCGAGACGGTGAGTCGGGACCTCCGAACCTTGAGAGAGGGAGGAAAAGGTTCGGGGACCGGAGAAAGGCTTGGACCCACGGAACTGCCCATCGGATTCTGTGCATAACCTCGGAGGAGTTGGATTTTTTCGGGTGTCCATGGAGGGGTGAGTTCAAAATGGTATATGGCACGGATGATCCGAAGAGTCCGTTGAAGGATGGGACTTCCTGCGAACAACAATAGGGGGGTATTGGGATTCACCACAAAATAGATCGAAAGTTGAGGTCTGAAGAAGGTCCATATCAGGGCACCCTGGCCCAGGATTAAACCTGCAACGATAGGGAACCACTGAAGCCGGGCAGTCTGCTTGATGAGATTTTGGAGGCCGACCAGACGAATGAGATGGATCTCGTGCCACGAGAGGGGATAAAGGGTGTCCTGCACCTGGATCTGGAGGAGGGAGTCGGTAACCTGAATCAGCCGACCGTGAGTTTGGAAGTACGTCGTGACGACCTCAACTTCCAGGCCCTTGAGGGCGACCTCTTGGGTCACCTCCTGGAGAGGGGCGGCCACCACCAGCCAGACGAATAGAATCACAACATCCCTCCGCTCTTAACGCCTATGATAGGGGCGCCTTGTTGTGGATTCAAGACATACGGGCGTAAGAAAATCTCCATGGCTCTTCTGGGAAAGGGAAATCCCTCAGGCCCCCCTTTAAAAAGTGGAGAAAAGGCTTTGAAAAAAGGAGACAGGCTTTAGGAAAAAAGGTGAAATCCCCATCCCTGGGTCTGTTGTGCAGGGGAGGGGTTAGGGGAGAGTGAAAAGGGCTCATGCGAGGGAACACCGGGCACGCCCCTACGTTGGAGAGAGCCTTTGCCGTCTGTCTTGGTGTATGGGGTCGCGTACAATATTGGACATGATCAAAAGACGGCATATTTTCTGGACCTTCATGCTGACGGCAATGGGGCTCTGGAGCCAGGCGTGTCAAAAGATCCCTCAACCTCTGATCCTCCTCCACGAGTGGGGCTTTGTGGCAACCCCAGGATATGTCATGCGGATTTTCCCAAGCGATGGGATTCTCTATCTGGCGAACGCGGAAGGAGGGGTCACCCTCGTAGCGCCTGAAGAAGTCCCTCCGCCCGGTTCCCTGATGCCCGCATTCTTCTACAACTGGGACGACCCCTCTGTTGAGGACTATGCCCGGGGGATCTGGAAGGCACCGGGCGATACCCTCCTCTATGTGGCGGACACCGATGGCGGCGTGCTCATCCTCCGGTTTACCGGCGATTCCTTGACCTATGTGAGCAACGCTTGGGGACGAAACCTCCAGGATATTACCGGTTGGGTCGTCCAGGATACCCCGTATCTCTACGTAGCGGATCAGGACGACGGACTCGTCGTTTATGATGCCTCCTACCCTGGCTTCCTCAATCTCCTTCAGACCATCCCCCTCTCCGGCTATACGCGGGGAGTCTTCCTGGACACCACGGCCGGCCGCCTTTACGTAGCTCAAGGACAGGCTGGCCTGGCGATTTTTGATGTGGCCTCCGATCCCGCCCACCCCAATCTCCTGGCCACCGTGGACTTCCCGGGCGATGCAAGGAAGGTTTACGTGGACCAGGGGGTCGCCTATGTCGCAGCCCGAGAACAGGGGCTGGTGCTCGTCAATGTCTCGGATCCCTCCTCTCCTACGGTTCTCTCTTTGACAGACCTGCCCGGCTATGCCTGGGATGTTGTGGCCCGGGGGGACACCGCCTGGGTGGCCGCCGGCGGGGATGGGCTCCAATGGGTGGACTGTACCGATCCAACGGCCCCGGTCGTCGTAGCTAACCTGCCCTGTGACTACGGCTACTCTGTCGCCCTTATCGGCCAACAGATCATTCTGGGCGGCCGAGAGGGCCTCCATTGGATCGCCACAAGTGAGCCTCCCCAGGAGCCGGTAAGGCATGGTGATCCCCAATTGGCCACGCCTTAGGCATCCCTTAAAATCGTCCGCATGATCTTCGTGTGGCTCCTGTGGTCTGCCCTTCAGGTCACGCCGACCCCTGAGGGACTCCTTTTAACCGTGGAAGGCGAATCCGCGGTTGCCCTGCCTGTGGCCGTTCTTCCGGACGGCCAACCTCCTGGCCTCCAGGCCCCTCCAGGGATCCAGACCACCTGGAGTGCGCCCATGCGGCTCCGGGACCTCACGGTCCGGGTCTTACGGATCCAAAAGCCAACCCCGGGCCCAGCAGACCTGCAACTCGTCTATCCTTCCGCTCTGACACAAACGCCAGCCTGTTCTCTCCCCAGTGCAGCATTTCAAGCCTTTTACCGGGCCATTCCAGGGAGCGAGCATGTCCTTTCCGGTCCCATGGTCCGGGGCGGATACCTCATTATTGCGCCAGACAACTTCCTCTCCACCCTAACGCCCCTGGTCCAATGGCTCCAGGATCAGGGGTATACGGTGTGGACCGTAGGGCTCTCGCAGACCGGGACCACCACAAGCGAGATCAAAGCGTTCATCCAGAACGTGTACGACACTTGGACCCCAAAGGTAGAGTTTGTGGTCCTGGCCGCCGATGTAGACATCGTGGGGGGCGCGGGGATTCCAGCCTTCACCTATGGCCTGGATGCGACCGACTTGCCCTACGCGTTGCTGGACGGCGAGGACTACCTGCCGGATGTCTGGATCGGCCGGATCCCCGTGGATAACGCCCTGGAACTACAGGTCGTCGTCCAGAAGATCCTGGGATATGAAAAGAGCCCGGACACTACGGATACCCTCTGGTACCACAGGGCCTTGATGGTCGCATCCACCCATTACGCGATCACTACGAAACTGACCAAGATGGTGATCCGTGATCGGCTCCTGGCACACGGATTCCTTGATGTAGATACCCTCTTCTGGTACCCGGTCGGTCCCCAACCCGGCGCGGAGGACCTGATCGCGGCCATCAATCAAGGTGTGGGGGTGATCAACTACCGGGGCTGGTCCGGCGCCTTAGGTTGGCATGAACCTCCGTTCTTTGTCCCGAATATCAGTGAACTTCAGAACGGCTGGAAGTTGCCCGTGCTGTACAACGTGACCTGCGGGTCCGGAAACTTCGCGTCTTCGGTGGACCCGGCCTTCGGGGAGGCCTGGCTCCGTGCCGGGACCCCCGTCAACCCCAAGGGCGGGGTGGGGTTCTTCGGGCCCACCAACCCGAGCGTCCATACCCGATGGAACAACGCCATTGATGTCGGGATCTTTGAAGGTCTCCTTGAAGAGGGGATCCAGCGGTTGTCCCCTTCCGGGGTCCGCGGCCTCTTCCAACTCTTCTGGGAGTTCCCGGACCGTGCAGGCCCGGGCGACTCCATTGAGTTCTATTTCCACGTGTACAACACCCTGGGATTGCCCTCCCTCCAGGTCCACGTCGGCGCTCCCCATACCCTAACCGTTCAGCATCCTCCGAGCATTGGCCCGGAAGGCGGGGGCCTGCTGGTGCGGGTTCTCGCCCAGGGCCAGCCTGTATCTGAGGCCTACGTGGCGTTGACCACACCCGATCATTCCCTGCTGGAGCACGGCCCCGTAGATGCTGAAGGTCAGTTTTATGGCGAAATTCCGCCCGGCATTCAAGACTTTGTTCGGCTGACTGTGACCGCGCCTGGTTACCGGCCCTACATCGTCGAGATCCCGGTCCAGAACACGGGATTCCCCCTGGCTGTGGACACGGCATGGGTTGAAGACGGCAACGACCAGGCCCTGAATCCCAATGAGACGGTGACCCTTCGGGTCCGGATCCGGAATGTGGGGAATCAGAGCGTCGGCGCCGGGACAGGTATCCTCCGGGCCATAGACACCCTGGCCTGGGTTGTGGATTCCACAGCGGCGTTTTCCGGTCTCGGGCCGGGCGCCCAGGCGACCCTCTCCTTCACGGTTTCTACGGCCCCGACGCTGCCCGACAGCCTCCACCTGCGTTTTGAAGTCCTCTTGCAGAGCGGTTCCTCCGAGGGGCAACATTACCTGAGGTTCTTCAGTGTAGCGCCAGCGCTCCAGGTCCTGGCCAGCCAGGCAAATCCCGACCTTGATCCCGGCACTACTTCTACCCTGGACCTCCACATCACGAACCTCGGCTCCACGGCCACCGGCGAGGTAACGCTACGTCTTCGCTCGGCATTCACCGGTGTGGTCGTCACAGACTCCATCGGGTCCCTCGGGTCCCTGGACCCTGGCCAATCGGCCTGGACCGGCCCCGTGTTCACCGTCCAGACCCTGCCCGATGTGGTCCCAGGGCGGGATGTCTGGTTCCGTTTGGATTGGACCACGGCATCTGGTGCCGAAAACACCGTCTATTTCACCATCCCTCTTGGGCCCACCGGCCCACATTTTCCTTCCGGGCCTGACCCTTACGGCTATTGGGCGTATGACAACACGGACACCCTTACGGGTCTGGCCCCGACCTTTGATTGGATGGAGTTGGACCCTGCTCAGGGAGGCAACGGGACCCTCCTGGCTCTTGGGGATGACAGCACCGTGGTGCTGACATTGCCCTTTGTTTTCCGGTACTACGGCGAGGAGGTAACCCAAGTCTCGGTCTGCTCCAATGGATGGATCGCGTTTGACTCTACCTGGTATTTCCACTTCCGCAACTGGCCGATCCCCTCCCCCCATGGCCCCCAGAACCTGGTGGCCGTATATTGGGAGGACCTGACGGTGGAAAACGGTGGGGTCTTTTACCAGTACGATGCCGCCCAACACCGCTGGATCGTGGAATGGCGGGCCATCAACCGTGTGGACAATCAGACCCCTGAAATCTTCCAGGTCCTCCTTTACGATCCCGCGTATTGGCCAACCCCCACAGGAGATGGCGAAATCGTGATGCAGTATCTGGATGTCACGCCGGTCCCAGGCAGCCACTATGCGGCGACCGTGGGCATTGAGGACCGATGGCATCTCCAGGGTTTACAGTATGTGTACGGTTCGTACTACCATCCCAACGCCGCTCCATTGGCGGCTGGCCGGGCCATCCGCTGGACCACGGCCCCACCGGACACCCACTGGGTCGGGGTCCAGCAGCCCGGATCTCCGCAGCCTACTGTCCAACTGCGCATCCCGTCCCTGACCTCTGGCCCTCCGATGTTCTATGTGACGGCCAATCGAGCGACCTCCCTGGATCTCCAGATTTTTGATGTCACAGGCCGACAGGTCTTTGTCCATCGCTATCGTCTGTTCCCTGGTACCCAGGAAATTCGGGTCCCCGGAAACCGCGCCTGGCCCACGGGTCTCTATTTCGTGGATCTCCGGACCTCTCTGGGAACCCGGCGCCGGGTCCCTGTGGTGATCCTGCGATGACCGGCCTGCTTTGGCTCACGATATTGATCGGTCAGCATGTCTCCAATCCACGCTATCACACAGGAACTCAGATCCGTGCGTTCTTAGATTCCGTCGCCACAGTACGGCCAGACCTGTTTGCCCTGGACACGCTGGGGTTTACCGAACGGCTGGGACTTCCCATCCTGGCCTTGAAGATCAGTGACCATCCGGACCGGGCCGAGCCGGAACCCCGCATCTTGCTGACCGCGATCCACCACGCCGAAGAGGTCCTGGGCGCAGAAGTCCTCTGGACCCTGGTGGATACCGTGCTCAAAGCCTATGACACCGACCCCGGGATCCGCGACTGGGTGGATCGGCTGGAGACCTTCATCGTCCCTGAAGTCAATCCCGACGGCCACTGGATCGTGACCTCTCTCCAGGACACCAGTTGGCGCAAGAATCTTCGGGACAACGACGGGGACGGCGTCATAGATCTGGAGGACCGGACCGACGGGGTAGACCTGAACCGCAATTACGATTTCCACTGGACCGGAGGCAATCCGGACCCCGCGAGTTCGTATTACCGCGGCCCTGCACCCTTTTCCGAACCGGAGACCCGGGCCATCCGGGATCTGAGCCTCCGGGAGCGGTTTGGCTTCGCCGTCCACTACCCTTCTCCCCCCCTCCCCATAGAGATCGGAAGA
>CAYQZW010000009.1:0-30487 GCA_964422065.1 uncultured bacterium | reverse complement strand
GGCAACCCCACGGTCCGGTTTCTTGAACGCAAAATCGCATTTTTGGAGGGGGGCGAAACCGGTGTGGCCTATGCCTCTGGCATGGCAGCCATCGCCTGCACCGTCCTCACCCTGCTCCAACCAGGCCAGCATCTGGTGGCCTCCGAGCCCATCTACGGCGGGACCTACGACCTCTTCAAACTCTTCCAACAGAAGTTCGGGATCCAGGTGACCTATCTTCCCGCGGAGAACTTTGCCGAGAGACTCCGAGACTGGGTCCAACAGCATCCCGTCCAAATGGTCTATATCGAGACCCCAGCCAACCCGACCTTGGATGTCGTCGACATCGAAGAGACCGCAAAGGTTACCCAAGCCCTTGGGGTTCCGTTGGTGGTGGACAATACCTTCGCAACCCCGGCGTTACAGCGGCCCATCGAATTGGGAGCAGACATTGTGGTCCATAGTTTGACCAAGTACCTGAACGGCCATGGCGACGTCATCGGTGGGTTGGTCGTCGGGCGTCAGGATCTTGTTGAGCCGATCCGGGAAGCCCATATCCATTTCGGGGGAATCATGGCTCCCTTCGATGCCTATCTGGTCTTGCGAGGCCTGAAGACCCTCCACCTCCGCATGGCCCGACACTCAGAAAACGCAATGAAAATCGCAAAATTCCTGGAACAACACCCCAAGGTCGAACGCGTGTTTTACCCAGGTCTTCCCTCACACCCTCAACATGAAATCGCCAAGAAACAGATGCACGGGGGCTACTCCGGGATGGTAAGTTTCATCCTCAAGGGAGGGCGAGAAGCGGGCGCGAAGTTGATGAATTCGCTGAAGGTATGGATCCTGGCTGTCTCCCTCGGCGATACAGATTCCCTGATCGAACATCCGGCTTCCATGACCCACTCCTCGTTCACCCCCGAAGAACTGGCTCAGGCCGGGATCCCTGAAGGACTGGTACGACTCTCCGTAGGGATTGAAGATCCCCAGGATCTTATTGACGACCTTGCACAGGCCTTGGAAAGAGTCTAAAAGGGACGGCCATTCGGCCAGGAGGTCACAACGTTGAAATCTACACCCCAAAGGGTGGCCCTACTCATCGTAGGGGGGCTTGCGATTGCCTTAGGGCTTTGGTGGCGAAGCCGGGGGGCCAGACCCCCTAAAGGATACTACGCCTCGGGCTCGCTGGAAGCCAGAGCCTTGGATCTCTCTGTCCCGCTCCCGGTTCAAGTCCTCTCAATCTATGTCCAGGAGGGTGAAGGAGTCCACCCCGGCGATACACTGATGGTCCTGGATACCACAGACCTTGCGTTGCAGTACCGATCTTCGACCCAGACTCTCCGTTCCTTAGAAGCCCGACTCCGTGCCCTGGATTATGCCCTGGAACAACTCGAACGGGATTACAAGCGGCTCCAGAATCTGAAGCAAGAGGCCGTTCCACAGGCGAAGGTTGAACGGACTTATACCGAACTCCAGGCCAAGAGGGCAGAGCGTCAGGCGGTAGAGGCTCAGAAACGTGCGATAGAGCAGCAGATCGCCCGAATCCGCCATCAACTCCAACAACTGATCCTGTTGAGCCCTGCCCAGGCCCAGGTTCAGACCGTTCATGTGGAGGTCGGGGAGTACGCAACCCCGGGCTGGCCACTCATAACCCTCCTGCCTCTGGACACCCTGGAGTTCCATACCTATATCCCTCAGGCACTTTTGCCGACGCTGGACGTCGGGGATACCGTTTCGATCAGGTTGGACATTGATCCCGACTTGGCACTCTCCGGGTGGGTTCAATGGATCGGCGCAGAAGCCGAGTATACCCCACGAAATCTTCAGGTCTCTGAAGAACGCGCCCGGCTCGTTTATCCCGTTAAAGTAATGGTCCCAAACCCGGATCACCGATGGAAGCCCGGGATGACGGGTGTGATGAGGTGGGGAGTCCATGAGCCAGCCCGTCGTACACGTTGAACACCTGACGAAGCGCTACGACCACACTGTGGCTCTTGCTGATGTTACCTTTGAGGTCGAACCTGGCGAAATCTTTGGGGTCCTTGGACCAGACGGCGCCGGCAAAAGCACGCTCCTCAAGATCCTTACCGGGCTGGAACCCCCCAGCGCAGGGACACTCCACATCCTTGGCCATCCCCCAGGTGACCCAGGTCTGCGTGGGAAAATTGCCTATATGCCACAGGTGTTCAATCTCTACGCAGACCTTACGGTTTGGGAGAATCTCCAGTTCTTCGGAAAAATTTTTGGTCGGACCAGTCCTGAAGACTGGGAACGCCTCCTCGACATTGCCAACCTTCGACATGTCCGGAATCGCCTCGCAGGCCGGCTCTCCGGAGGGATGAAGAAAAAATTAGTCCTTATCACGGTCCTCGTCAGCCAGCCGGATCTCTTGGTCCTCGATGAACCCAATACCGGTGTCGATCCAGTGTCTCGGCGCGAAATCTGGGACCTTCTGTTCGAATTCCATCAGCAGGGCATGACCCTCCTTATTGCGACCTCGTATACCGAAGAGGCCGAGAGATGCGACCGGTTACTGATCCTCTACCAGGGTCGAGCAGCGACGGTTAAGACCCCACAAGACCTCAAAAGTGCCCTCTCCGACAAGGTCTGGCGAGTCCCAACCCCCATGCTGTCCCAACATCCGGAACTCGAGTCGGCCTTCCTGGTCCAGCGACGAGGCTCGTGGACACGCCTCATTCTCCGCCCCCACACCCCTCCAGAAGACGCACGGACCTTGTTCTCCCGTCTCCCCCACCCACCGATCCCTGAGGACCCTACCCTGGAAGATGTCCTGGCGTATATTCAAGGGGGGTCTTCGCTATGAGTTCCACCCCTCACGCTCCGATTGCTGTCTATGGGTTAACCCGTTATTTCGGGGAGTTTTGTGCGGTGGATCATGTCACCTTTGAGGTCCAACCCGGTGAGATTCTTGCCCTTTTGGGTCCCAATGGTGCCGGCAAGACCACAACCCTAAAAATGCTCTGTGGACTCCTCCAGCCTACAGAAGGTGAGGCCTGGGTTGCGGGACTCGATGTCCGAACCCAGAGCCAGGCCCTCAAGCACAAAATCGGATACATGTCGCAGTTGTTTTCCCTCTATGAAGATTTGACAGTCGAGGAAAATATCCGGTTTTTTGGCGACCTTTATGGTGTTCCCCGACGCCGACAACAGCAGGTCCTGGAACAAACCGGTTTGCAAACCGTCCAGGATACCTTAGTTCGGGCTCTTCCTTCAGGTCGACGTCAGACCCTCGCCCTCTGGATCGCCTTAATGCATCACCCGGAAGTGCTCTTTCTTGACGAGCCCACCGCAGGGGCCGACCCCCAGCAACGTGCCGAATTCTGGAACACGATCCGTGCATTCGGCCTCCCAACGATTGTCACCACTCACTACATGACGGAAGCGGAGAACGCCGACCGGGTGGCATTGATGAATCGAGGGAAGGTCATCGCCCTCGATACCCCCGAAGGTCTCAAACGCCAATACGCGGCCTCTTGGAACCTATTTGCCCTCAAATCACCGCTACCACAGAACATCCGACAAGTGCTGGAGACGATCCAGGGAGTACGAGGCATGATCTCCTTTGGACGAGATCTCCATGTTCGAACTGATCGGTCTCTATCCCTCGAAGACCTTCGAAATGCCTTGGTCCAACGGGGCTTGCCAGACCTCCACCTCATCCCCATCTCCCCAACCCTGGAACATGTCTTTTTTGCGTGGGTTGAACCTGAGATCCTGATACCCGCTTCGGAATCCGGCCGATGAACCGCCTGTTTTGGGTCATCTGGAAAGAAGTTCTGCACATTCGTCGAGACCTGCGGACCCTTTACCTCGCCTTGGCCATGCCTGTGGTCCTTCTGGTGATTTTCGGGTATGCATTAACCTTCGATCTCCGAACGGTTCGGATCGGTGTCCTGGATCTGGATCAGACTGCCGAGTCTCGGTCACTCATCCAGACCTTGAAGAATTCCGGCTACTTTGATCCGGAGACCATTCGGGTTCCCGATCTCCGGATGTTGGTTCAAGGCCGTGCCATGGCCATCCTGGTCATCCCTCACCACCTTTCTCGAGACCTCCGGCAGGGCCACCCCCCGGCCATCCAGTTGGTCCTGGATGGCATGGACGATAATACCGGCCGGCTTATCCTCGGAACCCTCAGCCAAATCCTGCAGCAATGGGGGCGTCAACACCTCCGGTCCCCTGCTCAGATGCTGAGGATTCAGGCAGACCCTTCCGTCCAGGTGTGGTTCAACCCGGAGATGCGGTCCCAACCCTTTATCGTCTCCGGCTTAATCGCCATCATCATGATGGTGATCTCTGCCCTCTTAACCACCCTCACCATCTCCAAGGAGTGGGAGACCCAAACCCTGGCCCAACTCTTGTTGACCCCCTTACGTCCCTGGGAGATTGTGATTGGCAAAATGGTCCCTTATCTGGTTCTGGCTTTGGTGGATCTCTTCAACATTTTGTGGATCGGGCACGTGCTCTTTGATGTACCGATTCGGGGCAGCCTGTGGACGCTGTTTGTGGTGGCCCTGGTGTTTGTGGTGGCGGGATTGGGGATCGGCTTGCTGATGTCTACCCTGGCCCGGAACCAACGGCTGGCGATGCAGATGACCTGGCTGGTGACCATCCTCCCCGCCTTCCTCCTGTCCGGTTTCGTTTTCCCCATCGAAAACATGCCCAAGATCCTTCAGGCCCTCAGTGCGCTTGTCCCAGCCCGTTACTTCCTGGTAATGCTCCGCGGCATCCTGTTCAAGGGAGCGACATGGTCGGATTTTCCCCTTGAGATGTTCTTCCTGACCCTGTTGTCTGTTCTGCTGATAGGTCTGGCCGTACGAACGTTTGTCCGGAGGACGGGAGCCCATGGGTAGGATCCTACGCGCCTTCCTCATGAAGGAGATTCGGGAAGCCCTTCGGGATCGCCGAATGGCCATGATCATGGTCCTGGCCCCGATCATCCAGATCGTCGTCTTCGGCTATGTAGTCTCTACAGAACTGCGAAACATTCGGTTCGCCGTCGTGGGCTCTGTCCCGACTGAGTCACAGCGACAATGGATCCAAGACCTTGCGGCCAGTGGCACCTTCCAGTTTCAGGGCTGGGTTTCTTCCCAAGAACTCTGGTCCGCGTTTCGGCGGAACCAAATCACTTTGGCCATCACGTTTCCCGAGCCGGGCACCCAGCACCGACCCTTCCAGGTGATTCTGGACGGGACGGACGCCAACCGAACGCGGTTTGCCATCCAATACCTACAAGAATTTTTGAATCGGCAACGCCCTGAAATGACAACTGTCGAATTGAGAACTCGGGTTTTGTTTAATCCGGGCTTGGAGAGCCAAGTCTACATGGTCCCCGGTGTTCTGGTCATGATCATTATCCTCATGACCACGATCTTGACGGCCGTAGCGGTGGTTCGAGAGAAGGAAGTCGGAACGTTTGAGCAGATCCAAGTGGCTCCCCTGACCCCCTTCCAATTTGTCCTTGGCAAAACCACCCCATTTACCTTGATCGCCTGGTTGGATGCTCTCCTGGTCCTGATTGTGGCCAGGATCCTGTTTCACATGCCGATGCGGTCCTTCTGGCTTGTGCCGTTCACTGCGATTTCTCTGTTCATCCTGGGGAACGTCGGGATTGCGCTCATCGTCTCTACGGTTTCAGAGACCCAGACCCAGGCCATGATGACGGGCTTTTTTATGGTTCTGCCGATGCTCCTGCTCTCCGGTCTCTTTTTCCCGATCGCCAGTATGCCACCCTTCTTCCAAAACGTCGCGTGGTTCAACCCCCTGACCCACTTTCTCTGGATCATTCGAGGTGCGTTTATTAAAGGGGCGGGATTCCGGGACCTGGCCCAGTCTTTTGTGTATTTAGGGGCCTTTGCGTTCCTCTCCCTGGGTGTCGCGATGCGGGCGTTCCGTCAAGCCCGGTTCCGGTAACCCTGTAAGAAGGTCTCGCGTACCTCCCGAGTTTCCTCGTAAAGTTTGCGGAGCATCGCCTCGTACGCTGGTGTCAACTCGACCTTGCGGCGAGCCATAACCCGTCGAGCCGTCGTCAAGAACTTCTCAAAGTCGTGTTCGACGAAGCCTTCGTAGCCGCCCCAGAGGAAGGATGGCACCCATTTCGGCGGAAAACCATGCCCGAAGATGTTCGTTCCAACACCTACAACCGTTCCCGTGTTGAACATGGAGTTGATCCCAGCCTTCACATGGTCTCCAGCCATCAGACCTACAAAGGTCAAGCCGGTCGAGACCCGGCCGTGGGGCAGTTGAACCTTGACCTCCCCGTAATTGTTTTTCAGGTCACTGTTGTTTGTGCCAGCCCCTAAGTTCACCCATTCCCCGATGTACGCATGACCAATGAAGCCGTCATGCTGTTTGTTACTGTAGCCGATGAAAATGGATTCTTCGACTTCACCGCCGACCTTACACACCGGTCCAATGGTGGTCCCTTCGTAAATTTTTGCGCCGACCTTGATCAGGGAGTTCCGGCCCACCACCGCCGGCCCTTGAATATACGTGTGGCTCATGATCTTGGCTCCAGACCGGAGAATGATCGGTCCATGCCGCGCGTCCAGCGTGACGAACGGATCCAGCGTGACTTCTCCCTCCACAAAGACCCGATCTCCTAAAACGTGGACCGCGCCAGAGTCAGGGGGCGTAAACGGGTGGAGATAAGAAAGGCGTGTTAAGTCCCGCTCAATTTCTTTGCCGTTCAGATAGACAAGGTCCCACAGGTAGGTGAAGAGGGCATCTTCAATCTCCTCAGTCTTCTTCACGAGCTCCTGCCAAGGCGTACCCTGGGTCCACTGTTGCCAGAGGGACAGGTTGAGCCGAGCTGCCACCAACGTTCCTTTTTCAACCAGACCTTCCCCAATCCCCAGAGCCTCCAGACGGGAGGTAAGATCCGGGGTAGGGAGTGCCCTTCCGTTGATCACCAGAACCTGGTCCACCTCCGGAAGTTCCGAAGTCAGCCAGGGATAGGCCTCCAGGGCCACGGCCTGGATTTCCGCACGGGAAGTCCAGATGCTTACCGTCTCCGCTTGGCGTTCGCGGCGCCACTTTTCGAGGATCGTGAGCGCACCGACCCGGAGTTGGAAGGTCGCCCGGGTCAGGGTCAGGGGATAGAGATCCTTCCATCCCTCATCTTCGTATAGGATCAGAGCCTCTGTTGCACTCATGGCATTCCTCACCTTCCTCTTGAGTGTGTCCTTCCGATGTCTTCAAAAAGCCCCATCCACCGTACCCCTCCTTTGAGCATTTCTTTGTTCTGTTTAGGCCCTACAGTTTACCGCAACACAGGGATCCGGAGCGTGGTCCGGAATCCCGCCCCTTCAATGCGCAGGAAATAGACCCCTTGAGCCATGCGGTGGATCGGGGGCCGATAGACTGCTGCATGACGGACCTGCAGGGTGGTGCGATCCACCAGCCGTCCCACCGCATCCCAGAGGGAGAGGGTTACCGGACCAATGCTCGGCGTAAAGAGCCGGATCACAGGACCCTGAGGGGTCCATCGATAAGAGATACTTGAGCGAGGTGTCTCCTGGACCTCTTTTTCTTCAACCGGGACACCGAGGTTCTGGAGTTGAACGGTTGCATAATAAGCTGGGTTCTCCGCCTCTGCTGCAGGCAAATCCTGAGGATACCAGCCCAGTGCCCCCAGATTGGGATTGAGCACCCGATACGCCACGAAAAGCCCCAGGGTGTGAGAGGGGGGCATGACGCCGATTTGCCAATTCTGCGCGATCGGAGCATAGACTAAGGGGATGGCCAGTTCCGCGGTGAACGTGCTGTCCGTGGTCTGTGTGGCATAGGTGAGAGGGATGGGTTGAGGAAGTCCTGCGCCGGTCGCGTATAGTGGACGGAAATAGGCCGTCGGACTGGAAGGGTTCCCCGCAAGATAGAGTTCACCTTCAGCATCGTCTGGACTCGCCGGGTAAGTCCCTGAACCGTCGTCATCGATGTAGAAGGACAACCGCTGGAAATTGACAGCATTCCCATTGATGCGAGCCTGGACACCGAAGAGGAGCAAGGTGTCCGAGAACTTGACCCAAAGTTCTGCAGTCCCTATCCCTTCCGGCGTCCCTCCCCCGTTGTTCAGCAGATCGGAGATATCGAGATGGACCGCATCGGCCCATTCCGCCGGAGCCAAGACCCCGTCAATGGTGACGGGTCCACCAGAACCATTTAAAACGACGGTATCGACCAGGGGAAAAACCGTGAATTGTGTGGAGAGTGTGTCATCAATTGGATATCCGTCATTGCTGTTCAGAATATTGGCGATGACGTCAAAGGTGACATTGGTACTGGGTGGGGTAAAGGGATCAAAGGTCAAAAGCACCGTGTCCCCGGGGTCCAGGCTGGGTCCAGAGGTGGTGGAGGTGTAGAGGGGGGTACCATTTTCAAGGATGGTGAGTTGGACTTCTGGTGAGGCGGTGGTTGCCCCGTAGTTCCCTACCCAGACCCTTGGGGGCAGGGTGGAGTCTGAGAAAGACACGCCATTGGGGGCGAGGATTTGTTTCAAGGCAAAGTTGGTCACCGGGTCGTTGGCAAAACTTGCCCACATCGTATCCCCAGGGTCCGAGATCCGATAAACCCGGACATGGGTGAACTGGAAGAGGTAGTCCCGGGAGTCCGGCAAACTGGCGTTGTCGAACCGACGGTTATTGGTGGAACCCGGATACGGATCTCCCGCGTCCCCTGAGCCAAACCCATGTTCCAGGTCCCACTCCCCGTCCGCCTGTTCCAAAGCCACCTTGTAATGGCCTTGGTTGGTATGGCCAGGGTACCACTCGTTCCGGTTTCCAGACTGGGTCTCGTCCACGTGGAAGATCAAAAGACCTTCAGAGGGCAAATAGGCATCGAACAGGACCTTCCGGCGGTTTTCGACCAAGAAATACTGAGGGCCCGATTGATTGTAGCGCCAGAGTTTGTAAATGACGGGCGCATCTTCCACCCGGGGTAAGGGCACATCTTCTAAGGTCCCGTTGACCACCACAGGCTGGACGAACCCCAGGGCAACTTTCGACCATGCATCAAAGTGGACCGGGGTACGACCGTTGTTGCCCCATGAGCCGCCTGCCATCACCGACCAGTTCCCCAGTCCTTCTGAACTGTAGTCAGAATCGTAGAGATCCGGCAGCCCGAAGACATGACCTAACTCATGGACAAAGACCCCAACCCGCCCGTTCTCCGGCTCCATCGAGTAGTCATAGACATAAACTCCGTCGACCTGAAGAGGGTAGGGGAGAACCCATCGGTGAGACCAGATCTGATTGGAGTTCCCGGTTTCCTCCGCCCCCGGTCCGGCATGCACTACAAACAGGGCATCCACGTAGCCGTCGTTATCTCCATCGTATTGCGAGAAGTCTACATAGGGATCCGCCGCCTGAACGGCATCGATGACGAGGCCTTGAGCATTGTTGGGGAACGATCCAAATCCGTTGTTTTGGGAGTAGTAGAGGTAATCATGAGGCATCCGATACCACCCGGAAACCTCCCCCGTGATCTCTAAGGTACCGTAAGAGTTTTCCAAGTAAAAGTCACGGAGAGAGTACTGACCCCCTGTGTACTCGAAGAGGAGGGAGTCATAGTGAGCCGAGGGGGTAGAGGCTTGATTGTCGTTGAAGTCCACAAGTAAGACCAAGGCAGGGACGGTTGTACTCCGTCCCAAGGTTTTGGTTTCCAGGAGCCTCACACGGAACTGCCGGAGCTTTTCGGGATTCGGGGCATCGACCCCTTTCTTTCGGGCCTCTTCTAAACGCTGTACGACTTCCTGAAGCCTCCCTTCCGCCTTGAGCCGCTGAAGCAGGTCCGGGGAAGGGGGCATGAGGGCCACCACGATCCACAAGATTCCAAGACTCATCGACGTCCTCCTTTACCTCGAAGGCTTTTCTTGAACCCAAAGGATATTATACGCCTCCTCCCCATTTCAGAATGCCCGTAAAAGCCATCCCTTCAGATACTCCGACTCCGGGAACCCCAGCAGGATCGGGTGGTCCGGAGACTGTTGAAACCGTTCAATGACAACCAGTTGACGCTTCAACGCCCGGGCACTCCGCTCCACCGACTCCAGGAGGTCCCGGTCGCTCACATGCATGGAACAGGAAAACGTGGCCAGGAACCCCCCCGGTGCCAGGATCCGAAGGACCCGGTCGTGCAAGAGCCGGTACCCCCGCAGGGCCCCGGTTTTGCCGCCCCGCTTATGCGTAAACGCTGGAGGGTCCAGCACGATGACATCAAAACTCTCGCCCGAAAGCAACATCTCATCCAGGAAATGGAAGACGTCTTTGTGGAACGTCACCACCCGGCTGGGATCAAACCCATTGAGGGTTACGTTCTCCTTGAGGAGTTGGAGGTGATTGAGGTTGATTTCCACGGCATAGACCTTTTTGACGCCGCCCTTGAGCAGATGGAGTGTGAAGCCACCGGTATACGCAAAGAGGTCTAAGGCCCGTCCTTTGGCCCACCGTGTCAGTCGCAGCCGGTTGTATCGCTGGTCAAAGAAAAACCCCGTCTTGTTCCCTTCCAGGAGATGGACCCTGTACCGGACCCCTTCCACCTCAATGGTTCTGGGCCCTTCCAGGTTCCCGAGGACGACCTCGGTTCGCGGGGCCAGCCCCTCCTCTTTCCGACCCGACGAATCACTTTTTTCCACTAAAAACTCCGGCTGGAACACATCTTCCAGGGCTTTAATGACCCATTCCCGGCGCTTCTCCATGCCCAGGGTGGTGATCTGAAAGACAAGGCCCGTGTCGTACTTGTCTACAATGAGCCCTGGCAGCCCGTCGGACTCCCCAAACACTACCCGATACGATGTCTCCGAAGTCCCGCGAAACAGGTATTTCCGGAGTTCATACGCGCGGTACAGCCGATCCTTGATGGCGATGAAGTCCAACGGTTCCTGGCGCCTGGAATACCGGCGGAGGGTCAGGATGGAGTTGGGGTTGTAAAGGTAGGACCCGATGAATTCCCCCTTGGTGTTGTACACCAGGACGTCGTCCCCTGGCTGGGCATCTCCAGGATCCGCAACCCGCTTGCTGTAGATCCAGGGATGGAGGATGTCGGGCGGGACCTTTGCAATCACACGCTTCACGGGCTAAATTTTAGCCGACACCGGAAAGGGGCTCAAGCAGACGACCCCCAGCGGACACCCCGAAGATAGTCCAGAAGCCCGGCCATGTCTTCAGGTAAGGGGGCCTCCAGTTCAAGCCATTGCCCGTCTTTGGGGTGCCGGAAGATCAACTTCTTGGCGTGCAACGCCTGCCGCTCAATCCGCTGCAAGACTTCCCGCACGTGGTCCCGAAGCGCGGAAGGGACCACATGAAAGATCTTCCGGGGGTCGCGCCCCCCGTATGTCGGGTCCCCCACCACAGGATGCCCAAAATACTCAAAGTGGACACGGATCTGATGGGTCCGGCCGGTATGAAGTCGCACCTCCACGAGGGTTGCCAATGGCCCAAAGGTCTCCAGAACCCGGTATTCCGTGATCGCAGGTTTTGATGCGAAGGCCGTAACCGCCATCCGCTTCCGATCGATGGGGTGCCGACCGATCGGCGCCTCAATCACGCCGTGTGCCCGCTCCAGCGCCCCCCAGACCACCGCCCAGTAGATCCGCTTCGCGATCTTCTCGGCCATCTGCCGGGCCAGACTCCGGACCGCCCGATCGCTCTTTGCTACAACCATGATGCCTGAGGTCTCCTTGTCCAGACGATGAACAATCCCGGGACGGGTCTTGTCCGATGTGGTCGGCAGGTCCGGATACCTCGCCAACAACGCGTTGATCAACGTGTCCTGCAGGTTCCCCTTGGCAGGGTGGACCACCATCCCCACCGGTTTGTTCACCACCACCACGTCCTCGTCCTCGTAGAGAATCGGCACCGGGATATCCTGGGCGATGATCTCCAGTTTCTCGGGCACTTCATACCGAGCCACGATGTGATCGCCCGCCCGCACCCGGTATCCTGGCTTCGTCGGCTGGCCGTTGACCAAGACCTTCCCCTGTCGAATCAATTGGCCAACCTGGCTCCTCGTAAGCCCGATGCCGGAGATCACCAGATATTGGTCCAAACGCATCTTTGCGTTTTTCTCGGAAACCCGCCGCTCGAACACCCGTTCCATGGATCACTCCAATTCTCCGTGTGTCCCGACCCGTGAGATCAGAAGGACCGCGACTGGAGACCTTACTTGGAGGACAGTGTGAGATCCTGGACTTTGGCCTGGATGGTTTTCTGGACGTCGTGGAGGGCCTCTGGGATCCGCTCTACATGCCGCCCGCCGCCTTCAGCCTTGACGGGCGATCCGCCCCCGCCCCCGCCCAGTGCCTTGGCCACTTGCCGCACAAGGTCCGCCGCGGACAGGACATGGCTGAGATCTTTATGAACACGTGAGAACACGGAGACTTTACCGTTTTTGGAACCGACGAGGAGGATCACATACGGTCGACCTGAAAGGTCCACCAGGAAATCGCTGATCCGCTGGATCCCGGCCATCTCTATCCCTTCAACGTGCGTTACCACAGCCCAGACCGGCTCGCTCAGGAGCGGGGTGCCGGCGATCTGGCGCGCCAACAGATAGGCATATCGGTCCAGGATCTCCCGATAGGCCTTCTGAGTCTCCGTCCACTCTTCCTTGAGTTTGTGGATGCGGGTCAGGACCTGAGCTTCTTCGGCGCCCAGAGCCTCGGCGACCTCCTGGAGACGATTCCGTTTCTCCCGCAGGTACTCCAGCGCCCGTTGCCCGGTGTAGGCGTCAATCCGCCGGATCCCTGCAGATGAGGCCTCCTCCTTCACGATCACAAACAGCCCGATATCCCCGGTCCGGGACACATGAGTCCCTCCACACAGTTCCTTGGAGAAATCGCCACAGGAGACGACCCGTACACGCGCTTCGTACTTCTCTTCAAAGATGGCCATGGCCCCCATCTCCAACGCACGCTGGTAGTCCATCCACTGGATCCGGACGTCCAGGTTCTCCCGGATCTTCTCGTTGACCAGATCTTCCACGGCCTGGAGTTCCTGCTCCGTCAAAGGGGCAGGATGGGAAAAGTCAAACCGGGTTCGGTCCGGCTCCACCAGGGACCCTTCCTGTCGAACGTGGTCTCCCAAGACCTCCCGCAGTGCCGCGTGGAGGAGGTGTGTCGCGGTATGGGCGCGCATCGTAGGTCTCCGCCACTTCGGATCCACATGGAGTTCGTACTCCACGTCCGTACGCACCCGATCACCCTTCCGAAGTTTGCCGATATGGACATGGTCTTTCCCGACCTTTACGGTATCCAGGACCTCAATTTCGATCCCTGGGGCCTGGATTACGCCACGGTCTCCGACCTGGCCCCCACTCCGGGCGTAGAACGGGGTTCGGTCAAACACGAGATACACCCGGCCATTCTGCGTGGCCCACTTGGTGAGCCGTGCCCGGGCGTCCAGAGTCTCGTATCCCAGAAACTCCGTGGGTTGGGCATGAGGGACCACCTCTTGGAGTTCCGGGAGCGTGGCCTCCTTTTGGGCCTTCCGGGCGCGTGCACGCTGTCGCTCGAGATAGGCCTCAAACCCCTCCCAGTCGAATGTGACCCCTGCCTCACGCCCCACTTCCTCAATGAGATCCAGAGGAAGTCCGTACGTGTCGTAGAGTTTGAAGATGACCTCGCCGGGCAAGACCCCTGTGTCCCTGGCCTCTTCAATGGCCTCTTCAAGCCGCGGCAGGTTCCGGGCTAAGGTCTCCAGAAACCGCTCCTCCTCCCGCTTGACGATGAGTTCAACCTCGGTCTTGCTCTTTTCAAGGTCGGGATAGGCCGACTTCATGATGTGGACCACGACGGGAACGAGCCGGTAGAGAATCGGTTCATGGATGCCGATCTTTTGCCCGAACCGGTGGGCACGGCGGAGGATCCGACGCAACACATACCCCCGCCCGAAATTGGAGGGGTAAATGTGGTCTGAGATCGCAAAGGTTAATGCCCGTGCATGGTCGGCCAAAACCCGGTGGGGCGCACCCCGCTCATCTGGCGAGTACGGGACCCCACTGATCCGCTCAACCTCCTCAATGATCGGCATAAAGAGGTCCGTGTGGAAATTGGAGTCTACACCCTGCAAAACCGCCAGAAGACGCTCCAAGCCCATGCCGGTGTCTATGTTCTTGTTTGGGAGCGGAGATAAGGATCCATCGGGCTTCCGTTCAAACTCCATAAAGACCAGGTTCCAGAGTTCGAGGAACCGCTCTCCCTCTTGGCCCGGGTCCTGCTGGTGGGGATCAAACTCCGGGCCGAGATCGTAATGGATCTCTGAACTGGGGCCACAGGGGCCGACTTCCCCCATCTCCCAGAAGTTGTCCTTTTTGCCGAGACGGAGGATCCGGTGCTCGGGAACCCCCACCTCCCTCTGCCAGATCTCGTAGGCCTCGTCATCCTCCAGATAGACACTGACCCAGAGACGGTCCGGGTCCAACCGGAAGACCTCAGTCATCAACTCCCATGCCCACAGGATCGCCTCGCGCTTGAAGTAATCGCCGAACGAGAAGTTCCCCAACATCTCAAAGAATGTGTGATGGCGGCGGGTGAACCCGACATTGTCCAAGTCGTTGTGTTTGCCGCCGGCACGGATGCATTTCTGGACCGATGTGGCACGCGTGAACGGTGGGACACGCTCCCCCAGGAAGTAGGCCTTGAATTGGTTCATCCCGGCGTTGGTGAAGAGGAGCGTGGGGTCTCCATGGGGCAAGAGCGGGGAACTCTGGACCCGGGTATGCCCCCGTTCCTCAAAAAATCGCAAAAAGGTCTCTCGGACTTTCTGGGCGGTCCATTCCATGGTCGCAAAATCTTAACTCCTGCCATAGAAGCAGTCAAGGAACCGAACGCTGACTTTCGGAGATTGCAAGGGATTTCATTGCCGATATTTCAGCGGTTCAGTTGACCGTGTGAGGGTTTGAGTGTATAAAATGGCCATGTGGTAAGCGGTTCGTGACAGGCCATTCTGGCCCGTCCCCAAGGAGGAGAAAAGGAGGTTCTAACCGATGAAACTTCTGGAATACGCATCTCGACAGGTCTTTGAACGGTATGGGATCCCGGTCAAACCTGGGAAATTGGCTTATACGCCGGAGGAGGCGGAACAGGTGGCGCGGGAGTTGGACCCGCCTTATGTGGTTAAGGCGCAGGTTCCGGTCGGCGGACGTGGGAAGGCAGGAGGCATCAAACTCGCCAAGACACCAGAAGAGGTCCGCGAAAAGGCTGAGGCCATCCTAAACCTCACCATCAAAGGGGTGCCGGTCAAAAAGGTTTTCATTACCACCGCGGTAGATATCGCCAAAGAATACTACGTGGGGATTGTGATTGACCGACGGAGCGGGGCACCGGTCATCATGGTCTCCAGTGAGGGCGGTGTGGATATCGAGGAGGTCGCCCGAACGAAGCCAGAGGCGATCCAGAAGTTGACGGTGGACCCCGTGTGGGGGCTGTCGGATTTTCAGGCCCGAAACCTGATGTTCGGCCTATTTGAGGACAAAAAGCGCGCGACAAAGGCTGCAGGGATCCTCAAAAAACTCTACCAAGCCTTTACAGAAATTGAGGCTCAACTCGCCGAGATCAATCCCCTGGTGGAGACACCAGACGGCGAGATTGTAGCCGTCGATGCCAAGATCCTCCTTGATGACAACGCCCTGTTCCGACACCCAGACCTCGAGGCCCTCCGCGACATGGACTACGAAGAGAAGACAGAACTGGAAGCGAAAGAGGCCGATCTGTCGTATGTAAAACTTCAAGGGACCATCGGGTGCTGTGTGAACGGGGCAGGCTTGGCCATGGCGACCATGGACGTCATTAAACACTTTGGAGGCGAGCCGGCAAACTTCTTGGATATCGGAGGCAGTTCGCGACCGGAAAAGGTGCTCAAGGCCATGGAGATCATTACCTCAGATCCGAATGTCCGCGCGATCTTCTTCAATATCTTTGGAGGGATTACCCGTTGCGACGACGTCGCGAATGGCTTGGTAGAAGCCTTCAAACAGATGGAAATCAAGGTCCCGATCGTGATCCGTCTCACCGGGACCAACGAGGACTTGGCACGAGAGATCTTGGAGAAGTCTGGGCTGCCTCTGGTAACAGTCAAGACCATGGCCGAGGGGGCCCAGAAGGCCATTGAACTCTCTGGTGTGTGAGATGGATCCGGCCCGTAGGGCCGTTCGGGTCCTCCCCCTGTGGCTCACGGCGCTGATCCTTCTCCCCTCGAAGGGTTGGAGCGACAAGACTTTTCAGAGAAGAGAAGAGGGATTCCCGGACCGTTTGATTGAAAAGCCTGTGCTCCAGGTGACCTATCGGGTTTCCGGAGCCCGCACTGGGGTCCGGACCCTGGCTTTGCTCCAGGCTGGGCGGTGGATGCTCCTGGAGACCCGGCCCGATCCCCCAAATCCTGCAGGCGATACCGTGATCGTGACGGGGATCCGACAGGGGATGCAGCTCACATCGGGGGACACCACCTGGCTCACCCCAGGAGAGGTGTTTTTGTTCCGCTACCGGTGGTGGGTGTTGTTTCGGAGCCTTCGAGAAGGTCGGCCTCCAGTACCTTGGGTTCCCTGGGATTCTCTCCCTTCCTTGGAAATCCAAGGCTACTGGTGCTCCGGGGTGCAGACGGAGTGGTTGGGTGTTCCGATCCGGGTGTGGAGTTGGGAAGAAGTGCCCCTGAAACTGGAAAAGATGACCGCTCAGGGTCGAGAGGTCTGGGAAGCCCTTCAGGTGCAAGAGGAACTCTCTCCAGAGGTTATGCAATGGGTCCGCAGAATCATGAAAGCGGAGGGGGAGCAAAGGACAACAAAGGAGGTTCAACCATGAGTTTGGTCAACGTAGAAAAAGAAAATCAAATCGCTGTGGTCACCTTGAACAATCCCGAAAAACTCAACATCCTCAGCGAAGAGATGCTGAAGACCCTGGAACAGACTTTTGATGCGTTGCAGGAGGACCAGGAAGTTCGGGTCGTGATCCTCACCGGCTCTGGCAAAGCCTTTGCTGCAGGGGCCGACATCAAGTTGATGAGTGGCTTGGACGCGTTGGGCGCCTGGCGGTGGGCTCAGCGAGGACAGGAGGTTTTCCGGCAGATCGAGGAATTGCCCAAGCCGGTGATCGCGGCGGTGAACGGCTATGCCCTGGGCGGGGGCATGGAGATGGCCATGGCCTGCGATCTCCGGGTGGCCTCTGAACGCGCGATCTTCGGTCAACCTGAGGTTCAGTTGGGGTTGATTCCGGGGTTTGCGGGAACCCAACGCCTACAACGCCTTGTGGGCCATGGATGGGCCATGCGATTGATCCTGACCGGCGAACGGATCGACGCTCGAAAGGCCTATGAGATCGGCCTGGTGGAAGAGGTCGTTGAAGCAGACCAACTCCTGGATCGCGCCAAAGCCCTGGCAAAAGAAATCCTGAAAGGCGGGCCTCATGCCTTGGCTGTCGCCAAAGAGGTGATCCACCGTGGCCGGGAGATGAACTTTGACTCCGCTTGTGCCTATGAAGCTCAGGCGTTTGGCTTGCTGTTCGCGACCGGTGAACCGCAAGAGGGACTCAAGGCGTTCCTCGAGAAGACCAAACCTTCCTGGTTCCCAGAGGAATAAACCCCGCTGTCGAAATCTTTAGGCTTCTGAAGGGAGTTGGCCCTGGTCGAGGGGCTCCACGTGGAGAGTGATCCCCTCGTATCCCTTCACGACGATCGGGGTTCCTTTGGGGATTTCTACCGAACTTACGGCCTGCCAGAGTTCCCCGTGGACGAGGACCGTCCCGCCTTTGGGGGTGATTCGCGTTCGGGCTTCGCCTTTGAGCCCGATCATCCCTTCCAAGCCTGTTGTGGGTTTCCGGAGCTGGGCCTGGATCCCTTTGGCTACGACTACAAAGAAGAAGAGCAGTGTCAGGCCCAGAACCCAAGCGATGGTAGCCCAGGAGACCCGCAGGAACGGCACATCCGTATTGAACAACATGACAGACCCCATCAAAAGGGAGATCCCGCCGCCTAAGGCGAGCATGCCATGAGATTGAACCTTGACTTCCGCGATAAAGAGGATCATGGCCAGGACAATGAGTAAGACCCCGGCGTAATTGACGGGCAGGGTTTGAAAGGCATAAAAAGCGAGGATGAGGCTGATGGCACCGAGGACCCCTGGCAAGATTGCCCCCGGATTTGAGAGTTCAAAGAACAGGCCGTAGAAGCCCAGAACCAGGAGGATATACGCAACATTCGGGTTGGCCAGGATGCTGAGGATCCGTTCGCGGAGGCCCATCCGGATCCGTCGGACTTCAGCCCCTTTCGTCTCCAAGGTTACGGTCCGACCCTCGAGTTCCACAGTCCGGCCGTCCAATTGGTTCAGGAGGTCTTGAAGGTCGTCGGCCAAGAGGTCCACGACCCTTTGATCTACGGCGTCTTTTGCGGGGAGGGAGACGGACTCTCGGACAGCCCGTTCGGCCCACTCTACGTTCCGTCCGCGTTTTCGAGCGATGGACTGGATGTAGGCTACGGCGTCATTCGTGACCTTTTCGGCCATGGTGGAGTCCATCTGTTGGCCCATGGACACGGGATGGGCAGCGCCGATATTGGTTCCTGGCGCCATTGCTGCGATGTGGGCTGCGAGGGTGATAAACACACCCGCAGAAGCCGCACGCGCTCCCGGGGGGTAGACGAAGACGCACACGGGCACCTCAGCCCGTAGGATCCGCTTCACAATGATGCGCATGGAGGGGTCCAGTCCCCCGGGTGTATCCAGTGCGAGGATGAGCAGGCCTGCGCCGTCCTGCTCCGCGCGGTCAATGGCACGGACGATGAACTCCGCGGTAACCGGGCCGATGATCCCCTCGACCTCCGCGTAATCTACTGGCGGAACCGCAACCAATTGCAATGCCAGAAGGACGCTGGCCCACATGCCCATATCTTACGCCCCTCCCCTTGATCGGGCAAGAGAGACATCCGCTCGAGTCACGATCTCATCTACGTCTCGACGATATGAGGGGCACCCAATACGTGCCATGCCTCATGAATTGTGTCTTGGGACAGGATAGTCTACGAAGCGATTTCTGTAGATCCACGGAGGCATTGAGCCGAAGCGTTTTCGCAGACCTTGATAAGCACAGAGGGGTAACGTTCCCATCTGAACATAATCTTTGGCGCGAATTCTCGAGAAGGAGGCCATCAACCTTAAAAGATGTAAATCGATCTGGAATAAGCGAGTTTGAAACCGAATTCAACGATGTATATAATTTTTGCATGTTGGGATGTCACAAGCCCTAAAAGGGGCGATTTTCTATTCCATCCCTGTAAAGGACAGGGAACAGACCGGTGGTCGACGTTTTCCTCCCCCCATCTGGATTTCCTCGCATTTGTTGTTCGGCGGAATCTTGGTGATTGATCTCCATGGAGCCATGCATTGGAAAAGAGGAGGTAACTACGCCCATGGACAAAACAATGGAAGTTTACTATAGCATTGTAGAAACCATTGGAAGGACCCCTCTCGTGCGCCTCAATCGACTCACGGAAGGGGTCTCTGCCACCATATTGGCCAAATTGGAATTCTTCAATCCCGGGGGCAGCATCAAGGATCGAATCGGTATAGCGATGATTGAAGCTGCGGAGAAACAAGGGCTCATTCGCCCGGGATATACCCTCGTGGAACCTACTTCTGGGAACACAGGAATCGGGCTGGCCTTGGCTGCAACGGTAAAGGGCTACAAAATGATATTTACTCTGCCCGACAAGGTGAGTCAAGAAAAGATCAACCTGCTCAAAGCCTTTGGTGCAGAGGTCATCATTACCCCTACTGAGGTTCCACCGGATCACCCAGAGCACTATATCCGAGTCGCGGAACGTATTGTGCGAGAGAATCCCAACGCCTTCATGCCAAACCAATACTTCAATCCGGCAAATCCAGAAGTTCATTACAGGACCACAGGACCGGAAATCTGGGAACAGACCGGAGGCAGAATTGATGTGTTTGTCGCAGGCATTGGAACCGGGGGCACCATCTCCGGGGTCGGAAAGTACCTGAAAGAGAGGAATCCCCACATCAAAATTGTGGGGGTAGACCCCGAGGGATCCCTTTATCACCACCAATTCTACCAAACCCACGGCGAAATCCATACCTACAAAGTCGAAGGGATTGGCGAGGATTTCATGCCCGCAACCTATGACCCCAAAATTGTTGATGAGATCGTGGTGGTGAACGACCGAGATGCATTCCTGACCGCAAGGAGGTTGGCAAGAGAAGAAGGAATCCTCGCCGGGGGGTCTTCCGGCGCAGCAGTGTTTGCAGCACTCCAGATTGCCAGGAAGCTCCAAGAAGAGCAGATCATCGTGACGATTCTCCCGGATACAGGGAGAAACTATTTGACCAAACTGTACTCTGATGAATGGATGAAAGAACAAGGGTTTCTCTAAGCCGGTCAATCGGCTACGGAAAAACCAGGTAACTGTAAAGGTATGCCAGGAACCTAAACCTGGGAGGTGAAGCCATGAGGTTCTCAACCAGAGCGATTCACGTGGGTGAAGAGCCCAATCTAAAAGAAGGGGGATCGGGGGATGTGGTCGTCCCCATCCATCTATCGACGACTTTTGCAAGGAAAGATCTTGACCATCCCCCTGGTGGCTATGAATATTCAAGGGCGGGAAATCCCACAAGAACGGCTTTAGAAAAGAGATTGGCTGCCCTGGAAAACGCAGATTTTGGATTGGCGTTTGCGTCGGGACTGGCTGCAGAATCTACCCTTGTTCTCTCCCTGTTGAAAACCGGCGATCATATCGTTGCCTTCGATGACCTGTATGGAGGAACCCGGAGACTGTTCAACGAGGTCTTACAAAGGTTTGGTGTAACCGTTACCTATGTGGACGCACGGGATCCTGAAAATGTCCGGAAAGCGATCCGTGACAATACAAGACTCCTATGGATGGAGACCCCCACCAACCCCCTGATGAAACTCTGTGATATTCAGGCCATTTCAAAGATCGCGAAAGAACGGAACATCCTGACCGTGATCGATAACACTTTCATGACCCCCTATTTCCAGCAACCGCTCCTTTTAGGCGCGGATCTCGTGATTCATAGTACAACTAAATACTTAGGCGGGCATAGTGATGTCGTGGGAGGAGCCATTATGCTTTCGGATCCGATGCTCTACGAAAAAATAAAATTCCACCAGAACGCGATCGGAGCTGTGCCTTCCCCCTTTGATTGCTACCTGGTCTTGAGAGGGACCAAGACGTTAGCCGTGAGAATGGAACGCCATGCATACAACGCCCAAAAAATTGCGGAATTTTTGGAACAGCATCCGAGAGTTCGAAGAGTCTTCTATCCAGGCCTGCCCAGTTTTCCACAATATTCCCTGGCACGAAGACAAATGTCGGGATTCGGAGGAATGTTGTCCTTTGAACTTGAAGGGACCCTCAAAGATGTGAAGGCATTCCTGAGTCGGCTGAAGATCTTCGCTTTGGCAGAGAGTCTGGGCGGTGTAGAGTCACTCATCGAACTCCCAGCATTGATGAGCCACGCATCGGTCCCCCCTGATGTGAGAAAGGACTTGGGCATTACCGATACCTTGATCAGGGTTTCTGTAGGACTCGAGGACGTAGAAGACCTTCTTGAAGATTTGGAAAACGCATTGAAAGGATGATGGGGGTCCTTCCGAAGTCCCCGGCGGATCCCTTACTCACTCTCTTTTCCATGTTCTGGATATTCCCCGACTGTCAAGATCGGGAAGTCCTTTTCTTCTGATCCTTTTGTGAATTCCTTGGTGATTTGCAGGATAAGGATTCGTTAGATCGGGGGTGTGGGGGACGGTCTCCGGCGTTCCCTTGCGCTTTGTCGGGAAGGTCCATAAAATTAGGCGTAGGTTCCGGGGCCAAGGGAAGTGGGTGAGAATCCCACGCTGCCCCCGCAACCGTGATCGGGTCAAGGGGCCCGAGGAGGCCACTGGCCGACTGGGTCTCGCCTTTCGGTGAGGCTCACAGGCTGGGAAGGCCGGGCTCCGGGTCCGGGAAATGCCGGGCCACCCGTAAGCCGGGAGACCTACCCGGAACCTCAAGTGACCGCCTCCGGGGTGTGGGGCGGCAGGAACTGCGCCTACCCCTCCAATGCTCCGAGGCCGGTCCTTTCCTCAAGGAAAAGGAGCCGGTATGTGGATTTTGGGTCTTGTGTTGACACACCTCCTGGGGCCCGTCTTGCCCTCGGATACGACGGTCTCCTATGTCGTGGACGCGGTGGTCGTCCGCGCTGCCCCATGGGATCGAACCCTTGAAGCCCTCCCCATGACCGCTCGCGAAGTCCGATGGACACCCGGAGAGGCTTACCATGCCCTTGCAGAAGAACCTGGGCTTGTCGTGAAGGATTATATTCAGTTTCAGGGCTTGTCCGTTCGGGGCAGTTCCTCCGAGGAGGTCAAAGTCCTCTTTGAGGGGTTTCCTTTTCAGCCACAACAGAGTGGATTCACGGATTTGGGCGTGCTTCCGCAAGGGTTCCTGGGCTCCGCTGAGGTCGTACGCACAGCCAACGCCACGTATTTTGGCGCGGGGGCAATGGCTGGCTTGGTGAATTTCCAGTTGCCTCCGCCAAAGCCAGGCCTCCGCATAGGGACGGGTACGCTGCGACCTTGGGCCCTGACGTTTCAAATGCCCTGGACAGGCCAGCGATTCTCTGGACAATGGGGTGGGGCATGGGAGGTCCAAGCAAATCACTTCTGGGCTCCCGATCCGGAAGGCCGCGAACGGGTTCGGGTCCAACATGCCGGCGGATGGAAAGCCGGGCTCTTTACGGAACTTTGGACCCCTTGGGGCCGAAGTTTGCTCCTCACCGGCTGGGCCCGCCGGGCAACACCCTGGCTGCCCTGGTCTTCCCCTCAACCGGACACCCTCGAAACCCGCTACTTCTTGTGGGGTTGGGAAGCACCGTCTCTCCGCCTCTCTGCAGCCTTGTGGCATACCCTCTATCACGCCCCCACTTCCCAATCCGCGGAGCACCGGGAAGGACAATTCCAGGCGCAGTGGCACCGAGGACCCTGGCTTTTCGACCTGACATGGACCGGCTTGCGTTCCAGTACTCTCGGGGTTCGCATGCGTTCCCATGTTTCCCCCGGCTTTCGACAGACCCTCCCCTTAGGCAGGGTGTATCTCTTCCTTGCTTTCCGTCTGGACGTTTACTCCACTCCTCGACAAGTTGTGCCCACCGGCTTTTTGGGCCTCCGATGGCCCTTGGGCTTCTATCTCAGCCTCTCACGGGGTTTCCGGCCCCCGACCTTCAACGAACTCTATTGGCCAGAAGACCTGTATGCCCATGGTAACCCCCATCTCCGGCCAGAAACTTCGATAGAGATCGAGGCCGGTTGGAAACTCCGACGACCTATGCATGCCTTAAGTCTTGCCCTTTACCGGCGAGCGTATCAAGAGATGATCCGGTGGAGCCCAGATGCCACGGGCAAATGGCGCCCGATCAACTTGCATGACGTGGCCTTCATGGGGTTTGAAGCGCAAGGGGAGTTCCGCATGACGGAACACGTTTCTGCTGCCTTGGGGGGTGAATGGATCTTCTGGCATCATGGCCCGAACCTGATTTATACCCCTTTACAAACCGCTTACATGGAGTTCCGAGTTCCGGGGTTCTGGATTCGGTGGGCATTCATCGGGCCTCGGCCCGAACGTCTGGCAGGCCCCAAACGGCTCCCCGGCTTTCACCTCCTCGACCTCGGGGCTCACATCCCCCTTTGGCGTCGAAAGATTCACCTTTCATTGACTTTGCAGAATGCCTTGAATCAACCGGTCCAATGGGTACGCGGGTACCCATCCCCGGGCCGCACCTGGCAATGGCAAATCGAATGGCAACCCAATCCAAAAAGGAGGTGACTTCCGTGCGTCAACGTCATTTTGTGCTCATCGGTTGGACCCTGGTCGCTGTGGGGCTGGGACTCGTGGGGTGTCAAACGAAAATCATTGATCACCTTCCCCCTCCATTCCAGTCCATCGTGTTTGTCGTCAATGGAGGATCCGAAACGATTGGCCTTTATTGGCCCGATTCGGGGCGGTATGAACCGGATGTGCTGACCACGGGCAACACACCGAACTTCCTGCTCGAGCATCGCTTCCTCTACCTGGTCAATTCCGGCTTCCAGGGAACACCCTCCATCCAGGTCATTGATCCCCAGACGATGGAGATCATTCAGACCTGGTCCTTGCCTCAAGGGTCCAACCCCATGGAAGCAGCCATCGAACCGTGGACCAATCCTCAAAGCCTCTGGATCACCTCTTGGACGCGCGACCGTGTGTACAAACTGGACCTGGCCACCGGCTCTCTGGTCGATTCTGTGCAGGTTGGCCATTCCTTGGACGGCATCCTCTGGTTGGATCACCGGCTGTTTGTTGTCTCCACCAATTACGATCAGCAGACCTGGCAGGGCGATACCGGCACCCTTTACGTCCTGGATCCGGACTCCCTCACCCTCCTGGACAGTCTGACCCTCGGATACAACCCTATGCGGATCGCGACGGATGGCGAGGCCCTCTTCGTGATCGGTGGCGATGCCTTTGCCAACTTCGGGACGATTTGGAAGATCGATCCGGATTCCCTCACGGTTCTCGCCAGCCAGGCTTTGCCCGGAGGCCCAGGCGATCTCGTGATCCAGGATAGCCTCGTCTACGTCGTGGGCTGGTCCATGCCCCTGACCCTCGTTCGGACTTCCGACCTGACGATTCTGCGCCAGGTTGACCTCAGCGGAGCATTGCCAGAAGGCGCCGGGATCATGGGCGTGGATGTCTCAGACGATGGACTCCAGGTCTATCTCGCAGCGGCCAACTGGACCGGCCCCAACGCCCTCATGATCTATGACGTCGTTGCGGATTCCCTCGTGGCCGTCGTCCCCACCGGCGACAACGTGGGAACCCAGATCGTTCGGTATGTCACTGTCCCGCAATGACATCCATCGCGATTTATCTGTCCACACGTCATCCGAAGCCCGAAGATTCCAAGTTTTTTGACGGTGTTTTTGTACCCTATCGGGAGACCATCGGGAAACTTTACCCTGAGCACTCATCGGCTCCCTTCGTGACGTTTTCGGTGCTGGGCGATACCATCGGCCTGCAACAGCATCCGGATCGGGCCGCAGTGGCCGTCACCGGCGAAAAAGCGCTGGTCCGGGAAAACCTTTACGATGGCTTCGCATGGTCCTGGGTGTGTCCCCTGGAACCTCACCACCGCCAGCATATCCTCCACCTTTTGGAAACGATCCCGTCAGAGACCGTGGTGATCCTCGAGGATCTCCAGTTCCCCAACGAGCGGTACTGTAACTGTGACCGATGCCGGGCCGACCGCACCAAGAAAGGCAATCCCGATCTGGTCTCCTGGCGGATCGAGGTCATGCAGGAATGGTGGCACGCAATCCATTCCGTCCGTGAGGGCAAATATGCCTGGACGCTTCATCCCGATCCCTACGCTCTGGAAAGCCGTTATGGGGTCTCTGTGGACAACCTCAGAACGGATCTGGAGTTTCTGCATTTCCCCATCTACTGCACCACATACGGCCTAACTTATTGGATGGACATTTTGGTCCCCGCTCTCCTTCGCCGATTTTCAAACTTTCGCGTCCTTCTGGAACTCTATGCCGAGGAACCGCCAATCTCTGGACTCTGGAAAGCCCTGTTTATCCTTGCGAAGTACCGACCGGATGGCATCGTGCTCTACGACTCCTGGCAACGATACAAGGCCCTGGCACACGCCCTGAGCACGGACTCCGAACTGCAGGAGAAAATCCTGGCCGTTCGGGACCCGGTCTTTCAAGATCTTGTGGAGCGAGTTCGGTCATGGGCATAACTCCAAAACGCCGAGCCATCTTGAAAACCCTCATGTTGGGGGCCGGAATCTTATCCGGGGTGTGGGCACAGTCCCCCTCTTCGTCCCTGCGTGTGATCTCCCTTTCTCCTTCCCTCACAGACATGGTCGTAGACCTCGGGAGGGGGCGGTGGGTGGTGGGGGTTACCCGATACGATCACAACCCGGCTGTTTCCCATGCAAAATCCGTGGGAGGCTGGATTGACCCCAGCCTGACACAGATCATCGCCCTCCAGCCTGACCTGGTTCTGATGGTGAAGGCCCAGGAGCCCTTCCTCGGTCCAAACCTCCGGAAACTCGGGGTCCCCTATAAGGCCCTTCCTGCACAGACCCTGAACGATATCTTGACCGCACTCGACTCCCTGGGCCGATGGCTCGACTGTGCGAATACCGCCCGTCATCTCAAAGATTCGCTTGCCCATTTCCTTGCTCCACCGCAGATGCCGGACTCCACATGGCCCACCGCCCTTTTCATTGTGGATCACACTCCGGGTACGCTCCAGAACCTGTACGCCGCTGGAGGCCAGACCTACCTCCACGAACTCCTGACCCTTGTGGGGCTCCGGAACGTTTGTGCGTCATACTCCGGCTATCTCTCTCTCTCCTTGGAGCAAGTAGTGGCCTGGGACCCGGACGTGATTCTCGAGATGGCACAAGGGACCACCTCTACAAGCCAAGCCCCGTGGGACCAACTCCCGGAACTTCGTGCAGTCCAGCGCCACTGGATCTTTATCGTGGACCCTGAACTCTTTTCCCACCCTTCGACCCGATTCCCACAAGCCCTGGCCCGGCTCAAAGCCATCCGTGCGTCGCTTTATGCTGACCGCTGAGCACCTCTTTTTCGGCTACACCCCCGACCATCCGGTCATTCGAGGGGTGTCTTTGACCTTTCCAAGCCAGACGTGGACCCTTTTGATCGGTCCGAACGGGTCCGGCAAAAGTACCCTGCTCCGACTCCTTGATGGCTATCTTGTCCCTCAGTCTGGTGTCGTTCGCTGGGAAGACCAAGAGATTGGTCGTATTCCGGCCCGCCAACGAGCAAGGCTTTTGGGCTACCTGCCTCAAGAGACGGCGTCACTATTTCCTTTTACGGTTCGAGAAATCCTGGAAATGGGCACGTGGGCACGGCGACCCTCACCCTGGGCCCTGATCTCCAGGAAAGATCGAGAAGCCATGGCCGAGGTCCTTCAAACCCTGGGGCTTTCTCACCTGGAGGATCGGCCGATCACCAGTCTCTCTGGGGGAGAACGCCAGCTGGTGTTCCTTGCACGCCTTTGGGTTCAGGCCCCACAGTTCTATCTCCTCGATGAGCCAACCCGTAACCTCGATATGGCTCATCGGAACCGGCTCTGGCGTATGCTCTTCCATCTCAAACGCCAAGGGAAAGGAGGGATCGTGGTCACCCATGAACTCCATTTCCCTCAGGGGTTCTTTGACCTGGTGGTGGCTCTTCAGAATGGGCAAGTCCTTTGGAAGGGTCCGCCATCAGTGGTCCTGAAGTCTGATGCCCTGGCCGCCCTGTACGGGACCCCTATGCGCGTTCAAGATACGCCAGAGTGGGTCATCCTCCCTCAACTTGGGCCGTAGTTCCCGCACTATAGGGCAAGCGATATGCGCCCTCTGCGGTAGCAAACACAAAGTAGCCCTCTTCTGCCTGAACGCAGGCATGAGAAGGCGCATCGGTCCCTTGGATCGGCTGCTCACCAAACCAGGCCTCGACCACCCCTGCGATCAACGTAGAGGCCAAAGGAAGGGCCGGGACATAGCCGTTAAAGAGCACCCGACCGGGGCGGCCCTGAATCAGGAAGTACGTCGATCCTTCCCGGATACGATCGGGAATGCCGTAAAAACTTGCGGTCTTTGCCAGGATTTCTCCGACTTCACGGGACCGGACGTCCCGGTAATAGAAGTACCATCCCTCAGGCCACCGGAACTGGGTGTCCAGGAGGAGGATGAGATCGGGCTTAAGGGCTTCGGCCTTTCGGAGGAGCGCGACCTCGTCACGTGGAAGTCCTCTGGCTGGCCAGACCTGTACATCAATGCCCAACGGGGTCAGGCTTTCTCGCACCCATCCCCCCACCTCTTCAAAGATCGGGTTCCAGGACAAACAGAGGATGAGGAGACGTTTTTGAAAGGATGGCGCCTCGGTGTGTGTGGCGTTGTTCTCGCGCAACGCGGGGGAGTCCGTGGCTTCCACCGAACACTCTGCAGTGCGAGCTCCGGGTTCCCGGACCTGTAGGAGCCATGTCCCGGCTTGCCAAAGATCCTCCGGGATTTGAACGGAGGTCCTTCGGCCAGTGGGAACACTCTGGCTCCAAGTCCCTTTGGGGCCGTGAAAGGTGATCCACACCCTGGAATGATGTGCTTGGACGGTGATCTCGAAAGTTCGCGTTGCAGGATGAACGCTCACCTGCTCAATCTCCGGGGGAACCATCGCAAAGAACTGCCGGATCCCTTCATATAACGCCCGTGCTTCCCCGGCTTGATATTCGGGATCCCGGAGACGCCGCTCCATATCCCGATGGCTAACATAGCCGGGCTCGACCAGGATACTCAACGGGACATTGCCTTTCAGTACCCGGTAACGGGCAGGCAGCGGGGGGTGGACCGGTAACCCTGAATAGGTCTTCAGGGCAAAGGCGATGTTTTGGGCGAGGTCTTGAACCGCCGCCCCGCCGTCAAACGGATAATAAACCTCGATCCGGTTGCGGGCCGGGTCCGGAGGCGCTGTGGCGTTGTGGTGGATGGATAAAAAGAGGTCGGGCTGTTTGGAGACGGAGATCTGGACCCGTCGGGCTAAGTCCTCATGATCCATCTCGTCCCAGGTGATGTAGACCGTTGCACCCGCATTTCGGAGGAGATCAGCCAGGATACGGGTCACCCTGATATTGATGTCCACCTCGCGGGTTCCAGCATGCCCGATCGCTCCGGTGACCCCGAAGCCATGGCCGGGATCCAGAACAATTCTCTTGTCTGCCAAGGGGTTTTGAACCATGATGAGGACCCTGTGTGCAGACTTAAGACTTCACTACGGTTGTGGGATACCCCATCTGGGTGACTGCCTCTGCAAGGGTCTGGGCTGAAATCGAGGGGTCTACCTTGCACCGGGCGATGCCCTGTTCCAGCGAGACCTCAACCTCTTGGGCACCTTTGCGTTCCAAAACCTTGGTGACCGTTTGGACACAGCCCTGACACGTCATACCCTCAACTTTTAACACCACTTCCTTCATGATGTCCAGCCTCCTTTCGCAGTTCACTTAATTCTCCAACATCGGAGGAGGCGGGGCAAGCGGGGTGAGTGGCATAAAAACATTTCGGGGAGGAGCGATCGCTCCTCCCCGGATCGTGGTATCAGGCCCTCTCTGGCGTTGAACGCCAACCTTCATTATATCCCACATTCACAGCCCGAGCAAGACTCTAACCTGGCCGTGTGGGTATGGACCAGAGAGACAAAAGTTCCCCTCCCTGAGTCCAGGGAGGGGTTAGGGGAGAGTTGCACCGCCCACGACCTATCCCATCGTTATGGGAGTGGGGGGTCCGACTTTCGCTATTCTGTCACTCTTACCTATCCTGAGGAGTTTCCGGAGTTGCAATCCCATTGTGATGGGAGTGTGAACGATTTGGGGTGATTGGCTTCCGTTTCTTGAAGAAAATCCAGAGGCGATTGCCATCCCACGCATGGGAGAGGGGATCCATCCATCTACCTACCACCCACCACCTCCTGCTTGCCATCCCATCGTTATGGGAGTGGGGGTTCCGACAAGGGACCTCCGAAAATACGCGAAGAAGATTCCTGGGTTGCAATCCCATCGTTATGGGAGTGGGGGGCCTTTACCCCACAGAAACACGTAGTGTTTCTGCGGGGACCCCATTTATTGAGTTCTAAAAGTAAGGCGGGGTCCCCACGAAAACCGAGGGAATACTCACTACACCACTTGATGCCTCTCCACCTATCTTTTCACAATAACACCTTTTTCAACGCCGATACTTCGGTTTTCGTGGGGTGGTATTTGCAATCCCATCGTTATGGGAGTGGGGGTTCCGACGGCCCGTCCAGGACCACGAGGAACTCTATGCACATGTGTTGCAATCCCATCGTGATGGGAGTGGGTGCTTACGGGGACGGCTTTCGAATAGGATCAGGTGTGGATCCGGGCACTGCAATCCCTTTGTTGTAAGGGTGTGACTCTACCCCTCTTACCACCACCCACCCACCACCTCCTGTTTGCCATCCCATACAGATGGGAGTGGGGGTTCCGACCTAAGCGTGTAAACGAACTGTTCGGGTTAAACTTGAAGCCTGAAGTTGCAATCCCATCGTTATGGGAGTGGGGGTTCCGACTTCGCTCAGGAAAACGGGCAAGAACTTCACGTAAACGACTTCCCGTTGCAATCCCATCGTTATGGGAGTGGGGGTTCCGACAAGGCCCGATGGTCGCCTGGACAGAAGTCGAAGATGGTCTGTTGCAATCCCATCGTTATGGGAGTGGGGGTTCCGACGATTGCTCTGCCAATCTAATCAGCAGGTTGATCATTGCCGTTGCAATCCCACCGTTATGGGAGTGGGGGGTCCGACAAGGCGGACCCGGATGGAAAGGGTATCAGGGTCCTAAGGGGGTGAGCGTGCCAGTGTTATGGGAGGTGTGGTGTGGGTGGTCTGACGGGGGGGGAGTGGTAGGAAGAGGTCTATGGT
>CAYQZW010000008.1:0-30747 GCA_964422065.1 uncultured bacterium | reverse complement strand
CCGCCCTGGGGGGGTGGGTATTTTACCGACGGGATACCACTGGAGTCCCGCGACATACCCCCAGGGGACGTAGAGGGTTCCCCCACGGTTGAATCGGACCTGGCAGATACCCCGTTTGCCCTCCGGGATCACACATCGGTGGGCACACGCAAAACAACGGACCTTTCCTTGGGGGAGTTTTTCGTAAAGTTCACCCTCCCTGCTCATCCGATCCAGGAGTTCCCCTAAGGTCTTTACCACCATGGTTCCTTTATCCTGATGGAGGAGCAAATCTTTGTCAAGCCTCACGTTTTCTTATTGTTTCCCGTCTCAGGTAGGGTGTAAAATCCTGCCCCATGGACATTTCACTCAAGAAATCCATCCAGCGGGGCATCCGCATTTCTGTCACCTTAGTGGTGATCACGCTTTTCGTTGTTTTGCTCCTGACCGTGGAGCGGGAAACGTTTCGAGCACTCACCCAGCTTCGTCCCCTTTCCATTTTTGGGTTGTTCTTTCTGTGGGCGATGTTTATTGTCTTGGACGGGCTCCGATTGTCGCTTTTGACCAAGGCTGGGGAGACCCCGATTTCTCTCCGGCGCGCCGTCGAGGTGAATTTGGTCGGGTATTTCTTTGCGGCGGTGACCCCCTTTCAAACGGGGGGATTCCCCTTCCAGGTCCTTTTGCTCAAAAAAGATCGCATCAGTCCAGGCCGTGCCATGGCCTACCTCTCGTTGCGGGGCCTGCTCATTTACGGGCCGATCTATCTACTTGCCCCGATCTTCATTCTTGCGTTTTCCCAAATCGCTAAACGAGGGATCATCCAATTGTTGCTTAACTACTTAGTCGTTGTGTTGGTGGGTCTGGGGTTTCTCATTTTTCTGGCTTTCCTAAAGCCCGAACGGACGGAGACATTGGTTAGCAAGATCCGGCCTAAACTGTCCAAACGGATCGCGTCCATGCTTGACTTTCTGTTGGCAGAAGTGGAGGAGTTCCGCCTCAGTTTTGGCCAGATCCGTCGCCATCAGCATGCGAAGCGTCTGTTAACCCTGGTGTTAGGAGTCTCGATCGCAGCGCTGACCTTGTATCTCTTCATTGCCCCTTCCGTTTTGATTGCCTTGGGGAGCCCGGATGTCCACATAGGACTTACCATGGCCCTTCAAGCTGTTTTGATGGCCCTTCTGCTCTTTGTCCCTACACCAGGCGCAGGGGGGATCGCAGAAATGGGTGGATTGGCTCTATTTTCCCTCGTCGCCCCGAAATACCTGCTGGGGATCTTCGTGATCCTCTGGCGTTTCTTTACGTTCTATCTCTCGGCAATTGTTGGTGGCGTAATTGCCTTAAAAGAGTTTTGAGGAGGCATATCTATGCGTGTAATCTGGGGATTTGTCGGTGTGTATGGCATTTTGGGAGCGATCTTTTTCCTCTTTAATCCGGAATGGGCTCTGGCATCGTTCCCAATCGCCGTTTTTGGGGTCCCGGTGACTATTCCTCTGATTCTGCTCTTATTCTTGGTTTCCCTACTGTTTTTGGTGTTTCAGGCCATGGTAGCGACCTGGACCTTAGACACTTTGAAGCGCGCGCGTGAACAACTCCAGGCCCAATTGTTTGAGAAAAGCATCGCAGAGATTGAACACCTCCGGACTACTCTGGAAGCCCAATTTGCAGCCTGTGAAGACACCCTATTGCGGGCTATAGAAAATTTGGGACGTAAACTCTCTCCCGAGGATCCTGACCAACCTTCTTCGGGGCATTGAAATTGTCTCTTTCGGGAGGCATCTGTAAAATATTGTGGGCTGACACACGCCCCCGTAGCTCAGGTGGATAGAGCGGCGGTTTCCTAAACCGCAGGTCACACGTTCGAGTCGTGTCGGGGGCGTTTTTTGTATTCGGAGCAGTTGACAACGTCCTGGTGGGAGAATAAAATTTAACGCTCCCATACGAAGGCCTGTAGCTCAATTGGCTAGAGCACCGGATTCCAAATCCGGCGGTTGGGGGTTCGAGTCCCTCCAGGCCTGTTTTTTTAGTGGGTATCCACGAGGCTGTGTCGCCTCGGGGTGACGAGGAGGACGAAGAATGAGGATCATCATCCATTTGGCTTGTTCAGAGTGTAAACGGAGAAATTACACGACAACGAAGAACCGAGACAAGCGTGGGCAACGCCTGCAGTTAAAGAAATACTGTCCATACTGCCGGAAACACACCGTGCATCGGGAGGTCAAGTAATCCATGGTGGGCTCCTTGTCTCAAAAGATCCAGCAGTTTTGGAGCTTCGTCAAAGAGGCTCGGGCGGAACTCAACCGCGTGACGTGGCCAACACGAGAAGCAGTCATTGGTGGCACCCTTGTGGTCATCCTGTTGTCCTTAATATTGGTGGTGTACATGGGGATCATTGATTTCATGGTGACGAAAATTTTGGGCTTTTTCATGACGAGATAACCTTATGGTTGCGAAAGAAACGACAAAATCGACCAAAAAGAAGCCGCAGAAAACTGAGCCTGAGCGGACAAAGAAGTGGTTTGTCTTTTGGACACTTTCCGGGAGGGAGGCAAAGGTCAAACGGCTCTTGGAGCAAATCATTGAAGAACAACATCTGAAGGAGAAGGTTGGCCGAATTCTCGTCCCTATGCAGACCATTCCCAAGGTGAAGGGCGGAAAACGCGTGATCCAGGAGAAGCCGATTTTCAAGGGGTACATCCTTGTGGAGATGGAGCCTGATCCTGAGGTGATCGAGAAATTGACGGCCACAGGCTCGCTCCGCGCACTCATTGCGAAGAATACGATGATCACGTTGTCCGACGAAGAAGTCCAGCGGATTCTGGAAACTGTAGAGCGGGAACGGGAGAAGAAAGAGCGAGAAGTGCCTTTCTTGAAGGGCGAGAAAGTGAAGATTGTGGATGGGGCGTTTGCAGAGTTTGTTGGGGAGGTTGAAGAGGTTTATCCTGAGCGAGGTCAATTGAAGGTCAAAGTGAATATTTTCGGGCGAAGCACCCCCGTCATTTTGAACTTCCTTCAAGTGGAGAGACAGTAGAAAAGGAGGCACCCATGCCACCCAAGAAAGAAGTGATCACGACGATCAAATTGCAAATTCCGGCGGGTCAGGCGACACCGGCGCCTCCTGTGGGTCCGGCTTTAGGACAGCACGGGATCAATATCATGGACTTCTGCCGGCAGTTCAATGAGGCCACCAAGGACAAGGCTGGACTGATCATTCCTGTGGTCATTACGGTTTATAAAGACCGGTCTTTTAGTTTCGTCCTGAAGACTCCTCCGGCTTCGATCCTTTTAAAACGTGCAGCGGGGCTGGCCAAGGGGTCAGGCGAACCGAATAAAGTCAAGGTGGGGACCGTAACGAAGGCACAAATCCGAGAAATTGCGGAGTTAAAGATGCCGGATCTGAATACCGACGATATTGAGGCCGCGATGCGAATGATCGAAGGAACAGCCCGAAGCATGGGCATCCAGGTGGTGGAGGAGTAACGTCATGGCGAAACGTGGGAAACGATATACGGCATTGTTGGAAAAAGTAGACCCCCAGCGGGCATATCCAGTGGATGAGGCTGTAGAGTTGGTGAAGTCCCTGGCTTCTGCGAAATTCGACGAGACTGTTGAGGCTGCGGTGAAATTGGGGGTTGATCCTCGGAAAGCCGATCAGATGGTTCGGGGCGCGGTCGTTCTGCCATATGGCACAGGGAAAAAGATTAAGGTCCTGGTGATTACCCGCGGAGACGAGGAACAGGAGGCCAAAGAGGCCGGTGCCGACTACGTGGGCTTCCAGGATCTCTTAGAGAAGATTAAGTCTGGCTGGTTAGACTTCGATGCTGTTGTGGCCACCCCGGATGCCATGCCCGAGGTTTCCAAGTTGGGCCGGATCTTGGGGCCTCGAGGCTTGATGCCGTCCCCCAAAACCGGAACGGTCACCAAAGAGGTAGGACGAGTTGTTCGCGAGTTGAAGAAAGGGCGGGTGGAGTTCAAGGTAGACAAGACCGGGAACCTCCACGTCCCCATTGGGAAAGTGTCTTTCCCGACCGAGCACCTGAAGGAAAATCTTCTGACGTTTATCGAAGAGGTGTTGAATCAACGTCCTGAAGCCCAGAAAGGGACCTACATCCAGTCGGTTTATCTCTCTCCAACCATGGGGCCCAGCGTGAAAGTCGATGTCCATGATTTAATGCGACAGATTCAAGAGAGGAGGATCTAAGGCATGCCAGCCAAGGTACGGCCAGAAAAGGTCGAACAGGTCAAGATCATTCGGGAATTGGTGTCCGGAGCCCAAGGCGTAATTTTGGCGGATCTTACGGGCTTGAATGTTCAGGAAGTTACACAGTTTCGATCCGAATTAAAGAAGCGTGGAGATCGGATTCGGGTCGTGAAGAATACCTTGGCCAGGATTGCCCTTCGTGAGACCGAGTACCAGGACCTCGTGGACTATCTGGTGGGCCCGAACGCCATCATTGTTTCGCGGAAGGATATTGTTGAGACCCTCAAATACGTTGTGGACTTCCAGAAAGAGGTCGGCAAAGGGAAGTTAAAGGTCGGTAAGATTGGGACTCAGATTTACGAAGCAAAAGACTTAGTGAAAATTGCGAAACTTCCGTCATTGCAAGAGTCAAGGGCGATTTTGGTGGGGGTGTTACAGTCCCCGATCATGGGGCTTGTGGGTGTGCTACAGAACCTTTTGAACGGCCTGGTGGCCGTTTTGGAAGAAATTCGAGAGAAAAGAAAGGAGGAAGGTTAAAATGTCGGAGAAATTAGGCGTCCAAGAAATTCTGACCGCGATTGAGTCGCTGACGGTCCTGGAACTGTCGGAACTCGTAGAGGCGCTCAAGGAGAAGTTTGGGGTGACCGGAGCGGTCCCCATGGCTGTGGCAGGTGCACCGGTGGCTGCCCCAGGTGCTGCGCCCGAGGCAGCAGAAGAGGAAAAGAGCACCTTCGACGTCATCCTTGAGAGTGTGCCCGATGACAAGAAGATTAAGGTTCTGAAAGAGGTCCGTGCCATCACCGGCTTGGGGCTGAAAGAGGCTAAGGCTTTGATTGACAACCTCCCGAAACCTGTCAAGGAGGGCGTCGACAAGGAAGAGGCTGAAAAGATTAAAGAAGCCCTCGAGGCTCAAGGGGCGAAGGTGACCCTGAAGTAAAGAACCCGAGCCAAGGGAGGTGAGGAAAATTAATTCCCGAAAGATCGAACGTATTGGCTATCGTGGGGAAGTGTACCCCATTCCCCACCTATTGGTGGTCCAAATGGAGTCCTTCCGAGAGTTTCTCCAGGCGGATGTCCCGCCGGAGAAACGGAAGGATGAAGGACTCCAGGGGGTCTTCAAGGAACTGTTCCCGATCGAGGACATCCACGGCCGGTATAAGCTCCAATTTGTCAAGTACCGGGTGGGTGCCCCCAAACTCACTGTCGAGGAAGCCAAACGAAAAAATTTGACGTACTCCGTGCCGATCTGGGTCACCCTCGTTTTGGAACAGTATGACCCTGAAACCAACCAGAAGATTCCAGAGCATGACATCAAGCAGGAGGTCTATCTCTGTGATTTGATGTACATGACCCCCAACGGGACCTTCATCATCAACGGAACAGAGCGGGTGGTCGTGAATCAGTTACACCGGTCCCCTGGGGTCTATCTTGAGAAAAGTGGTCGTGGGGACTCTCATGGGTACAGCGCCCTCCTGGTGCCGTATCGGGGACCGTGGATTCATTTTACCATTGACGGCCAAAAGGTCCTCGGTGTGACCATCTCCAAGCGACGGCGGATCCCGATCACGCGTTTGCTGAAGGCCCTGGCAAGCATGACCATTGCCGATGTCCTCCAGACCCTTTACTCCGAATGGCCCGTTTCCATTGAGAATGTTCAACCAGGGACACCGGTTACGCGGGATATTTACACCAAAGCGGGGAAGAAACTCTTCCGTTCTGGGCACGTCCTCACAGAGGAAGACCTCCAAAAACTCAAAGAAAAGGACATCCACGAGGTCTACATTAGTTTGGTCGAGACCAAGACCGTCAGCAAGATCCCGCCGGACGAGTATTACGTTGTGGAAGATGTCGTCAACCCCGAAACCGGCGAGATCTACCTGCCTGCTGCCTCGTTGTTGACGGAAGACGCCCTGGCCTATCTCAAGGAGGAGAAGGTCCGAAAAGTTCGCGTGCTTTCCAAGGACGCGCCTGGGATTGATGTCCTGTTGGCGACGCTGAAACTGGACCGCATCAAAGATGAAGAGAGTGCCATTGGCAATCTATATCGGACCCTCCGATACACCCCGCCCAAGAGTTTAGAAGAGGCTCGGGAGTACGTTTGGAATTTCTTCTTTTCAAGGACACGGTTTTATCTCGGAAAGGTCGGGCGATTTAAACTCAATGCCCGCCTCAATCAACTCGTTGATCCTGAAAAGGTTACACTGGACATCCAAGACATCCTGGCCATTGTCCGTCGGCTCCTCAAACTCTATGTGGGAGACGAACGCGAGGATGATGTCGACGACCTGGCCAACCGACGGGTCCGTCGCGTGGGAGAGTTGTTGACCGAGCAATTCCGGATCGCGATCCAGCGTCTTTCCCGGGTCATCAAAGAACGGATGTTGCTGGAGCGGGACGCCACGCTCACTCCGAAGAAACTCACCAACCCGCGCCTTGTAACTGCATCCATTTTGGCCTTCTTTACGGGGGATCGCCTTTCCCAGTTCCTGGATCAAACCAACCCTCTGGCGGAGTTGACCCACAAACGCCGCCTTTCTGCATTGGGGAAGGGTGGACTCACACGGGAGACTGCAAGTTTCGAAGTCCGTGACGTTCACCCCTCTCACTATGGCCGACTTTGTCCGATTGAGACCCCAGAAGGTCAAAACATTGGACTCATCACCTCTTTGACCACCTACGCCCGGATCGATGATCTGGGCTTCATTCGGACCCCGCTCCGCCGTGTGAAACGGGGACGGGTGACCGACGAGATTGTGGATATGCCTCCCCATGAGGAGGAAAAATATCGCATCGCTTCCGCAGACACAAAGATTGATCCCAAGACCGGTAAAATCCTGGATGAGAACGTTTGGGTCCGGTATCGGGGCGGCTACCCGATGGTGAAACCCCATGAAGTGGACTTCATTGATGTTTCTCCTCGTCAGGTCCTCTCCCCTTCCGCTTCGTTGATCCCCTTCATTGAGCATGACGATGCAAACCGCGCTCTGATGGGATCCAACATGCAACGTCAGGCCGTTCCTCTTTTACAGCCGGAACCTCCGATTGTGGGAACTGGTATGGAAAGCAAAATTGCTCGCGATTCCGGCGCTACCGTGATCGCACGCCGCAGTGGAACCGTGATCGAAGTGGATGCCAATCATATCGTGATCGAGGCCGACGAAGAGGACGGCGGCGAAGATCCCTTCCAGGGCCGCATTGATCGTTACGAATTGAAAAAATACGTCCGGTCCAATCAGGACACCTGCATTAATCAGAAGCCCTTAGTCAAACCCGGTGATCGAGTCGAGAAAGGCGAAGTCATTGCCGATGGGCCCGCGACCTACCACGGAGATCTTGCATTGGGGCGGAACCTCCTGGTGGCTTTTCTGCCTTATTACGGCTACAACTTTGAAGACGCAATTGTCATCTCGGAACGCGTGGTCAAGGAGGATATCTATACCTCCATCCATATTGAGGAGTACGAAGTTGAGGTCCGAGAAACCAAGTTGGGGCCGGAAGAGGTGACCCGCGACCTGCCCAATGTGAAGGAAGAGAAACTGAAGAACCTGGACGAGTTCGGTATCATTCGCATTGGGGCGAAGGTGAAACCTGAAGATATCTTGGTGGGGAAGATTTCTCCAAAGGGCGAACGAGAATTGCTGCCCGAAGAGAAACTGATTTACGCCATCTTCTCCGAGAAGGCGAAGGATGTCCGGGATACCTCCAAGCGAGTTCCACCCGGCGTAGAGGGTGTGGTCGTGGATGTGATTGTTCTCTCACGGAAACCCAAAGCCGGGGAACGGGATCCCCTGTTCACCAAGGTGATGCGGGAGCGCGAAGAACGGATCCGGAAGGAAACAGCTGCGGCCACGCGACGGGTGAAAGAAGGCCTGACCAACCGCCTGATCTCGTTGTTGGGGCGGGTTCGCGCAGCAAAAGACATCCGACGCGGAGATGAGGTGGTGATCAAGGAAGGCGAACGGTTTACCCCCGATTTGATCCGTTCCCTTGACTTCCTTAGCCTGGATCTTCCCGAAGGCTTCCTTAAGAACAAGGATCGAGAGCGGAAAGTCCGTGAACTGATTGAGTTGGCGCGCGAATCGCTCAAGAACATCCAGGAACGGTTCGACAAGGAAATGGAGCGGATCCGGCGCGGAGATGATCTTCCTCCGGGCGTCATCAAACTGATCAAGGTTTATGTCGCGCAAAAGAGGAAACTCCAAGTGGGTGACAAACTGGCCGGACGGCACGGGAACAAAGGCGTGGTTGCGAAGATCGCTCCGGTTGAGGATATGCCGTTCCTGGAAGATGGGACCCCGGTGGACATCGTGCTCAACCCCTTGGGGGTGCCTTCCCGAATGAACGTGGGGCAGATTTTGGAGACCATCCTGGGATGGGCAGGCAAGGAGAAAGGGGTCTATTATGCCTGCCCTGCGTTCCAAGGATTTAGTATCGATTACATTCGGAAGGAACTGGAGAGTGCCGGCCTCAACCCTGAAGGGAAGGCCCGGCTCCGTGATGGGCTAACCGGGGAGTACTTTGACTTCCCCGTGACGGTAGGCTACATCTACATGTTGAAACTCATCCACATGGTGGAAGACAAGGTCCACGCACGTTCTGTGGGTCCGTACTCCCTGATTACTCAGCAGCCTGTAGGTGGAAAGAGCCACTTTGGCGGACAGCGATTCGGGGAGATGGAAGTTTGGGCCTTAGAAGCGCATGGAGCCGCCTATACACTTCAAGAGATGCTGACGGTGAAGTCGGACGATATTCAGGGGCGGAACCGCCTGTACCAGGCCCTCCGGAAAGGGGAGGAACCCCCTGAGCCGGGACTCCCAGCATCCTTCAGCGTTTTGCTCCATACCCTGAGGGGGTTGGGGCTCGACATTGAAATCATCACCGAGAAGAAAGACAAGGATGAAAAACCCACGGGGGTGAAGTAATGGATATCAACCCCAAAGATTTGAAGGCCTTGAGGATCAAATTAGCCTCTCCGGAGGCCATCCGGTCATGGTCCCGTGGAGAGGTCAAGCGGGCCGAAACCATCAACTACCGAACGCAAAAGCCCGAACGCGATGGGCTCTTTTGTGAGCGCATCTTTGGCCCCGTCAAAGACTACGAGTGTTCCTGTGGCCGCTACAAGGGGTATCGTCACCGAGGAATCATCTGCGACAAGTGTGGGGTTGAGGTTACCCGATCGGACGTTCGCCGCGAACGGATGGGCCATATCGAACTCGCGGTCCCGGTTGCACACATCTGGTATTACAAGGTGCCTCCCTCCATCATCGGGATGCTCCTGGATCTCTCCATCAAGGAACTCGAGGCAATCCTTTACTACGACTCCTACATTGTTGTGGACCCTGGAGATACGGATCTCGAAAAGGGGCAGGTCCTGACCGAGGCAGAGTATCAACAATACCGGGAGGAGTACGGGGACGACTTTATCGCGGAGATGGGGGCTGCCCCGATCCAGAAACTCCTCGCGGAACTGGATATTGAAGAACTCTCGGTCACTTTGCGAACATTGATCGAGACCGAGAAATCCCTGTTGAAACGGAGCCGGCTCTTGAAACGGCTCCGGGTTGTGGAGGCCTTTCTGAATTCCAATAACCGACCGGAGTGGATGATCCTGACGGTACTGCCGGTGATCCCGCCCGATCTCCGTCCCTTGGTTCCCCTAGGAGGCGGCCGATTCGCAACATCGGATATCAACGATTTGTACCGCCGTGTGATTACCCGGAACAACCGGCTGAAGAACATGCTGGAACTCAACGCACCGGAGATCATCCTACGGAACGAGAAACGGATGCTCCAAGAGGCCGTGGATGCCCTGTTGGACAACTCTCGTCGACGGCGTCCGATCTCCGGACGGGGAGGCCGGAAACTCAATTCCCTTTCCGATGTCCTCCGCGGCAAGAAGGGATTGCTTCGTCGGAACCTCCTCGGGAAACGTGTGGACTACTCGGGCCGTTCGGTGATTGTTGTCGGACCTGAACTCAAGTTGCACCAGGTTGGCCTGCCTAAAGAGATGGCGGTCGAACTCTTCAAGTCGATGGTAGAGTATCGGCTTGAGCAATCAGGACTGGCGGAATCCCTCAAGTCGGCCCGTGAATTGGTGCAAGCGCGGCACCCCGCGATGTGGGAACTCTTGGAAGATGTGGTTCGGAATCACCCGGTCCTTTTGAACCGAGCCCCGACGTTGCACCGACCTTCGATTCAGGCCTTTGAGCCGGTCTTGATCGAAGGCAAAGCCATCAAGTTACATCCCTTGGTATGTAACGCATACAACGCCGACTTTGACGGCGACCAGATGGCCGTATTTGTCCCGCTCTCCCCAGAAGCCCAACTCGAATCCATCATGCTCATGTTGGCTCCACGAAACATTATGTCCCCCGCGCATGGGAAACCCCTGGCTTCTGCTTCGCAAGACATGGTGATCGGCCTGAACTATCTGACCAAGATCATGCCTGGAGCAAAGGGGGAAGGGCGGACATTTGCGTCGGTCGAAGAGGCCCGGCTTGCCTACGAAAATGGCTACATCGACCTGAAAGCGGAGATTACCGTGGTTATCGACGGCCAGAAGGTCAAGACCACGATGGGGCGCATCCTCTTCAACGAGATTGTCCCGAAGGAAATCGGGTTCGTCAACAAGGAGATGGACAAAAAGGCCATCCAGCAACTGGTGGCGGAGATCTTCAAGAAACTGGGAACCGGACCCACTGCGGAGTTCTTGGATGCGATGAAAGACCTTGGGTTCCGAATGGCCACAATCTCCGGGATTACCTTCGGATTGCAGGATATGCTGGTTCCTCCCGAGAAGCCGAAGATCGTCCAGGAGGCCTTAAAAGAGCGTGAAAAGGTTGAAAGGGCGTATCGGAAGGGCATGATCTCACGGGTGGAACGCTACCAGAAAATCCTGGACATCTGGACCCGTGCAACGGATCAAGTCAAAGAGCGCATGATGGAGATCATGCGGAACGACCGGTACGGCTTCAACCCGATCTACATGATGGTGACTTCTGGGGCGCGAGGGAACGTAGACCAGGTACGACAGTTGGCAGGGATGCGAGGGCTGATGGCTCGGCCCACAAAATCCAAGGACGTGGTGGGTGAATTTATTGAAACACCAGTCATTTCGAACTTCAAAGAAGGCTTGAGCGTTCTGGAATACTTCATCTCAACCCACGGGGCACGAAAGGGATTGTCGGATACCGCCTTGAAGACCGCAGACGCAGGACACCTCACCCGACGCCTTGTGGATGTCGCACAAGAAGTAGTGGTGACCATGGAAGACTGTGGGACCATCCTCGGGCGGCGGATCACAGCCCTGAAAGAAGGCGAGACGGTCATTGAACCCCTCTCAGAGCGCATTGCAGGACGCGTTGCCCTTGAAGATGTGGTACATCCAGAGACCGGGGAGATCCTTGTGCACGAGGGCGAAGAAATCAGCGATGAGAAAGCCAAAGAGATTGAAGAAGCAGGCATTGAAGCGGTCCATGTCCGTTCGGTTCTGAGATGTGAGGCGCCAAGGGGCGTGTGTGCGAAGTGCTACGGCCGAAATCTCGCCACTGGACGGATGGTGGAGCTGGGTGAGGCTGTGGGCGTTATCGCGGCTCAATCCATTGGGGAACCGGGAACACAGTTGACGCTCCGGACCTTCCACACCGGCGGTGCTGCAGAACGGATCGCAGAGGAAGCGTATCACCGCGCACCCTTTGATGGCACCGTAGAATTCGTCAATCTTGAGTTTGTGGAAGGCAAAACAGGTGCCGGAGAACGTCGGGTGGTCGTGAGCCGCCGTGGGAAGATCCGGGTCAAGAGAAGAAACAAAGTCCGAGAGTTTAATGTCCCGTACGGTGCGATTCTCCGCGTTAAGAACAAGCAGAAGGTGAAAGCGGGGGCGATCCTCTGTGAATGGGAACCGTATTCTCTGCCCATCCTGAGTAATGCCGAGGGAATTGTCCGTTTCGAGGGACTCGTTGAGGGGATCACCCTCCGAGAAACGGTAGAAGAAGGGAAAGTAGAGCGCGTGGTCGAAATGGACCGCCTCAAGCGGTATTACCCCAAGGTCCTGATCCTGGATCCGGAGACGGAGGAGGTCAGGGAAACGGTGTACCTGGTCCACGACGCACGACTTGCGGTGAATGAAGGAGACCACGTGCATCCAGGAGACCTGATTGCCCGAGTCCCCCGTGAGGCCGGAAAAACACGTGATATCACCGGTGGGTTGCCTCGTGTGGAACAACTCTTTGAGGCCCGAACCCCGAAAAACAAGGCCATCGTGGCTGAAGTTTCCGGGATGGTGAGCGTGCTGCCGCCGGAGAAGGGGGTGTTCCGAGTGATCATTACCCCTGAGGCTGGCGAGCCCAAGGAATACAAGATCCCGTATGGTCGTTACCTCTTGGTCAGTCACGGCGAATGGGTAGAGGCCGGCGAGCCGATTACGACAGGACCCATCGACCCTCACGACATCCTCCGCATCAAAGGGAAAGAGTTCGTGCAAGAGTTCCTCTTGGATCAGATTCAGGAGGTCTACCGGTTGTCCGGGGTGAAGATTGACGACAAGCACATTGAGATCATCGTGCGGCAGATGATGCGGAAGGTCCAGATCACCGATTCTGGCACCACGAAGTTCGTCCAGGGGGATATCGTAGACGCATACCGTGTGGAGCAGGTGAACCGCGAGACGGTGATGAAGGGCGGCAATCCCGCGAAGTACAAGCCCATTTTGGTGGGAATTACCCGGGCCTCCTTGGAGACCGAGAGTTTCATTGCAGCGGCCTCGTTCCAGGAGACCACGAAGATTTTGGCCCATGCGGCCATTGCGGGCAAAACCGACGAACTCTTGGGATTGAAAGAAAACGTCATCATCGGGTCCTTGGTTCCCAGTGGCACGGGGGTCAAGGAGTACCGGAAGATCCGGTTGGTGACGGAGGAAGAGGCGGCCAAAGCGGCCTCTTAACGCAGTTGACAAAGGATTGGGCAATCCTTAACATAATTGGCCCTGAATAAGGGAGGTACGTATGCCTACAATTAACCAGTTAATTCGCTACGGAAGAAAGCCGAAGAAGAAGAAATCAAAAGCGCCGGCTTTAGAGGGCAATCCGCAAAAGAAGGGCGTGTGTATTCGTGTGTACACAACCACGCCCAAGAAGCCGAACTCTGCGTTACGGAAAGTGGCAAAGGTGCGGTTGTCCAATGGCCGTGAGGTGGTGGCCTATATTCCGGGTGAAGGCCATAACCTGCAGGAGCACTCGGTGGTGTTGGTGCGGGGTGGTCGTGTGAAGGACTTGCCGGGCGTGAAGTATCACATCATTCGTGGGAAGTATGACGCGGCCGGCGTGGAAGGACGTCGGAACTCACGGTCTCTTTATGGAACCAAGAAACCGAAAGACTGATCAGGGAGTGAAACCATGAGACGAAGAAGGGCGCCAGAACGGAAAATCCCTCCCGATCCGCGATACGGATCGGTCTTGGTTGCAAAATTCATCAACAACTTAATGTGGGACGGCAAGAAGAGTTTGGCACAGAAGATTTTTTACAAGGCTTTAGAGGAGATTGAGAAAAAGACGGGAATGTCTGGCCTGGAGGTGTTTGAAAAGGCCATTGAGAACGTCAAGCCTGAGATGGAAGTTCGGCCGCGCCGGGTCGGCGGGGCCACGTATCAGGTGCCAGTAGAAGTGCGGCCAAAACGGCAAGTTTCCCTGGCGATCAAGTGGATCATTCGGGCCATGCGTTCACGGCCAGAGCGCCGGGCCTACGAACGTCTGGCCAACGAACTCATTGATGCATACAAAGGCACGGGCGCCGCGGTCAAGATCAAAGAGAATACCCACGCGATGGCCCGTGCAAACCGGGTGTTCGCACACTTCCGGTGGTAAGAAGAACAAAACAACACTGGAGAAAACAACAAACAGTGTTACGAAGGTGGTGGCACAGTGATGCAATTGGATTTACACAAAATACGGAATATTGGCTTCGTGGCCCATATCGATGCGGGCAAGACGACGACCACCGAGCGGGTCCTGTACTACACGGGCAGGATCCACCGGCTCGGGGAGGTCGACGAGGGGACGGCCACCACCGATTGGATGATTCAAGAAAAGGAGCGGGGGATTACCATCACCGCTGCCGCCACCTTTTGTCAATGGCGTGACGCCATCATCAACATCATCGACACCCCAGGTCATGTAGACTTCACCGCAGAAGTAGAACGCTCCCTCCGGGTCTTGGATGGGCTCGTGGTGATCTTCTGTGCGGTAGGAGGCGTCGAACCTCAGTCTGAGACCGTATGGAGACAGGCCGATCAATATGCCATCCCCCGGATCGCCTTTATCAACAAAATGGATCGTGTCGGTGCTTCCCCAGAACGCGTCATGAACCAGATCCAGAAACGCTTCAAAGTTCGCCCTTTACGGCTTCAGTTGCCGATCGGCATTGAGGATAGTTTTGTAGGCGTGATTGACCTCGTGGGACGATGGAAAATCATCTGGGACCAAGACCTCACCGGCGAGAAATACCGAACCGAAGAAGCCGATGGAGAGGGGTTTTGGGCAGCCTACGAAGAACTCGTGATGACCCTGGGGGAGTTGGATGAGTCCGTGATTGACGAATACAGCGATCAGGGGTTCGTCGCGGAAGACCATCTGAAACGCGTCATCCGAGAAGGAACCCTCCGGGGGGTTTGGGTCCCGATTCTGATGGGATCTGCATTAAAGAACCGCGGGATCCAGCCTCTGTTGGATGCCATTGTGGATTACTTGCCTTCCCCGTTGGATGTGCCGAATCCGATGGGGGTCGACCCCAGAACCCAGGAGATCATTGAGCGGAAACCCTCGCCCGATGAACCCTTCTCTGCCGTGATCTTTAAAGTCCAATGGGACAAACACATCGGCCGACTCCTCTTTACACGCGTGTATTCAGGGAAGATTCGCGTTGGCCAAAAGGTCCTCAACGCCGTGACAAATAACGTCTCCAAAGTACACCGGATCTACCGGATTCACGCCAAGAAACTGGAGACCCGAAACAATGCACTGTCCGGAGAGATTGTGGCATTGGTCGGTATTCGAGACGCGAAGACGGGCGATACCCTTTGTGATCCGGATTTTCCCATTCTTTATGAGGGGATGCAATTCCCAGAGCCGGTGGTCAACCTTGTGATTGAGCCCAAAACGATGGCAGATTTGGACCGCCTGAAGAATGCACTCCAGGACATGCACTTTGAGGACCCGACATTCCGATTCCGTGAGGATCCAGAGACCGGCCAGTTGGTCATTTCTGGCATGGGAGAACTCCATTTAGAGATCATTGTGGACCGTCTCAAACGGGATTTCGGCGTCCAAGTCAAGATTGGAAAACCTCAGGTCAACTACCGGGAGACTGTGACGACAACCGCGGAGACCGAAGGAATGTTTCACCGGGAGATCGCTGGAACCCTCCATCATGGCAAGGTGCGGGTTCGGGTTTCACCGTTTACGGAGGGCGACTATCAACTGACGATACACGGAGATGACGTTCCTGAGGAGTTTCAGGAGGCTTTAGAAGCGGCTGCCGAAGAAGTCCTGTCTTATGGTCCGCTTCTGGGATACCCGGTGATCCATGTTCACTTAGAAGTTTTGGAGGTGGAAACCCAGAACGCGACACCGATGGGAACGCGTGTCGCGTTTCTCAATGCGGTTCGGGAGGCTTTTCGGGCAGCCAAACCGATTCTTCTGGAACCTGTGATGGATGTGGAGATTGTCGTCCCGTCAGATTATGTCGGGAATGTGGTTTCAGATTTGGGACATCGGGGGGGCGAGTTGGTGGGCATTGAGGCCTTAGAACACGGCTATCAGAAGATACGGGGGTTGGTTCCCCTCAAGAACCTTTTTGGCTACGTGACAGCGTTGAGATCCATGACTCAGGGACGCGGGACCGTCTGGATGCGGCTTGCTCGTTTTGCCCCGCTCCCTGAAAAAGAGTTCAAAGAAATGCTGTCTTTGAAATAGAAAGAAAAGCGGAGGTAAGAGCAATGGCGAAGCAGAAATTTGAAAGAAAGAAGCCCCACTTGAATGTGGGAACCATCGGGCACGTCGACCATGGGAAGTCTACCCTGACCTCTGCCATCACGAAGTATTTGTCCCTGAAGGGACTGGCAGAGTACATTCCCTTCGACCAGATCGACAAGGCGCCGGAAGAGAAGCAGCGTGGGATTACCATCCAGTTGGCACACATTGAGTATGAGACCGAAAAGCGCCACTACGCACACATCGACTGCCCGGGACACGCGGACTACATCAAGAACATGATTACCGGTGCTGCCCAGATGGATGGCGCCATCCTCGTCGTCGCTGCCCCGGATTCCGTGATGCCGCAGACCCGTGAGCACGTCCTCCTGGCCCGTCAGGTGAACGTTCCTTACATCATCGTCTTCATCAACAAAGTGGACATGATGGATGACCCCGAGTTGCTCGAACTCGTGGAAATGGAGATTCGGGACCTGCTGAACGAGTATGAGTTCCCTGGCGACGAGATCCCGGTGATTAAGGGGTCTGCCTTGAAGGCCCTGGAATGCGGCGATGACCCGAACTGCGAGTGGTACAAGCCGATCCAGGAACTCCTGGATGCCCTGGATAACTATGTCCCTGAGCCGAAACGTGAGGTGGACAAACCGTTCCTGATGGCGATCGAGGATATCTTCTCGATTACCGGACGTGGGACCGTGGTGACCGGACGTGTGGAACGTGGTCGGTTGACTCCGGGTGAGGAAGTGGAAGTGGTGGGGTTCCGAGATGAGCCCATTAAGACCGTGGTGACCTCCATTGAGATGTTCCGGAAGATCCTGGATGAGGCCCTTCCTGGTGACAACGTGGGGCTCCTGCTACGGGGCGTGAAGAAGGAAGATGTTGAGCGTGGAATGGTGGTGGCTAAGCCCGGTTCCATCAAGCCTCATACGAAGTTTAAGGCTCAGGTCTACGTCTTGAAGCCCGAGGAAGGTGGTCGACATACGCCCTTCTTCACGGGGTATCGTCCGCAGTTCTACTTCCGGACGACGGACGTCACCGGAACCATTAAACTCCCGCCTGACCGGGAGATGGTGATTCCGGGTGACCACGTGAACCTTGAGGTTGAGTTGATCTACCCGGTTGCGATTGAAGAAGGGCTCCGGTTCGCAATCCGAGAGGGTGGACGGACGGTCGGAGCCGGTGTTGTGACCGAAGTGGAGGACTAAATGGAGGCCAGAATTCGGATTAAACTCAAGTCCTTTGACCCGCAGCTTCTGGACCGGTCTGCGAAGAAAATCGCATTGACCGCCAGGAGAACCGGGTCAAGGGTCTCTGGCCCCATCCCGCTCCCGACCAAGCGCACCCTCTTCTCTGTGATCCGGTCGCCCCACGTCCATAAGCGCTCTCAGGAACAGTTTGAACTCAAGATTCACAAGCGACTCTTAGAGATCTGGAATCCTACTCAGGAGACGATTGACAAACTTTCGCGACTGGATCTTCCAGCGGGTGTAGAGGTGGAGATTAAGGCGCTATGATCGGACTGATCGGAAAGAAACTCGGCATGACGCAGTTGCCCGATGAGAAAGGGCACATGACACCCGTGACGGTCCTTGAGGTCGGTCCGTGTACCGTCCTTGGTCTACGGACCCCGGAACGGGACGGCTATTCAGCCCTCAAACTAGGCTATGGTGAGGTCCCGGTCCGCAAACTCAACAAACCCCTATTGGGGGAACTCAAAAAGGTCCTGGGAGAACGAGAAACCTACCCGGCTCGTGTCATCCGGGAGTTCCGGGTGGACAAGTTGAATGGCTATGAGCCGGGTCAACAGTTGGACGTCCGAGTTTTTGAGGGGGTCCAGACGGTGGATGTCACGGGCTATACCAAGGGCCGAGGATTCACGGGGGTCATCAAGCGGTGGGGGTTTCATGGTGGGCCCAAGAGTCACGGTTCAAAATTCCACCGCCGCCCGGGCTCCATCGGGCAAACGACCTTCCCCGGACGCGTCTGGAAAGGCAAAAAGATGGCAGGCCATTACGGAATGGAACGAGTAACCGTCCGGAACCTCAAAGTTTTCAAGGTGATCCCCGAAAAGAACTTGCTGATCGTCAAAGGGGCGGTTCCGGGGCCGAATGGTCGAGTTGTCTACGTACGAGCGAGGTGATGAGACGATGCTGAAGGCTCCAGTATTTTCGAGAGACGGCAAAAAGATCGGCGAAGTGGAACTTCCCGACGAGATCTTTGGCGTGACCCCCAAGCGACACGTACTGTGGGAAGTGGTCCGGGCCTACCTGGCGAATCGGCGTGTAGGGACAGCGAAGGCAAAGACCCGGTCAGAGGTCAAGGGATCGGGCCGGAAGATTTGGCCCCAGAAGGGAACCGGTCGTGCCCGGCATGGGGACCGGCAGGCTCCGATCTTTGTGGGCGGCGGCAAAGCGTTCCCCCCACGTCCTCGGGACTACGGGTATGATCCCCCCAAGAAGGTTAAACGTCTGGCCCTGAAGATGGCGCTCTCGGATCGCGCCCGTGAGGATCGGATCCTCGTGCTCGATTCCATTCCAACCGACGAACCTCCGAAGACGAAGAGTGCCGTTGAACTGCTGAAAAACCTCGGGTTGGACGGCAAAAAGGTCCTGTTCGTGACCCACGGCACCAAAAAGAACTTCTACCTTTCAACCCGGAATATCCCCAAGGTGAACACCAAGTCAGACGCCGAGGCCAATACGTACGATGTGCTGGATTCCGAGTATGTGGTCCTGGAGAAGGACGCGATCAGTGGCCTACAGGAGCGATTGGCATGAGAGACCCGAGAGACATTATAATAAGACCCATTCTCACGGAGAAGAGCGTTCGACTTCAGCGGGAAGCGAACGCTTATGTTTTTGAGGTCGCCAAGGACGCGAACAAGCCCGAGATCAAGAAGGCCATCGAAGACCTCTTTAAGGTAAAAGTCCAAAAGGTCAACGTCATCAACGTGAAGGGCAAGCCGAAACGACGATTTCGGGTGATGGGCAGAACACGGTCTTACAAGAAGGCGATTGTGTTCTTGAAAGAAGGCGACACCATACCACTGTTTGAAGGAGCATAGCGATGCCGGTAAAGAGTTTTGTGCCATACACGCCCTCCCGTCGGTTCATGACGGTCGTGGACTATTCTGTCCTGACGAAGAAGGAACCGGAGAAGTCCTTATTGCTCCCGAAGAGGCGAACGGGTGGCCGGAACAATCTGGGTCGGATCACAGTCCGACATCGCGGCGGTGGCCACAAAAAATTGCTTCGTATCGTGGATTTCCGTAGGGAAAAGCACGGGGTACCGGCTAAAGTTGTCTCCATCGAATACGATCCCAACCGGACAGCTTTCATCGCGCTCTTGCAGTATGTGGATGGCGAAAAACGGTATATTCTCGCTCCCGAAGGGCTGAGGGTCGGTGAGACTGTGGTCTCAGGACCCGGTGTAGAACTCAAGGTCGGGAACCACCTCCCACTGAAAGAGATCCCTGAGGGGATGGAGATCCACAATCTGGAACTCTATCCAGGACGGGGCGGCCAGTTGGTTCGTGCTGCGGGTACGGCGGCGGTGATCCTCTCTAAGGAAGGAAAGTACGCGTATGTCCAGTTGCCTTCGGGTGAAGTGCGCATGATCCTGCAGACCTGCTATGCGACCATCGGACGGGTGTCCAATGTAGACCACGAGAACGTCATCTTAGGGAAGGCCGGACGCTCCCGATGGCTGGGCCGACGACCGACCGTGCGGGGCGTCGTGATGAACCCCTGTGACCACCCCCTGGGAGGTGGAGAAGGCCGATCCAAGGGCGGTCGACCGCCTGTGAGTCCTTGGGGATTACCGGCGAAAGGGAAGAAGACCCGGAAGAAAAACAAGCCTTCCGACCGGTTCATTGTGAAGAGACGGAGGTAAATATGGGACGTTCACTGAAGAAAGGGCCCTACGTAGACCCGAAGTTGCTCAAGAAGATTCGCGAGATGAACGAGAAAGGCGAGAAACGCGTGATCAAGACCTGGTCTCGGCGCAGCACGATTACGCCGGACTTTGTGGGGCATACCATCCAGGTCCACAACGGTCGGAAGTTCATCCCGGTTTACATCACCCAGGACATGGTGGGTCATAAGTTGGGTGAATTTGCCCCGACGCGGACTTTCCGAGGCCACAAAGGCTTGAAAGGGGCACAGAAAGCGAGGATGAAGTAAGATGGTGGGACGGAGTGTCCAAAGGTTCATACTCGTATCGCCGAAGAAAGTGAAGCCGGTCCTGGACTTGATCCGCGGCAAGCCAGTCCACGAAGCCCGATGGATCTTAGAAATGAACCGGAAACGGAAGTTGGCGTCCATCCTGCTCAAGGGCCTGAAGGCCGCTGTGGCTTCTTATCAGGAAAAGGCCGGAACCGAGGCCAGGCCAGATGAGGAACTCGTAGTGATTACCGCAAAAGTCGACCGAGGCCCCATTTTGAAGCGTTGGCGAGCGGCTTGGCGAGGTCGGGCCGTGATGAGACGGAGACGGATGTCTCATATCACCATTGAAGTGACGGAAGGGAGGTAAACATGGGCCAGAAAGTCCATCCGATTGGATTCCGCCTTGGGTACATCAAAGACTGGGAAGCCAAGTGGTTTGCCCGTGGCAAGAAAATCAAGGAAAACCTTCAGGAAGACCTTAAAATTCGCGACTATTTGGAGAAGCGTCTGAAACACGCAGGCTTATCTCGTGTGATTATTGAGCGAACGGTAGATCGGGTGAGTGTGAGCATTTATACGTCTCGGCCGGGTATTGTTATCGGTCAACGCGGGCGAGAAGTTGAGAATTTGCGGAGCGAATTACAGGAACTCACCGGCAAAAAGGATATCCACATCAACGTGGTTGAGGTCCGGATCCCAGAGATTGATGCAACCCTGATCGCCAAAAACATCGCCCAGAAGATCGAGCAACGGGTGTCTCACCGTCGCGCAATGAAGCGAGCGGTGGAGATGGCCATGCGGATGGGCGCCAAAGGGATCCGAGTCCAGTGTAAAGGACGTCTGGGTGGTGCTGAAATTGCTCGGAAAGAATGGTATATCCAGGGGCGAGTTCCACTGCAGACCCTACGTGCCGACATTGATTACGCTCAAGAAACGGCGTTTACCAAGACCGGGACGATTGGGGTTAAGGTTTGGGTCTATAAGGGCGATGTCCTGAAGCGGGAAGAGGAGGAGGTCGAACTGCCATGATGATGCCCAAACGGACGAAATACCGGAAGGTCCAACGCGGCCGGATGAAGGGTAAGGCGCAGGCTGGGAATTACATTGCGTTTGGAGAATACGCGCTGAAAGCAGTTACCCGGGCCCATATCAACGGTCGACAGATTGAGGCAGCCCGAATTGCGATCACACGGTACCTGAAAAAGGGGGGCAAACTCTGGATCCGGATCTTCCCCGACAAACCGATGACGAAAAAGCCTGCGGAGACCCGAATGGGGAAGGGGAAAGGGAATGTAGAGGAATGGGTCGCCGTCGTGAAGCCTGGCCGAATCATCTTTGAACTCGGCGGGGTAAGCGAAGAAGACGCCCGAGAAGCCTTCCGTCGGGCTTCCTTTAAGTTGCCGGTAAAGACTCGGTTCGTCTCGATCGAGGAGGGTGGCGTATGAAGGCGTCCGAACTCCGCGAATTGACCGTAGAGGAACTGAGAGACGAACTGCATCGTCTGAAAGAGGAACTCTTTCAATTGCGGCTGGAGAAAGCACGCGGATCCCTGAGTCAGCCACACCGGTTCCGGCTGATCCGCAGGGACATTGCAAGGATTTTAACCATCTTGAGAGAGAAAGAGAGCCATGGAACGGAGTAGAAGACAGAGAAAGGTCCGGATCGGGGTTGTGACCTCCGACAAAATGGATAAGACACGGGTCGTGGTGGTGGAGACCTTGGTCAAACACCCGAAATACAAGAAATACATCAAACGAAGAAAAAAGTTTTATGTTCATGATGAGAACAACGCCTCCAAGGTAGGGGATTTGGTCAAGATTATGGAGACTCGTCCCCTCTCGAAATTAAAGCGTTGGAGGCTCGTTGAGATTGTACGGAAAGCCCCGGTCCTGTAGAGAAGGAGGATGGCCCCATGATCCAGGATTTTACGAGACTCAGAATCGCAGACAATACGGGAGCACAAGAGGCGATGGTGATTAAGGTGCTGGGTGGCACACGCCGAAAATATGCCTATGTGGGTGATGTGGTGGTGGTGACCATTAAGGAGGCGATTCCGGGCTCCCCGGTGAAAAAGGGTGAAGTCGCACGGGCTGTGATCGTCCGAACACGAAAGGAAATGCGACGCAAGGACGGGACCTATATCAAGTTTGATGACAATGCGGCGGTCCTGATTGATCAGAATAATGAGCCCCGTGGGACCCGTGTGTTTGGCCCTGTAGCCCGAGAACTCCGTGAGAAGAAGTTTATGCGCATTGTGTCGCTGGCACCGGAGGTGGTCTGATGGCGGCGAAGATCCGACGCGGTGATACCGTCATGGTAATGCGGGGCAAGGACCGAGGGCACGTCGGCAAAGTGAAAAAGGTGTTTCCGAAAATGCAGCGCGCACTGGTGGAAGGGGCCAATATCGTCAAGCGACACATGCGAGCCCGGAGCCAGACCCAGCCCTCCGGCATTATTGAAATGGAGGCGCCCATCCATATTTCAAAACTCCGCTTGGTCTGTCCTAACTGCGGGGAACCGACACGTGTGGGCTTTCGGTTTGAGGACGACCGAAAGGTCCGATACTGCAAAAAATGTGATGGAGTGATTGACTAAAATGGCGAACTTACTTCAGGAATACCGAACGAAAATTCGACAGAAGTTGATGAAGGAACTGGGGTACAAGAATCCCATGCAGGTCCCCAGGATCGAAAAGGTCGTGGTCATGGTCACGGATGGTGAAGCGGTGCGAGACCCCAAGATCTTGGACGTCATCGCGGAAGACCTCAAATTGATTACTGGACAGAAACCCTTATTGATTCGTGCACGGAAAAACGTTGCACAGTACCATCTGCGGAAAGGAATGCCCATCGCCCTGAAGGTGACATTGCGGGGTGTGCGTGCCTACGATTTTATCGAGCGGTTGGTTCATGCAGCCTTACCGCGGGTTCGTGATTTCCGTGGGATCCCTGTGGATTCCTTTGATGGACGAGGGAATTACAACTTTGGGTTAAGTGAGCATACCGTGTTCCCTGAAATCGATATTGACAAGGTGAAGCGCGTGTTTGGGCTGGATATTAACATTGTAACAACAGCCGAAACGGACCGGGAAGCCCTGGCCCTTTTGAAGGAGTTGGGCTTTCCGTTTGAAAGGAGGTAATCGTGGCAACGAAGGCCCAAATGGCGAAATCTTTTTTAAAGAAGCCGAAATATAAGATCCGGCACCGCAACCGGTGTATGCGCTGTGGACGACCTCGGGGGTACATTCGGAAGTTCGGATTGTGCCGGATCTGCTTTCGTGAGTTGGCTCTCCAGGGGAAGATCCCTGGAGTGAAAAAGGCCAGTTGGTGAGTGGAGGTGTAGATCATGAATATGGATCCGATCGCGGATATGCTGACACGAATCCGGAATGGCGTACGCGCAAGAAAACCCGAAGTGGAGATCCTGCCGATCTCGAAAATGAAGGTCCGAATCCTGGAAATCCTCAAACGCGAGGGGTTTATCCAGGATTTTGAAGTGATAGAAGATCAACGCGGCGGAAAGATTAAAGTGCGGCTTAAGTATACCCCGGACGGCACCCCGGTGATTACCGATTTACAACGGATCTCCAAGCCCTCACGTCGGATCTATGTGGATGCAGACCACATCCCCTGGGTGAAAAATGGATTGGGGATTGCTGTGATTTCAACATCACAGGGGATCATGACGGACCGTGAAGCCCGGAAACGTCGTGTGGGTGGAGAGGTTCTCTTTTACGCCTGGTGAGGAGGTCAAGAGATGTCGCGCCTGGGAAAATTACCCGTCAAAATTCCAGAGGGAGTGAAGGTCGAATGGAAAGGTGATGAGTTGGTGGTCACGGGCCCAAAGGGGAGCCTGAGCCAAAGGATTCCGCCCCAAGTGGAAGTAGAGGTGACCGATACGGAGATTCGGGTCCACCCCCGGAACATGGACAAACTCTCCCGTGCCCTCCATGGAACGATCCGTCAACTGATCAACAATATGGTCATTGGGGTGACCCAGGGGTTTACGAAAGAACTCCAGTTGGTGGGGACAGGGTACCGTGTCAAACAAGAGGGGGATGCGATCGTGTTGACCGTTGGGTTCTCGCATCCTGTCCGGGTAGAACCGATGCCCGGGGTGACCCTGAAGGCGGTGGGACAGGACCGGATTGTCGTTTCTGGGATTGATAAGCAAAAAGTTGGACAGATGGCGGCGAATATCCGCGCCATTCGTCCCCCTGAGCCCTACAAGGGTAAAGGGATTCGGTATGTTGGGGAGTACGTGAGACGGAAGGCCGGGAAGTCGGCCGTGAAAGCCCAGTAAGGAGTGAGAGGTATGAGACCAGAGGAGAAACAGTGGCGAAGGAAAAGACGACACCTCCGCGTTCGGAAGAAGGTGAGCGGTACGCCGGAGCGCCCACGGATTACGGTGAAAAAGACAAGCAAACATATCTATGCACAACTGGTCATCGATCCTCCGTTTGGCCCTTGTCAGGTGATCACGGGCGCATCGACCCTCTCCCCAGAGATCCGCGACCAGATCAAGGAACTAAAAGGGAAGATCGAGAAGGCAAAAGTGGTGGGCAAATTGTTGGCTCAACGTGCCCTGGAAAAAGGGTTCAAGAAAGTGGTCTTCGATCGGTCTGGGTATCGGTATCACGGCCGTGTGAAGGCCCTCGCTGAAGGGGCAAGAGAAGGAGGCTTGGAGTTCTGACATGAGAGATCTCATCAGTGATGCCGTAACGGAATTTGTAGAGACGGTGGTCACCATTAAGCGGGTGTCCAAGACCACGAAGGGTGGTCGGAAATTTAAACTCTCGGCCTGGGTTGTGGTCGGAGACGGCAAAGGGACCGTAGGGATTGGACACGGCAAAGCGGCAGAGACTCCGGATGCGATCCGCAAGGCAACGCAGAATGCATATAAGAATCTCAAGAAAGTCCCCATCTTGAAGGGAACCCTGCCTCACGATGTGATCGGACGGGTCGGTGCGACCAAGGTCTTGCTGAAGCCTGCGGCTCCCGGGACGGGGATTATCGCCTGCCAGCCGGTGCGTGCGGTTTTAGAGGCTGCAGGCTACGAAAATGCCTTAACCAAGTCCTTGGGCGCGAATAATACCGTCAACCTCTTAAAGGCGACATTGGACGGGCTTCTGAAGTTGAAGGACCCAGAGACCGTGGCACGAATGCGCGGTGTTCCCGTGGAAAGACTCATCAGGAGGTTCAGAAGTGAAAGAAAAATTACTCAAAGTGACACAAGTGAGATCGAGCATCGGGAAGCACAAGAAGGCTAAGCGGACCTTGGAGGCACTGGGATTGGGCAGAATTGGGAAGTCCCGAATCCACAAGGATACACCAGCACTCCGGGGCATGCTTCGCGTCGTTCAGGGATTGGTTCAAGTGGAGGAAGTAGAAGATGTTCACGCTCAGTAACATCGGTCCGAAAAAAGGCGCAAAAAAGAAACGGAAACGGGTGGGTCGTGGGCCGGGGTCAGGACACGGAAAGACCTCAACCCGTGGACATAAAGGGCAGAAAGCCCGTTCCGGTGGCGGGAAAGGTCCTGGGTTTGAAGGCGGTCAGATGCCCCTCTATCGGCGGTTGCCGAAACGGGGGTTTAAGAATCCCTTCCGGGTTGAGTACGAAGTCGTCAACTTGGAGCAGTTGGAACAAAAATTCGCGGATGGGGATGTAGTGACCCTCACGGTCCTGAAGGAAAAACGGCTCGTCAGAAAGAATTTACCCGTCAAAATTTTGGCGAGAGGGGAATTGTCCAAAAAACTGACCGTTGAGGCCCACGCGTTCAGTGAGAAGGCCAAGCAAGCCATTGAATCTGTGGGAGGAACCGTTCGGATTTTACCCTGGAAACCACAGGCATCGGGAAGCCCTGAACCGAAGACTGCCGAAGAACAAAAACCGTCGGGTTCCCCACCAGAAGAACCCGAACCTGCCCCAACCCAAGGCACGGAATCCGAACAACCTTCAGAGGACGAGTCTCCAGAGGAAGCGAAACCTGAATCGGAAGGAGAGTCATAACCATGCTGCGTGAAGGTCTGGGTTCCCTCCTTCGAATCGAAGACCTCCGTCGGAAGATCCTTTTCACGTTAGCGATCATTGCGGTGTACCGAATTGGTACCCATATTCCTCTCCCGGGTGTGGATGCACGGGCGTTGGGGGAATTTTTCCGCACTGCCCTTCAGGGGACCACTTTTGGTCTTTTTGATATGTTCGTCGGCGGAGCCCTCTCCCGAGCCGCGGTGTTCGGGGTGGGCATTATGCCTTATATCTCGGCGTCCATTATCCTCCAGTTGTTGACCACGACCGTTCCTTATCTGGAACGCCTCCAGAAAGAAGGTGAACATGGGCGTCGAAAGATTGAACAGTACACTCGATATTTGACGATTTTGGTGGCGGCCATCCAGGCCTTTGGGGTTTCCGTTTTTCTTCAACGATTAACGAGTCCGGTCTCGGGAGCACCGGTGGTCCCCAATCCCGGTCCCTTTTTCATCTTTGTGACGGTCATCTCACTGGTTGCCGGGAGCGTATTCCTCATGTGGCTGGGGGAAGAGATCACCCAATACGGGATCGGGAACGGGATTTCCTTGATCATCTATGCAGGGACCCTGGATACTGTCCCGAACGAAGTGGCCCAGACCTTTACCCTCCTTCGGACCGGCGCGCTCTCGCCCCTTGCCTTTGGCTTTGTGGCGATTGTGATGCTGGCAGCCACAGCAGCGGTGGTGATCGTCACGGAGGCACAACGACGGATCCCGATCCAATATGCCAAGCGTGTCGTCGGCCGCCGGGTCTATGGGGGGCAGCAGACCTATCTCCCCCTGACCGTGAATACGGCCGGCGTGATCCCGATTATCTTTGCACAGAGTTTGATGATGTTTCCGAACACGATTACGACCTTTGTTCAGGCAAACTGGGCCCAGACCTTCAATCAGTGGTTCCAACCCGGGAACTTGGCCTATGACATCCTTTACGGTTTGCTGATTGTCTTCTTTGCGTATTACTACACCGCGGTGGTGATGAATCCGCGCGATATGGCGGAAAACCTGCAGCGGTACTCAGGGTTCATTCCCGGTGTTCGACCCGGTCAAAAAACAGCGGAGTACATCGATCGGGTGATGGCCAGGATCCTTTTGCCGGGCTCGATTTTCTTTGCGCTCATCGCGATTTTACCGTGGCACCTGATCCGATGGACCCACATCCCCTTCTACTTTGGCGGTACACGGCTCCTGATTATCGTCGGGGTGGCACTCGAAATCATGCAGCAGATCGAGGCTCACCTGATCATGCGCCAATATGAAGGGCTCCTGAAGAAGGGTCGGATCCGAGGATGGCGCGGTTAAACCTCATCTTCCTCGGCCCCCCAGGGGCAGGAAAAGGGACCCAGGCCGACATCATTGCGCAGCGTTTCCATCTGACCAAACTCTCCACTGGCGATATTCTCCGAGACGCCGTCCAGCAAGGCACCCCGTTGGGCAAAAAGGCCCAACATTACATGGAACGGGGTGAATTGGTCCCCGATGATGTGATGCTGGGACTCATCCAGGAAACCTTGGATGCAGTGGGTGAAGGGTTTATCTTAGATGGCTTTCCTCGCACGCTCCAGCAGGCTGAAGGTCTGGAGAACATCCTCCAAGCGAGAGAGATCCGGATCCACCATGTCATCTTTTTGGATGTGCCCGATGAGGAAATCATCCGACGGCTCAGCGCCCGGCGGGTGTGTCCACAATGTAAAGCCACGTTCAACCTCCTTTCCCATCCTCCGAAACGGGATGAGGTCTGTGACCACTGCGGAACCCCCTTGGTCACCCGACCGGATGACAAGCCAGAGACCATCCAGAAACGTCTGGAAGTCTACCGACAACAGACGGAACCGTTGATCCAATATTACCGCGACCGAGGGCTCCTGCGTAGGGTCTCGGGATTGGGGGATCCCGAAACGGTCACCCAGGCCATAGAACAGGTCTTGCGGAATGATCATCCTCAAGAGTGATGAGGAGATTGAAGGGATCCGTAAGGCCGCTCGCCTGGTCGCATTGACTTTGGACTATATCGAATCCCATATCCATCCCGGGGTTTCAACATACGAACTGGATCAAAAAATTGATGCCTTTATCCGTCGTCATGGTGGGACTCCGGCCTTTTTAGGGTATCGGGGGTATCCTGCTTCAAGTTGTATCTCCTTGAATCACGAGGTGGTCCATGGGATCCCCTCACGTTCGAAGATCATCCGCTCAGGGGATCTGGTGAAAATTGATGTAGGGGTCATTTTCCAGGGGTTTATCGGGGATGGGGCCCGGACCTTTATCGTGGATTCGGTGCCTTCCAGACTCCTGGAATTGGTTGAAACGACCCGGAATGCCCTTTATAAAGGTATCACTATGGCTCAGCCCGGGCACTACCTCTCCGAAATTTCGAAAGCCATCCAGGACGAGGTGGAAGCCCATGGATTTCATGTCGTTCGCGAATTAGCGGGACATGGTGTCGGCCTTCGCTTGCATGAAGACCCTTCGGTTCCCAACTTCGTGGATTCCCGCCGTAAAGGACCCAAGTTAAAGCCCGGTATGGTCTTAGCGATCGAACCGATGGTCAACCTGGGGACCTCTGCGGTCCGAACGCTTTCGGACGGGTGGACGGTGGTGACCGCGGATGGTCGCCCCTCCGCGCACTTTGAGCATACGGTGGCTATCTTGTCGGATGGCCCGGAAATTCTCACAGAGGTTAGGTGAAGCCTATGGCAAAGAAAGATGTGATAAGGGTTGAAGGAACCATCAAGGAAGTCCTCCCGAACGCTATGTTTCGGGTGGAGTTAGACAATGGCATGATGGTTTTGGCCCATGTTTCGGGCAAAATGCGGATGCATTATATCCGGATCCTCCCCGGGGATCGGGTCACCGTGGAATTGACTCCGTATGATTTAACCCGCGGGAGGATTGTGTATCGCTACAAGTAAACTCGATCCTAAGTCGTTGAACTGGAGTGTGTGGAAGACCGGGAGGTTGATATGAGGCGAGTGCTCCTATGGGGCTTACTCCTGGGTATGTTCATTGGAGGGGGGTGTGAGGACAAACTGGAGAGTCCAAAAGCTGCAACCGTCAAAGGCTCTGTCATCGACTCTCTCCTCTCCGCGCCCGTCGAAAGTGTCAAAGTCGCAACCAAGCCCAGCATGGACTATACCTATACCGACTCCACAGGGTTCTTCCAGTTGGTTCTACCCCCACGGTCCTACCGGCTGATCCTGACCAAGGAAGCACAGTACGAAACCCTTCTGGTCAGTGTAGATACCACGGTCATAGACACCCTGGAAAACAACCAATTGGTGGACTCCTTGACGTTTCGCTACTGGGAAATCGGCACCCTCTATCCAGACGATACCACGGACGAGTTTGAACTCCAATCCGAACAGGTTCTGGATCTGGGGACTCTGGTGATCCCAGTCGTCATTGAAACCACGGAGTTTATTACAACACGGATAGACACTTTGGGAGGTTAGGATGTCTCGGCGTAGTCGACTTGGCTGGCTCAGTTTCTTTGTCCTGGGAATCCTTTGGGCAGGGGAGACCGGGAAGATTGTCGGGAGGGTCGTGGACGCCAAAACCGGTGAACCCCTGCCGGATGCTTACGTGATCATTGAAGGGACCCGGATGGGCGCAGTGGCGGATCTGGATGGCACCTACATGATCCTCAATGTTCCTCCTGGCACGTACGACCTCAAAGCCACGATGCTGGGCTATGCTCCGGTCATTAAAAAAGGCGTCAAAGTCCGCGTTGACCTGACCACCCAGGTAGACTTCTATCTGGAGCCGACCACCCTCCAAGTCAAACCGATTGTCGTCAAAGCCCAGGAACCTGTGATTCGTAAAGACGAGACGTCCAGCATGATCATCACGGATAAAGCCGAAATTCGGAACCTCCCCGTCGAAAATGTAACTCAAATTTTGACTACTAAGGCGGGGATTACCCAAGACCCTGGCGGTGGCATTCACGTTCGCGGGGGACGAAGCAACGAGATCCTGTACTACATCGACGGGATTCCGGTCCAAGACCCCTACTTTTCGGGCCGCGCCATTTCCGTGGCAACCAATGTGGTTCGACAACTGGAACTCGTTGCTGGAACGTTTAATGCAGAGTACGGAAATGCAATGAGTGGGGTGGTCAATGTAGTCACGGAAGAAGGATCAGATCGCTTCAAAGCAGGGATTGACTTCTATTCTGGGGATAAAGTGTCCAATCACACGGATTACTTCCCTGGTGTGGACCTTGTGAACCCTCTGGCGTCCAAAGACTTGCGGTGGTCAATTTCTGGCCCCCTTTCCAAGAAGATCCGGTACTTCTTCGGTGGCCGGATCTTTAAAGATCAAGGATGGCTGTTTGGCTATAACAAATACCTGCCTACGGATACCCGCGAGGATACTATCGGACATGGCGACGGCTC
>CAYQZW010000007.1:34254-35696 GCA_964422065.1 uncultured bacterium | reverse complement strand
AACCCTAAGGTCAACCAGCGTTGTCCCAGCGCCCAAAGGGTCTCTGCCATCCCGGCAAGGCCTGCGAAGTATCCAAACGCAATAAGCCGCTTTCCACTTGCATCCGTGACCTTTTCATAGTCAATCAGAGTACAACCCAGATCTAACAAGCGTTGGAGCATCTCCATATTCTGGGGTTGGCCCTTGATGACATGCGAGAAATAAACATACACTTTGCCGGGTTCTAAGAGGTTCGCAGGAATCTCTTTCACACCGAAGATGATCGGGACATCGTGGAGGTCGTCCTGGATTTGGGCACCTACCTGCCGGTATGCGTCGTCCGAGAATACCCGCCGATCCGAGGATTCTACCACGACCCCAATGCCATGCAGTTCAATCAGTTCCCGAACATGTTCGGGAATCAAAGGGGTCCGTCGTTCCCAAATACTCTTAGTTTCTTTTCGAATCCCTAAGCGTTTCATAAGACTTCAAGAAGATACGGCATTTTTTCAGAGAAAACCAGGGATCACCGGGAAACCGACTGGGGTTGGTCATAGAGTTTCAGTCGAAGGGCTTCCAAAGTTCGGATAACCCGGACGTTGGCCTGAACGTCATGGACACGCACAAGTTCAATGCCCTTCATGAACAAATACGCCGTCAGCGCAAGGGTCCCCTCGAGCCGTTCTTCCGGCGGGAGGCCATCGAGGACCATCCCGATCATACTCTTCCTGGAATGGCCGATGAGCATCGGGGCCTCCAAGGCGCGGAAGCGTTGGATGTGCTTCAAGATTTCCAAGTTATCCTCCAGTCGTTTGCCGAAGCCAATCCCAGGATCGACGATGATCTGCTGGGGAGAAAGCCCTTTTTGAACCAACGCCATCTTCCGCGATTCCAGAAATCTCATGACTTCCTCGACAACGTCTGTATAGAAGGGGTTCTGTTGCATCGTTTTCGGGGTTCCAAGGATGTGCATGACCACTACTGGCGCACGGAATCGGAGGACGACATCGGTCATATGGGGATCAAAGGTCAGCCCCGAGATATCATTCACCATGTCGGCACCTTCGCGCAGGGCGGCTTCGGCGACTTCATGTTTGTACGTATCGATGGAGATCCATATCTGGGAATTCGCCTTCCGGAGCTCCCGGATCACAGGAAGTACTCGTTGACGTTCTTCTTCTATGGGAACCGGATCGGCGCCGGGGCGCGTGGATTCCCCTCCGATGTCAATGATAGCTGCCCCCTCTTGAACCATCTGTAGTGCTCGTTCTACGGCCTTTTCGACGTGGGCATACCGCCCTCCATCATAAAAAGAGTCCGGCGTCACATTCAAAATCCCCATCACCCGCGTGGTATCTCCGAGGGTCAGGGTCCGTCCATGGGGGGAAGTGAGGGTTACGTTCATCGGGTTGCCTCCTTCATCCTGTGGGGATCCGGATCCGGAAGGTCCGGGTTGCGGGATT